>JAAZBP010000081.1 GCA_012513715.1 Thermoproteota archaeon | reverse complement strand
TTTGCAGCCGTTACCCACGTCGACACCAACAATTGTACCGGAGCCAGAATCGTCACCGGACCTCTTGCCTTTTTTGTTCATTGTTGTTGTGTCTGCTGTACTGATTGTGGCTACCGCGTTTTTGGTTCACTTCAAGAAACATAAGTGTAAGGCAAGTGATTGTAATGACAAAAGAATAACAGACAAGTGAACGACCTAGTCCTTATAAAATATTGCGTTATCTTAACACAAAAAAGGTACACAATTCACAGTAATCATCTCCTTTTTAAAAAAACAACAAAAGGGACTTGTCTTAAATTCTCCTTATCATTTGTGGCAAACATCTTTATTTAGCCCTTTATTTTGCAAAAAGTTATAAATAACCTGTGCAAAAAAATTGTATAATACTATCTGGGGAAGAAAAATGAAAAAATCTAATTTTTTTTCTATAGTTTGTTAACAGCTCTACTATTTTTAAACACTTGTATTGCTATATTACCTACAACCAACGCAGCAGAACCTGATCTACAAACACAAACAATATCAATTTTAAGCGATGTCGTAAACATAAAGACAGAACAATACACTTTAACACAAAATATTGAAAGAGTGAGTATTTACTTAGAAAAGACTCAAAAAGAAACTGACATTTATTTGTCCTCCCCAGACGGAAGTTTTCGAGTGACTTGCTCTTTCATAAAAGATAACTTACATCTGCTTTATTTTAGTGATTTAAAAGGACAACCAACAACTAAGCAGCCAACCACTAATACGGTCGATATAGCAAAAGGGTTCTTAGAAAGATACCGAATGTATTCAGACCTTTTAATCTATTCCGAGTGCGCGTCTATGCTAGAAAACGTTGACGCAAGCAATAATTTTACAAAGGCTGATAGTAACATACTGTTTGAAGTATCTAATTTTAACCAAAAAATTGTGACTTATAAATGGACCTACATCGATTCTATTGGTGTAATTGCTGAAAGAAAAAACATTGTCCTAAATTTTGAAGATGGTCAACTCATTTTCTTCTTGAACAATTGGGTTTTCTATAATGTTGCAGGCGTACCTAAAATCTCAGTTGAGAAAGCAGTAGATATTGCCATTGAAGCTTCCAAAACTTTTTCGTATGAAGTAACCGATAAAGATGGTTTCAAGCAAACCGTATCTGGATTTAATATTGCCTCTGATTCATCAGGCGATGAAGTATTAGTTTATCAAAACTTTGACACTGAGGCAGCTGCCCGTGGAGGTGACCCATTCACTTTATATCCCACATGGGTTGTTCCCTTGGGTTTTGATAGATTTTATCCAGGTGACGTTTCTAGTATGGTTGTTTACCTCTGGGCTGATACTGGCGAAGTGAACCATATGCAGGAAGTAGTTGTAGATAGTAATTTATTAACATCATATTATGGAAATGTGATTGAAGTTCAACACACCATAAATGCTGATAATACTGCAGGCACGGCGATATTACCTGTTCAATTTTTGCTTGTTTTTTCACTTTTCTCGATTGTAGCTTTGATAAGTAATCGTAAAAGATTTTTAAAATTTATCGGCAGTAAAAAGCTTTCAAAATTATGTGTCGTTGCGTTAGGTATATCGCTTTTCTTCAGCGCATCCTTACCCATAGTTAGTGCGGACATTGACCCCCAAAGTAAATCTGAAATTTACGCATGCATACATTCACTTAATGGCTATCATAATGATACAGTTGATGGTGCTGAAAGGGAGGCGTCTAAGACTGTTTGCTCGTATATAGAGGAAGTTACTTCGGATGCTGGGTATAGCGTATCGAATTGGTGTTGGGATCCAGGTTACGGTACCACAGTGAATAGAGTAGGCCAAAATGCCCATAATGATGAACTGAACTACGACCGAACAGCAATATTTTATGTCGGGCATAAATATTCAGATAATTTTGCAATCCAAGATGATCAAGGATATCCTATTAGTTATGAGCTTCTAGGTGGTAATATTTCTTCGAATGAACATTTCTTCATTTTCTTATGGGTATGCAATCAGGCTCAGGCTCCGACTTATGGAATACCTGCGAGTTGGACTAATAATCCTAATATGAGTAGCGATGGTTTTGCAAATCCTGATTACGATGATCAATGTTACATAAGCTTTCTTGGATATTCACCGATGATTAGTAGTTATCCCGAATCTGAGGGGCATCCAACTTTTTATGGGGAAGGTTATTTAGGGCCTTGTAAAGAATTTATAATATTCTTTTACTATCGTGTTACCCAAAATTATTCAGTCCATGATGCCTTGAACTTTGCGTCATCTATGTATTTTTCTGATTCATATGCAGATAGCGTTCTGAATCAAGGGTATAGTTGCTGGTGGCCTGGAAGTGGTACTGGTTATTTATCTTATTCGGGGTATTTTCCAGAAGACTTTAGACAATATCCCGGATTCCAAAATACTCCCGATAATAGAATGAGAGTTTTCGGCGACAGTAGCATAAAGTTATACCAGCCATTACTTACACTATCTGCTAGTGATGGGCTTTCACCTACGTTCACCATAGCTGGGCAATCGCAAATTTTAGGTAGCTGTCGACTGATCCCTAATGTCTACACAATTAATGTTACTGATGTGCCAAACTATACCTTTACGCACTTCACTTACAAAGGCAGTTCTTATGGTCGCCCAGCAAATATTCAAATCGCTTCAGATGGCGAGTTAGTAGCACATTATACTCCGAATCCCACATATTACACATTGTCTATTTCTGCAACTGGCGGTGGTTACACCTCACCTTCTGGAAACCAACAATACCTTTCTGGATCTAATGCACAAGTTATATCTTATCCCGATTCAGGCAAAGTACTGGGTTATTGGCTAAAGGATGGATCGAGCGTTGGATACAGCACATCGATAAATGTTTATATGGATGCACCGCATACGTTGCAAGCGGTCTTTGTTTCTGAGCCAACATACAAATACGTTTCAAGTATCGCTGGATGTGGTGGCCCAGCTTACAATCCAACAGCAATGGCAGGTCCATTAAGTGATGGGCAATATACCTCTATATCTGCTGCAGAACCATATGGAATTAATGGGTGGGTTAGTGGTGCTTTAAATGCGCAGACTTCTGGGCATGTCTATGTGTATGGGTACGGTTCAGGGGCAGTTGAAGTGTACACATCAGCCGGGTACCTTACTACAGTGTATCCTTCTGGTTCGGCTAGTTGGATTGACTGCGGAATTTGTGCAAGCTCTATTAGCTCCATAACTTTTTACGCTCGAGGCTGGGCTCAATTCTACATAGATTCAGTGCATGTACAACCATAACTTCCGCAGCACCCATTCAATTTTATATCCATCTTTTTTTGGGAAAAGCCTTATTTCTTCAAATCAGTACTCAAACACGGTAAATTAAAAGAGAGGTTAATGCTTGGCTAATCTTTCACAGTTAAAATTTGCAATGGCAACATCAATCTTTCTATCTGCCTTCATTTTTTCTCTCTTCGTTTTGGGAATAGTCTACTTGTTAGAACTGGATATTTTCTTTGGCTTGATTATTGCTGTGGGAGGTTCAGTGCTTTTTATTCTTTTTCAATATGCTATTGGACCAGTCATAGTGGCCTCTACAACTAGATTGCATTATCTTAAGCCTGGCGAAAACCCTTGGCTTGAATCCACAGTAAGAGATCTAGCAGAAAAATCAGGGCTGCCTTTGCCTAAATTAGCTGTTGTGCCCAATAATACACCTAATGCATTCACTTTTGGTCGAACCACCAAGGGAGCCACTCTGGCTGTTCATGAGGGACTTTTGCGCCAACTGAATCAGGACGAAATTAGAGGTGTTATAGCTCACGAATTAGGTCATATTAAACATAAAGACTACCTCGTAATGACTGTGCTTTCTACGTTACCGCTGATTGCTTACATGATTGCGCAGATCACTTTACGCGCCGGTATGTTTAGTGGTCGACGCAGAAATGAAAAAGATAGTGGCGGAGCTATACTATTAGTAATCGGTGCAATTTCTTTTGCAATATATTTAATCACTTTTCTAATTGTAATGAGGTTAAGTAGACTTCGAGAACACTACGCAGACGCATTCTCAGCATACTTAACAGGTTCCCCCCATCATTTGGAGAGTGCATTAGCAAAAATAACATATGGCTTATCAGTTTCTCCCAAAACGCCTGAAGGTCCACGCGCCTTCTACATCGAAGATCCAGCGACGGCAAAACGTGAAATCTCCCAGATAATGCAGAAGAAAAACCAGTACGATTTAGACCAAGATGGAGTTTTAGACGAAAGGGAACTACACTTAGCAATGGAACATGAATCCAAATCAACTTGGGCAAAACTGAATTACCTATTTGCTACTCACCCTGCTACTTTTAAACGTATATTATTACTCAAAGAAATTGAGCAAGAAATGAACAGTGGACGCTACACCAGTAACAAAATTTACCTTCATGTATAACCCTTTTTTGAAGGTTAAAAATTTTAGAAAAATATGCGAAGACTAATATTTCCCGAGACGCGTTTTACTATAAAAACTCCGTAAGTGACTATTGAAATGACTATATATTGTCCTGAATGCGGTGGAGAAATGCATTACTTGATAGCCACCAAACACCATGTCTGCAAGAGCTGCGGTTTATCAGTAACACAACAAGAACTCAATGATTTAAGAGATAAAAATAGGCCTGCTGAAGAAACTGACGACGAAATCAGAGAAAACCGGAGAAAAGAATACCTAAAATGGTGGCTTAGCAAGAAATAAGTCAACCCTAAAAAAGGTTAGACATTTTTCCTAGTTTTGACTCTGCAAGATACAACTAATTTTTAATAAAACTAATTAAAGTGTAGTTGTCTCTCTATGGAACATTTGAGGAATACTTTTGGCTGCAGATGTTGAAGTCATTTGCATAGGTAACGAATTACTTATCGGAAAAATCGAAAATACTAACGCACGCTGGTTAGCTCAACAAATAACGAGGTTAGGTGCAGTTGTCAAAAGAATAACTGTAATCCCTGATTCGATTGAAGCAATAGCTACAACAATATTAGAAGCTAAAGAGCGTAAACCCTCCTTAATAATAACTACTGGAGGATTAGATCCAACTTTTGATGACAAAACATTTCAAGGGATAGCAAAAGCCCTAAACCAGAAATTAGTTGTTAACCAAATAGCTTATGAGATGGTTAAAAAGAAATGTACAGCATACGCAAAGAAATACGCTATTTCTTCTGACTTCGAGATGACCCCTGAATGCACCAAAATGGCAACTATGCCGGCGAATGCAACACCCGTCAACAATATAATCGGGGCTGCACCTGCTTTACATGTTGACCTAGGCGGAACTTTACTATTTGCCTTACCTGGGGTACCCAAAGAAATGGCATCTATTTTCGACAACGCTATCTCAATAGTTATAAAACAAATTGTCGGACCTTACAGTTTCCTTGAAAAAAGCCTTTTCTTAGAAGACATCTTTGAATCAAGACTAGCGCCTCTAATCGTGAAGGTTATGAATGACAATCCCGGTGTCTACATTAAGTCTCATCCTATTTGTTCACCAAACTCAGATAGCTTAGAACTTCACTTCACCATGAGCGGAGGAACACCAAATTCTGTTGAAACATTAGAAAATACAGTAAAGGAACTTACATTTCTAATCAAAGAAAAAGGCGGCAAAATCATTACTTCTGGGCTATAATTTGGGATAAATATTTAGACGCCCTTTTGCCTTAAAAAAACAGTGAAAATAGGTGCTGTGATTGCATAAAAAACCAGTGTATCTTAAAACATTGTGTTTAACTGCAACATTCCTTTTTATTATTTCCTTAATTCCACTCAGTTGTGCACAGAACGAAGACTCACCGTACTTTTCTTCTTTTTTACTCCACGAACACCCAAACGGAGATATTACTTATGAACTCAACATGACTATTCCTAACGATTTACACCACTACTATAGAGTTCAAAGCCACACTGCATTTTTCCCGTCAGACCTTCAAAAATTCGTTACTCCCACTGCGGTTCAACCAATAGCTGATAGTATATGTCAAATTTATAATGACACCGAAGATTTCACAAACGGCGTTTTAATGATTGTACATCAAATTGTCTACGAAGAATCAGTTCCGCCCAAGTACCCAATAGAAACATTGGTTGCTGGAAAAGGTGACTGTGACCTTTTAGCCTTTATCGCAGCGTCCATCCTTAAGGCCGGAGGGCTCGACGTTGTCTTGTTATACTATAAAGAAAAATTACACATGCAAATTGGGGTGGCTTTAGATGAACCTCCACGAGATGCGCGAACTAATGTTTATAGTATAAGTTACCAGAATGTATCTTACTACGTAGGGGAGTGTACTGGCGGAAACTGGCGACAAGGTTGGCGAATAGGAGAATGCTCAAATGAATACCGCAACGAATCCGCCCAAATAATACCCATTCTATATACAGATATATTACCTATTGAACCCGTATCTGTAACTCTGAGAGAACTTGATCCCAGCACTCTGCTTCTTAATTGCTATCCACCTGTAATTATTGTTAACAATGAACTAACAATAAAAGGTCAAATTATACCTGAAATTGCCTGCGAAAATGTTACTTTACGCGCTAAAAGCAACGCCGGCGATTGGATAACAATAACCACTGTTGAAACACAATTAGATGGCAGTTTTATGTATAGTTGGTTCCCACAATACAGTGGCATACTTGACATCCAAGCGTTTTGGTCAGGAAATAATCAGTACAATGGAGCGACAAGCCAACACACTTCAATATTTGTTATACCTCACTATCTATTTATCATAATTCTATTGATAGTTTTGGTTGTGATAACTTCTATTTTGGTTTACTTGGCAATATTTAGTCGAAGACATAAAGTCCAATCATCATCATTTGCAGAATCAGATATCCACTAAACCTGTGACTTTTTATCCTTTAAACAGCTTAACTTTAAACTCTACATATTTAGGTTTAAAATTTTTCTAAAAGACTTAAAAAATGGAAAAAATTTGTAAGGCTTATGCCTTTTGAGCTTTTTCAAGCTCTTTTTTAAGGATTTCAGCTTTATCAGTTCGTTCCCATGGGAACTCTACATCATCTCGCCCAAAGTGCCCGAAAACAGCCGTCTTTTTGTAGATTGGTCTTAACAGGTTGAGTTGATCAATTATTGCTTTTGGTCGCATGTCAAAATTCTTTTTAACAAGTTCAAGAATTTTTTCGTCTGGCAGTTTACCTGTTTCGTATGTGTTGACTAACACTGAGATGGGTTCTGCAATTCCTATCGCATAGCTTATTTGAACTTCGCATTGCTCTGCTAATCCTGAGGCTACAACGTTTTTAGCAATGTATCTTGCCATGTAGCAGCCTGAGCGGTCTACTTTGGATGGGTCTTTACCGCTGAAGCATCCTCCTCCGTGGCTTCCAACGCCTCCATAGGTGTCAACGATGATTTTTCTGCCTGTTAGACCTGAATCAGCTAGTGTTCCGCCTATTACAAATCTTCCTGTACCGTTTATAACGTACTTAACGTCTTCAGCTAGCAAATCGGCTGGAATAACCTGCTTTATGACTTTTTCAATTACATCCTTCTTTAGCAGAGTATCTTCAACCAAACCATTATTTTGTGCTGCGATTACTACTGTTTTGATTTTCTGTGGTTTACCGCCCTCATACTCAACTGTCACTTGTGATTTACAGTCAGGCCTAAGATAAGGCATAATGTTATTTTTTCTACAATAAGCTAAACGTTTAACGAGTTTTTGGGCAAGTAGAATTGGTAGAGGCATAAGCTCTTTTGTTTCGTTAGTTGCATAGCCGAAAACCATGCCTTGGTCTCCTGCGCCTTGTTCATGGCCTTCACTCTCGATTACACCTCTAGCAATGTCAGGCGACTGTTCAGTTAAGGAAACAAGTATTCCACAAGTCTCCCAATCTAAACCATCTTTGGCATTGTCAAAACCGATTTCTTTTAGGGTTTGGCGGACAATAGTTGGTATATTAACAGTTGCAGCTGTGGTTATTTGGCCTGTAACTATAACTGTGCCCTGCATGACTAATGTTTCACAATCTACGTGTGCTTTGGGGTCTTTGGCAAAAATTGCGTCTAAAACACTATCAGATATTTGGTCTGCTACTTTGTCTGGGTGTCCTTCTCCGACCGACTCAGAAGTAAATAAATACTTTCCATTTCTTTTCATGGGAATCCTTTTCCATCAAAGAGTATAATAGACATAGCTAACTCGCCGGTTTTCTTAAAAGGCTTTCTGCAAATCAAGTTGCGAATATCCATAAATAACTTACAAATTTATCTAAAAAATATTTTTAAACACTTTGTCTTTTTGTACGTGTTTAAAACTGCAAATCTACAAAAAACAGATTGAAAAATTACGCGACTTTAATCTTTTTTTGTAAACTGCGGTCTTGAACTTTGTTGTGAAACTATGTTTCCAGGTTTTCTATAACTGTACTTCTAGCTATTTATAATTTCAAATTACTTATCAAGATGTATTTATGTAAAGTCACAGAAATTTTCTATGTTTTAATAGATATTCTATAGTATCTCGAGGAATATTCTTCACTTATTCGATAAGTTATAAAAGCTGTCCTACAAAGTATATACAGGGTTGAGACAGTGGCAATAACACTTAAAAAGTTCATGAACGAGGTTGCAGATAAAAGAGCTCCTGGACCCTCAACAACTTTTACTATATTCCACATCTTCTATGCTCTGGAGCTTATGTCTCAAAAACCTCTGGGACGAAATAGGTTGGCCGATAAACTTAATGTTGGCGATGGTGCAGTGAGAACTATCATTAATAGGCTAAAAGAGGCTGGTTTAATCGAAACTTCTAAAGAAGGTTGCCTTTTAACTGAAAGGGGCTTAGATACTTGGCGTCAATTTGAAGAGTTTTTTCCTGTGCGTGTGGATTTGCCGAAATCTGAACTGAGTACTTCTGACTTCAATTATGCTTTCTTAGTAAAAAACTGTGGACAAAAAGTTCAGTCAGGTATTGACCAGAGGGATGCCGCTATTATTGCAGGTGCCCGTAAAGCTATGGTTGTAGTATATAGAAACGGTCATTTATCCATAGAGTCGGTGAGTGATAACATAGCGGAACAGTACCCTGAAGCTGCTAGCCAAATCCTAAAGGAATTAAAACCTCAAGATAATGACGTAATTATAGTGGCTGGTGCAGAAACTAAATTGAAGGCCAAAAGAGGCGCATTTGCTGCTAGCTGGTCTTTGCTAAGCGTCTAGGTCGTGTATTGTTCGCCTTCGTTTAGTATTCTTTCAAGTGCTGTGTTAATGTTCACCATGCCTTCGTTGGTTTTAGAGGAAACAGGCATGAGCATGAATCTTAAATTGAGCTTATTTATTGCTTGCATCATGTTACGGCTAAACAGCCTTTTACCGCCTTCAAGTTTCATTTCAATTGCGTCTTCTAGACTTCTTGGGTTTCCAGACCAAGAGCTTATAGCATGAACCTCGTTTTTAGGTAACAAATCAGTTTTTGAAAGAATATGTAGTTGAGGTTGAAAGAATCGATTATAAACTGCTGCTGAAAGAAACATGTTCGATACATAGTTTAATGGGTTAATTGAAAAAACTGAGTCAAATAGGTAAATCAAGGCTTTGGTGTCTTTAGTTAATTCATTGACTATGTATGGTCCGCTTGCTCTGAACGCGAATAGTTCCATTTGACCTGGTGTATCTACTAAAACAATGTCTGCGTGTGCTTCTTCAATGTCTCTGGTTAATTTTTCAATCTCGTCAGCTATTAAGTCCGCTGCCATAATCAGAGCGCCATTAGGTCCCAAACCATATTTTTCCATTATATTGCCAACATCAACATAGTTTCGTACGTCTACGTCTGGTTGATAGGGTAGTTTTAATGCACCGGGATCTAAATTTACAACAGCGACATCTTGTTTTGACATTTTTAACCATTCTGCAAATGCAGCAGTGAATAGTGATTTGCCTGAGCCGGCAGTTCCAATTATAAACGCTAAGGGCACACTAACTATCTCCTAAATAGGTTGTCACTGCAGTTGAAGTAAATAATCTTTCTATATGTTTGATTGGTTATTTAGTAACAAGATGTTTATTTTTACTTTAAAAACGAAGCTGACACCTAAAATAGGTTGCTTCATGGGCAAAAACTAAAAAAGAAGATATATTGGGTTCATTAGACCTTAGGCGTAATTATGCGCAGCGCGAAAAAATTACTTTTTCTGCTCTAACCGATACAAATTTGCGCTGTTTTCACTAGTTAGCACCCATTTCTAGGTGCGAAATACGTAATAATTTTGCGTTCATATAATAACGCCTAAGGTCTATTATTTTTTATAAAGTTCTTCTCGCATTCTCTCAAGATACTTGGGGTCTTCCCGTAGCACTTTCGGTATGTAGTTGCACGCTGGGTCTGACTCAAAAAGATCACCTGTGTAGTATTCAGCACGTGTTCTGCATCCGCCACAGATTTCTCTATATTCGCAAACTCCGCATCTTCCTTTTATATTGCTCTTGTCTCGTAGTTTTAGGTGAAGTGGGCTTTTTTGTAGTTCTTCCCAAGCAGTTCTCAGTTTCTTATCTTTTACATTGCCAATGCGGTAGCCTTCGTGGAATCCACAGCTTCGGTAGTCACCGTTCTCAGTAATGCCTATATAGTTACCGCCTATTGTGCATCTGCCAAGGTAGCCTTCGTTATACCATTCCCAGAAGTCAACCGGATTTTTCTGGCGGACAATACGAGCGTAGAATGGCGAGTAAACATTAACTTTCACTTTACCGTAAAGTTTTCTTTGAATATCGTAAATTTCATTGAACGCTTCTTCGTATTGTTCTGGTGTTGGAGCTAAATCTGGCATGTTACTGCCTGCGCGACCTACGGGAACTAAGTTGTGGTAGACAATTTGATGGGCTTTATATTCTTCAGCAATAGCTGCAGGATGAGCCATGTGTTTTATGTTGTATTTAGTCATAGTTGTAACTATACAATCTAATAACCCAACTTCGGAGAGTTTTTTCATAGCGTGTAATGCTTTATCATACCCGCCTTTTCTCCTAATTATGTCGTTTGATTCTTGATTTCCATCCAAGCTAACTGCTGTATGAACTTCATACTTGCGAAGTTTATCAAAACGTTCTTCATCCCAAGCAAAGCCACTTGTTATGAGACTGACCTTGAGATTATGTTCTTGTTCAGCATATTCAATAATTTCAAAAATATCTGGACGAACTAAAGGTTCCCCGCCGCTGATTCCAAACCATTTTGAGCCAAAATCTGCCAGTTCATCAACCATTTTTTTGGCTGCCTCTGTACTTAATTCCTGCTCTTTAGCATATTCTTTAGTATAACTACAATACATACAGTTGCCAACGCAATTCCTGGTGCATCGCCAGACAACCATGAATAACGGCGCCGTTGTTGGGTTCATTTAATTCACTGTGGAACATAAATTTGTCTAGGTGATATAAAACTTACTCTAATAAACTAATTTTCTTGTTCTTTGAAGAATGCTTAAAAATAACTGGACAAAGACTCATATGCTCATCCTAAATTTACCAATACTGTTTGTTTATTCTGTATCATATCCTCAACTGCGAAAACTACAAATGCTAAGCCAGTGATGAGTGTTAATAGAGTAAAAAAAACTTTAAACTCGTAGGTTTCAACAGAAAAATGGATAATAAAAATTCCTATTTCTACTATTAAAATTGTGAGAAAAAGCAGTGCGTAAAGTCTCATTTTAGGTACTAACTTGTAACCAAACCATGCTTTTCCCTTTATTCTCGCCTTTTTTTTAATTATGTATTCGCCATATTCGTTCTTAGACAAGTACCCCATTTCGTCAAGTTTCTGTAAATGTCTATAGGCGACACTAGGGCTGCTAAGATTGACGCCTTTCATTACGTCTCTTGGGCCTACCGGCTTAGCTTTTTTCGCCGTATATAAGTAAACTTTAAGTGTTATCCCTTCAAGCTCTTCGGAACTTATATCACCCATTTCGTAACCTCTACTAATGCTATTATATTTGTAAATTTATACGGTATTACCTCTTCTTAGGATATATGCCTATTTTATTAACTAACCCTGTGTCTTTGAGGTTGTTTGACTTCTTTTTCCTTTTTCTATTCTATTTCCTCGCTAAATTTATTTAAAAAATGCCTATAGTTTGTCTTAAGTTATGGAGTATTTTGGTTTAAATTGTGTATTTGCAAAAAAGTTTAATAAGTTAGCACCGAGAAATACCTCTTTATTTGAGAAGGTTTAATCAACATGAGTAACGAAACCTCAACTGAATTAGTTGTACAACCAGCACCACACATAACGACGTCAATGTCCAAGAATCGTTTAATGCAATACACTTTTTTTGCTATTCTAGCAGTTACAATAGTCTCAGCAGCAACTTGGTCTTCTGTCATTACCCCATCAGGATGGAACTTAGGCGTAACCGTGGCGGTCGGAGCATTAATAGCAGTCGGTATAGCCGTGTTAGTTGATTTATTAATTGGGAAAGTTGCTTCTGATAGCGAAGTCAACACTTGGTCTGCTGCAGTCTTTGGTTTAATCGTGATAAACTGTTTTAGTCTAGGGTTCCCCGGAATGGCTATTGGTATGGTAAATGATCTGCCTGTTGAAGCACCATTCGCATTCTACTATATCGCTCTAATATCACTTGTCGGTGTTGTTCTCTTCAAGAAAGTCATGAGTCTTGCTGGCAGAAAGCTAGTGAACCCCGCAGCAGCAGCTAAATTTCTAGTTCTTTTACCCACTACAGCAGTGACCCTCCTCACACCTTGGCACGGTGAAAGTCTTATGGCTCCATCTTTGGCAGGTCCAATTGGCAACCCCTCAGATCTTTTACCGATAGGTGGTAATGGATTAGCTTCTTTTGGTAGCTACCTGCAAGGTTGTTATGCCGCTCCTGATATGATGACCAATTTACCCAGTATAGAATCATTGATGATTGTGTTGAAATATCATGGATGGGTAGGTGGCGCAAGTAGTATCGCTGTTATCGTCGCTGGAATAGCATTGTTTGTCTTAGCACGCAAATACATCAAATGGAAGATCACTGTTAGTTACATAGTAGCAATTGCAGTAATGTCTCTGATATTTTCATTTGCGTTCGGTGATGGAGACCTAATAACACGACTATTATTCACAGTATTCATGGGTAGCTCAATTTTCTTAGCGTTCTTTATGGCAACTGATCCCGCTACAACACCTTATAATGGTTTAGGGCAAATTATCTTCGGAGTTGGCTTGGCAGTAATAACTATTCTGATACAAACGTTTATGGGCTTCTTCGGAGGTTCATTGCTAGCGCTGCTCATTATGAACTTAGCAGTACCGCTTATCGACCGCATTAGTATACACAAACCCTTTGGGAGATGATTAAAATGGCAAATCTTGTTCATATAAAAGAGCATAAAGATAAAACACGGATAGCACCAATAGAAATCTTCCCTGACCCAAAAACTGCAGTTGTACTGACAAACCAACAATCTGGGGCAACAAACAAACCCCTAGTTGCTGTTGGTGACAGTGTAACTATTGGACAAAAAATAGCCGATACCAAAGAACGAATCAGCGCGCCCGTTCACAGCCCTATCTCTGGAAAAGTTGTAAAAATTGATAACATATACAACAGTTGCTTTGGAACAGCAACAGAAGCTATATGGATTGAAAACGACGGCAAAAAAACCAAAGATAAAACTTTAGCCCCTCTATCTGAATCAGAAATATCAAAGACTCCAAATGACACTATTATTAAACTGATACGTGAAGCAGGCATAATTGGTTTAGGCGGCGCCGGATTCCCAACAAGTGTTAAGCTATCAGTACCACAAGGCAACACTATAAAGACACTTATTGTTAACTGTGCTGAAGGAGAACCGTACGACACTGCAGACGAAAGACTAATGATTGAAAAAACAGCTAATATACTACGCGGAGTCAAAGTCGTACGTAAACTGTTAGGCGATCCAAAAGTAATTGTTGCAACAAAAACCAGTAAAGTAGAAGCCATATCTAAACTTCAATCAGTTTTCGGCAACGAAACTAATACAGAAGTCATCGCAAAACCTCTAACTTATCAGCAAGGAGACGCAAGTGTACTGCAAAAGGCAATCTTAGGCTACGAAACACCACCTGGCAAACGATCATATGAAATGGGCACAATAGTGCAGAACGTAGCAACAATCAACGCCATTGCAAACGCGATTTTCGAAGGAGAGCCACTAATATCTAGAGTCACTACATTGAATGGTGATGTAGCTAATCCCAAAAACCTACTAGTCAAGATTGGCACTCCAATAATTGATATCCTAAGCCAAAACAAAGTAAACACAAAGGACCTCCACAAAGTAGTAGTCGGCGGAGTAATGATGGGTAATGCCCTTGAAACAGTCGATTCTCCAGTAACCAAGAGAACTTCGAGCATAATTGTATTCGCAAAAAGCAAACAGAAGAAAGGTCAAAAAACAACCGCTTGCATACACTGTTCCAGATGTATCTCTGCATGTCCGATGAGGCTGCAACCTGCAATGCTGTACCACGCAATAGTTAAGGGCGATTTTGCAAAAGTAGAGAAACTTTGGGCAAAAGACTGTATCAAATGTGGGACTTGTTCGTATGTATGCCCATCACGATTGCCCCTTTCAAGCACTATAGGATCAATAAGTTAAAACAACTTTTCTCTTCTTTTTTATTTTTACTTTAAAATTGGGTATATTTTATGCATAGACTTTTCATTCTATTTACTTTACCTTAGTTACAAAAATTAAAAAATTGTTTGAATATTGATTTTAAGCATTAAGCTTATAAACCTGCCACAATTTAAAATACATAAAGGGAATCAAAATTGGAAGAAAATAAATTTAAACTATCACATATCTTTGCAGGCATAATTATACCCATAATTCTTCTTGTGCTGATCTTTGTTCTTGCTGTTTACGTTAATCCTGGTGGTGCATATGCTGTTCTTGGTGCGGATAATGTTATTGCTGTTATTCTGACTTCTGGTTTTGCTGAAATGATTATTCTTGGTATTCCGCT
>JAAZBP010000080.1 GCA_012513715.1 Thermoproteota archaeon | reverse complement strand
CAATATTAATTGGCCATCCTAAAGCAGGTACAATCGGTTATACTATACCCGCTATTGCTGGTAGACGAGTAAAATTGATAGTTGCGGTAGGTTTAGAGAAACGCGTGAACTGTGACTTGAACCAAATAGCTACAAAACTAAATGAGCCTGAAGCAGAAGGGTACCGATTATTGCCTATCTCTGGCGAATTGTTCACAGAACTTGAAGCAATCAAGTGTCTATTTGGAGTTAATGCTGAATTGTTCGCAGCAGGCGGTGTATGCGGCGCTGAAGGAGCGTGTTGGCTACTTCTTTCTGGAAATAAAAAACAAGTAGAATACGCTGAAAAAACCATTAAATTATTAGCTAATGAACCTGCATTTGACTTTAAAATTTAACTTGTCTCTGGAAATTTATGTTTAATCACTCATTAAGATTGGAATGTGTTAGAATTTTTCTAAATTCAGCTGTTATAGCATCATAATCAACTTGCGTCAACTGCGCAGGACTTGCAGTTTTCACTAATAACTCCAAGTCAATATGATGTTCCACTGCTTTCATTGCTTCAGATCCAAAGTCTTCATAACGAATTTCGACTTCAGGAATCATACCTCTACGTTCAAAACTTAAACGGGGTACCATACCTAACAATTCAACACCTAGTTGCGAAAAAGCAGTCTTCATAATCAGCTTAATTTCATCAGTTATGTAGCTGATATACAGCTTGTTAAGAATTACTCCTTTAACATTAATACCGAGCTTTTTCATTGTCCTCAAATAGTTCAGTGTGTTAATCAATGCACCTTCTAATCCATCTTGGTCACAGGCTGCGATAACAATAGATGGGGCTCCTAAAGCAACAGCAACTTCAACAGTAGACATTGGACGTTGATAGTTTTCATTTAGCAAACCTGTAAATGCACTCATAGCACCTTCCACTAAGAGAAAATCATGATTTTTAGTTGATTGCTCAACCACTTGATCAAGTGGCAACCAACCACTTTCACCAATCTTAATGGATGAATACTCCTTAATCGGCTCTTTAATCAAGTATAGAGCAGGAACAGTGTCACGTATGTCTCCTGCAACTTTTATTATGCCTACTCTAAATCCGCGTTTCTTTAATGCACCAGCAATACCAGAAACAATGAAAGTTTTACCTGAACCACTCCCTAAAGCAGTAAACATTAAGAAAAGCGGAGTACGCTGTTTGATTTGACAATTTGAATATATGCCAGTTGAAACGCCGATTTCATTTTTGATTTTAGACAAGAGGTTACTGTTTGCTTCACGTATTTTCAGCAATTCAGTTTGGTTTATGTCAACTGATTTCATTATGCTTTCAAGTACAGTTGGATTATTATCCAACAAGGAATGAATTAACACTCCAACAATGTTTCCCTGTTTGTTAGATACACCTGAAAGAAGATCTTGGGGATTTCGTTTATAGTTGATTTGATTAACATGGGATACTAGAATGGGTTTGACGTTTTTTTGCAGGTTAATTTGGCCGTAGGTGTGACAGTGAAAACCTTGTACGTCTTTTCCAATTTCCTGAGTTAAAAAACTTGTATCAACCACTGTGGCTTTAACTTGGTCTGTACAGATAAGTGGTTTAAACTCTACATCTAACAGACCTATACCTTCTCTTATTATGGGAATTGTAGAAAGGCGACCGACATCAGTATGTTTACTTAAAATCTGGAAGCCTGAACATATTCCAAGTACAAACTTGCCACAATCAGCCATTTTTACAATTTCACGTTTAACATCTGGAGTTACACTTTGAGATTCAACAAGACTGCCACCAGGTATGATAAGCATATCCAAAACTTCAGATGCAGGTTTATTGTCAACTTTTGCGTCAGCATATACTAAATCAGTTGGTAGATTCCCAAAGTTTTCAAAGCAAGGAAGAGCTCCTGGAATGTACAATAAACCTATTCTGTGACGTAGTGACATTGATATGCTCCGTTCAAATAGTCTAATGTGAACAATTATTTAAGTCGGCAGGTTAATCCATCCAGATAAAAATCTTCAGTAACAAAAGATTACCCAACCAGAATGTATACAATAAACTATACAAGTTATGCATTAGCTAAAAACCAAGTTCAACTATGTAATAGAAAAAAATTCTGCTAACTTGAGCTCTTGTCACTTTCATATTCCTTTTTTAAGTGCCCTGAAAGCGTCAGGGGCTTTTCAGATAAAACACAGAGTTTATCTTTAGAAATATTTAGTATCGAAGGAAGGTCTGAGGGATATTTGACAAAAATAGCACCTTTAGCTTTCAATTCAGCCATAAGGTCAGTGGCTTTTCCGCCGGTAAAGTCACGGTCTTCAATTGGAACCTCGTCAATGATATAAGTTGGGATACCGAAATCTAACGCTTCCTTAGCAGTCTCTAAATTTCTAAGATTACCCGAACCAAAAGGCACAGCAGTTATAACAAGCATACTCGCATTTTTTATCATTTCCAAGTTAGCGTCACAAGTTTTATCAGTTATAGGCGAAAAAGGAGCTTCAGTCACAGCAGGTATCTTCAGTAACTCGCAAGCCTCAAAATCTGAGTCCAACAAATTAAGCACCCCAGCGGTGACAGTATATCCCTCATCCACCAAAGTTTTCATTAGCATAGTACCTGTGCCTGCACCGCAAATCATGTGTATAGAACATTTTTTGTCTGGAGAATACTTCTTCGGTGAAAGAGGAATAATGAAAAGGGAATTTGTAACCAAATTCTTTCTTACTATAGCATCAACAGCAAATACACTACGTATATTCTCACTTGTTAACACTTTATCTATTTTTCCAATCGCAAAAACTTTTCCAGCTTTTAAAAGCAAAGCTGAATTGCAGTAACGTGCAGCCATATTAAGGTCATGGATTACTGCAATCACAGCCAATCCGCTCTTAACACATAAGCTTTTGACGAGGTCCATAATTTCAAGTTGATTGATAATATCTAAATGACTCATCGGTTCATCTAAAAGCAGTATTTTTGGTTCCTGCGCTAAGGCGCGTGCAATAATCACACGTTGCCTTTCACCCCCACTCAGTTCATGTATTGACCTATCAGCAAAACCCCAAGTGTTTGTTAACTCCATTGCTTTTCTAGCAATTTCTACGTCTTTTTTAGTTTCCATTTGAAATTTTCCTAAATGAGGATTACGACCCATCAAAACTACGTCCATGACAGAAAAGTCAAAGCCAACACTACTATCCTGTGGAACAACAGCCATATTTTTAGCTACTTCAATAGGTTTTAATGAGTAAATATCGTCCCTATCAATGAAAATTGAACCACCATGTGGTTTAAGGACTCTACTAATGCTTTTTAGAAGAGTTGTTTTTCCTGAACCGTTCGGTCCAAGAATCCCCACGAAGTCTCCAGGTTTAACCTCTAAGCTGATGTCAGATAACACTTTAGTAGAGCCGTAGTGGCAGTCAATTCCATTAACGTTCAGTTTGACCATAAACTTCACACTTACATTCGATAACTCAATTTCCTTTTACGTAATAGGAAAATGAAAAATGGACCTCCAGCAAGAGCCGTTATAACACCTACAGGCAATTCAGAAGCCCCTGTTACAATTCTAGCGATAGCATCGCAGACAACTAAAAAGATTGCACCTACAATTATTGATGCTGGTAATAGGATTCGGTGATCAGGTCCAATGATTAATCTTGTAATGTGAGGAATCATTAAACCTACAAAACCTATAAGTCCACTTATAGACACTGCCGCAGCAGTCATCATTGACCCTAAAGTTAATAGTATCTTTTTAGTTGTTTCAGTATTAACCCCTAAATGCTGAGCAGTATCTTCACCTAACGCAATCATGTTTAGATCGCGTGAAAAGAAATAGGATAATATAATTCCCACGATTATGAAAGGAAAAACAGACCACCAATCACTCCATGTGGCATTTGCTATTCCACCAATTGACCAAAAAACAAGGGAATGAAGTTTTGTGTTAGGAGCTAAAACCTGCATAATTTGAAAAATTGCAGCAAGAAAAATTGTAATAGCTATACCGGAAAGCAAAAGAGTCATTTCCGGAACCCGAGAACCCACTTTGGAGATGTTATAAACAACAAATACAGTAATCAATGCAGCAATGAATGCAGTAGTTGGAACAATTGGGAACCCCAAAACACTTAGTCCGGAACCAAATAAAATAGCGAAGCCAGCGCCAACCGAGGCCCCTGCTGAAACACCCAATACATATGGATCAGCCATAGGATTCCTGAATACACCTTGGTAAAGTACACCTGAAGTAGCTAAGCCAGCACCAATTATTACACCCGATAATATACGAGGCAATCTGATCTGCATAATAATAGCTTCATTAGTTTGAGAAAAAGCAGTAGGAACAATGAATTCGTTTAACCCAGGAATCTGTTTGCCTAAAATGGAGAGGATTTCCGAGAATGATATTGGAGCATAACCAATATTCAAAGCAACAATTACTGTAACAAACATAATTACTATTAGCATAAGGAAAATTAGTTTCCAACGCTTTGAACGCTTTGAATAAGCTGCTTCAATGTTATCTTTCAATATTTATGTCACTCTAAAAAAATTAGGGAGTAGAGTTAAAAAGTTGTGGGTACAAACAAGCAGCAACTACTTGAACTTGTTCTGCAACTCTAATGCCTGGTTCACTTAGCAAGTCTTGTTCTATAACAAATAAGCGATCATTAATTATTGCATCAATTGTGCTCCAGCCAGGTCTAGCTTTGACTTCATCAACGCTACCGTAAAAAGGCACACCAGTACCCATATTTGAGGGTAGAATTATAACTGATGGATTACGTTGAACAATCACTTCTGAACTTGTATTAGGCCATTCTGCAGTTAAATCACTGAAAATGTTTATTCCTCCTGCAGTCTCAAATACATTATTCAACCATGAACCGGAACCAGCAGTCATTATGCCTGATTCGTCATAGTAAACTTCATAGTATAAAGTTACTTTATCTATTATGTTTGCTTCGGCAATTTTTTCTTGGACCTCACTAATTTCTGCCGTCAATGTGTTAACTACTTCAGCAGCTTTACTTTCAGCACCAGTTGCTTTTCCAATTAAATTAATAGTATCCAAGATTTCATTGATACTTTTAGGGCCTACAACTATGACTTTTAAGCCAAGTTCACGCATGTTTGGGATAGACTCGTCATTTACGTTAGTTGAGAAAATTATGTCAGGTTGCAGTGAAGTTATTGTTTCCAAGTTCGGTGTAGAGAAACCTCCTACGCAAGTCATATTTCCAGCTTCGAACCATGCTGAAAAGTCGTATGGGGAATCGTCGTAAGATGTTAAGCCCACGATTTTGTCTCCAACACCTATTTCGTAAAGAATTGGTGTGACACTTGGAGCTAAAGAGATTATTTTTTGAGGGACAGAAGGTAAAGTTGTTTCGTAACCTTGGGAATCTATAATTTTTATGCTTCCTTGCTCAGGCTGAGAGCCTGTTTGGTTGACATAATAAACGTAGATCAGACTTACTGAGAGGATTGCTATTAGTATTACCGCAATTGCGGCGTATTTTGTGTTCAAGTTTTTACCCTTCTTTTACTTTTTTCAAGGATGGTTTATCCATCCCGATGCTTATTAAACTTTGTTTAAATAAAAAAGCGTTTCAGTTGAATACGTCAGTAAAAAACACGTTTTTTAAAAGAAAAACACCCCAAGTTCAAGAGGCAACAAGAAAGTATATGGATGGCTTAATCAAATTTGTAAGT
>JAAZBP010000079.1 GCA_012513715.1 Thermoproteota archaeon | reverse complement strand
CAATAATCCAACAGTCAACCCTACAGTTTCTCCAACAATTGAAGATCCTGATGATGGAACATCAATTACTCCCAAAGCACCTGGACTTATAGAATCAGCTAATGTAATTGATAGTGTTTTATGGCAAAAAATTGCAGAAAAAGCTTGGAATTACTATAAACCAGGTGTAGGTGTAGACCAAAATACAGGGCTTCCTTGGACCGGTGCAGTTTCTCCCTATTTTACAGACTGGGATTTAGGTGTTTATATCCAAGCTCTGATTGATGCTTCAGAAATAGGGTTAATTGGTAAAGACCGTGAATGGGGATTTAACGACCGAGTAGATAAAGTATTAAAGTTCTTAGAAACTCGCGAATTAAATAACGCTAGTTATCCCTTCTGGTTCTATCAAGCCACTGATGGTAAAGTTTGGCATGAAAACTCTGATGTTGCCGACTTTATTGTTGATGTTGCAGATACTGGTAGATTGTTAGTTTCACTCAATAATCTTAGGGAGTATTCATCTACTTTTTCTTCACGTATCAACAACTTAGTTTATAACACCCATCATAACCGGTCAGATTATTCTAGTATTATTCCATCATTAAAAGCTGAATGCGAAACATCAGTTAACATCTATGCTTACTACGCAATTAGTGGTTTTGCAGCTTTCTGGCCTACTGAACTTGCTGGTGCAACCAGCAAAGTAATAGACAACATGTATTCAGCAGGTAATGTGACAACATATGGCGTTACCTTACCTAAAGGAAAAATTACTAGCGACATCCTTCTCTGTTGTCTTTTTGAAGTAAAAAATGTCGATTCTAGATTAAAGGACCTCACTTATCAAGTGTATCTAGCTCACGAAGCTCACTACACTACTACTCGTTCCTACCGCGCTTTTGGTGAAGGTCCATCTATATCTTCAGAGTGGCAATGGGAATGGGTGGTGTTGCCAGATGGGCAGACCTGGGTAATACATAATGGTTCAGGTGAAGTAATTCACGAATTGCCCCTGATCTACACTAAAGTAGCTTTGGGGTTCCTCTCGGTTTACAATACTTCTTTTGCGAAAAATCTTGTTATTCATGTTGAACGGTCTCTACCCGATCTTGCTCGTGGTTATTGTGAAGGCCTTGATGAACGTAGAATGCCCTTATCCTCTGTTGGAAGTCTGACAAACGGTTTGATATTGGGCGCAGCTCTATATTTTATAGAGAACAATTCATAGCCTTTCTCTTGAAGTTCAATAAATAATCCGTTTTTTACTATAATTCAACGACATAGGGTTTATAACTGCTTTTCTACTAGGATGAGAATCGACATTGCAATGATGAAGTTAAGGATTGATGTGGATTATCCTTTTCCCTCCCGTATGAAAAGTTTCATTTATGTAGCTTTACGCCTTAAACATGCAAAGAAGCAAGATTATTTAAAAAACGCGTGTATTCTCGCACAAATGATTAATGAGTCATCAAAAACTGTACGTGCCTATTGGTTTTTTACACCTTATACTATTCCTGACGAAAAACTTCTCGCTCTTTTAAACACAGAGAAACATGAAGTAGCACTTCATGTAGCTAATAATCCTTTTAAAGAATTAAAGACTTTAGAAAATGAAACTAACCGTAAAGTTAAATATTATACGATTCACGGAACGAATCGGTTTGTGGCTAAACTTCTTTGGGGACGTAAACCTGGGCAATCTCAAGCTATTATTCCTGAGGGGTTTCCTTTAATTTCATTCCATACTTTTCCTACAATGAGTCTAGATCGGGAGCGTTATCTACATGGTTGTGAACTTACTGCAAACGAAATTCCAAAGTGGGTCGAACAAGGTATTGTGATGTCAATGCATCCCGAATGGCTCTTTGATAAAAATGATAAGACTAAAAGAGGTCCTTATTATGACGTTTTAAAGAATGCTTTAGCTGTTGAAAAAGAGTTTGACACTATCACTATACAGAAAAAATTGGCTATAAGAATTGCGCGTGATTTTAGAGAATATTATAAGAATGTAGTTCCAACAGAAGACCTTCTTTTTAAGCTAAAAACTAGAAGTATAGACATTTTCACTTTTATTGATAGAAAATGGTGTCATCCTGTTACTAATCCACCACTTAATTGGGTTAAAACTGATGACAATATTGGTTTGCTAGAAATAAAGGATTACCAGACTTGGTGGCATTCAATAAGTAAGAAAACACGAAATATGGTAAGAAAAGCAGAAAAAGAGGGCGTCAAAGTTTCTATTGTTTCTCAAAGTGATGATTTAGCTCGAGGAATTTGGCAGATTTACAATGAGACTCCTATACGACAGGGACGAGCTTTTCCACACTTTGGCGAATCACTTGAAACCGTAACTAACAACATGTACTCAGAAAAGTTTTCAACATTTATAGGCGCTTATATAGGTGAAGAACTTGTTGGTTTCATTCAAATTCTACATGGAGATAACATAGCTGTACTTTCCAATATTCTGTCTATGCAGAAGTACTGGGATAAAGCTGTAAACAACGCTTTACTTGCTAAGGCTGTTGAAGTTTGTCAAGCTAAAAGTGAACTGTGGCTCATGTATGGACGCATAGGAAACCATCCTTCACTTGATAGATTTAAAGAAAGTAACGGTTTCATTAGATTTCCAGTTTCACGTTATTACGTGCCTTTAACCTCTAAAGGTCGAATAGCTATAAAACTTGGTCTCCATAAAGAACTCAAAGACGCATTACCTGACTCAATTAAATATCCTCTCCTTCCATTGGTTAATTGGTTTAGTCGATTAAAAGTTCGTATTAAGATCTTGAAATTTTTTAGAAACCCCCTATTGTATTAACAATGTAAAAATAATAGTAAAATATTTAGTCGTTAAATTCTTATTTTCGAAAACATTATGAAAAACAAAACTTTTTAGGCTATTTCACCACTCTTTTTTTATTTTGTTTACTGTCCTCTTTGCTTTAGGAATGACGCAATTTTCACTTGACTTTTTAAGTGCTTTAGTGCAAATACATTACCAAAAATGGAACCCACTGCGGACGCTCTTTTTGTGGCACCCTATAATAGTACAACGGTTGTAATCCTGAAGGTCAACAACAGAACATACTGGTGATAATATACTTTTCATTAATCGCGATTGTTTCAGTTGAATAATGTGATAAATATCTAAAAGCAGATATCGCCACGCTGATATATGACAGAAAAGAAATTAAATGCGTTCCTAAGAGTTCCAACACAGAAAATATGATGACATAAAACATGCCTTCGACAGGTATATTGAAAATGTCTTAATTTAGACGTAGAAAGTTATACATCATCATTTTTTGTTATTTTCAAACTTAACTAAGAGTAGTTCTCAATTGTATTTTTTTATTTTGAAGAAGACCTTATGAAAGTACGCTACTTGCCGAATTTTCCCAGTTTAATCTGAATTTTTTTCAAATAAGGATTATCTGGGAAATTCTCATGAATATAAGAGGCATATTTTAATGTCAATCTAAGATAATTATGGTTTCTCATCCACGAATCAACCCTTT
>JAAZBP010000078.1 GCA_012513715.1 Thermoproteota archaeon | reverse complement strand
CCGCCATTCCCCTCTCAACAGTCATAACAGAAATCATCGCCTTAGTCATTGTAGTTTTGGCGGTCGCTATTGCCTTTTCCTCTACATACGACACCGAAAAACAAGGTTAGGTCCTTGACCAGAAGAGTTAGACTTTTGTTTGTAGTAGCACTCCAACTAGTTTGATTAATTTGCTCATTTTTTCTTCGGTTGCATTGTTGATGCTTTTTATGCAGTTTTCTGTTTTGCCATATGGAAGATTTTTGTTGGAAAACAAAAAGCATAGCAGATTCAGGACCTATAAAAGGAAATCCAGCGGATCAAACATCTAACAGTTTTTAAAGCAAGCAAGGTAGAGCTGTTGTCGTGGTTTGTTAAACGTTGATCCACTGGAGCTGGTGATACATTGTTTGTCGGGGTCTCGGCAGAACATATTAGACGCTTGAATGTTCTTAAAAGTTGTACAAATAATCTATAGACACAGATTTAGTCTATATATAAAATTTTGTCAGCAGACTGCCAATGTGGAGCAACATCGAGTTTTATTAGCCTAGATGTGTTTTTTCACCAGTAACTATGTACACTATTGATTCGCAGATGTATGTTGCGTGGTCTGCTATGCGTTCAAAGTATCTGGAGACTAGTATGCTTGAGGCGACACATTTGTTGCTGTTTTCTTCATGACTGATTAGTTTATTGATGAATTCAAGGTACATTTTGTCAACTTCACGTTCAACTGGTGTAATTGTTTTAGCTAATGTAGCGTCGTGTTTTCGTAGTGCATCAACACTTGTTTTGACCGTGGAGAGAACTTTTTTGCTCATATCCGCCAAGTATTCTCTGATCCAAGGTTCACAGTGTGTTAATCCGTCTAGTTGGTCGTTGATTGCTGATATGTCCAATGCGTATCTTCCGTATCTAGCGAAGTCGTTTCCTATTTTCATGTAGGATTTTATGACTCTAAGGTCCGAAGCAACAGGTTGAAAACGAGAAATTAACTCGAATGTTCTATCTTCCACTTTTTCTGCATTAGAGACTAAAACGTTAGACATTTCTCTTACACGTAATTGTACACTTTCATTGTTTAGGTAGCCACTTATTGATAGAGCAAGAGTTTCATAGGTTAACTCTCCCATACGAGTAAGTAGAACTGATTGTTCTTCTAAGCCGCGGTCAATTATTCTGTTCATACTATCTTTTCTCCTATCCGAATTCTCCTGTTATATATTTCTCTGTTAACTGATTCTTTGGAGACTCAAAAATGTCTTTAGTTGAACCGAACTCAATCAATGAGCCTAAGTACATGAAAGCAGTGTAATCTGAAACTCTTGAGGCCTGCTGCATGTTATGAGTTACAATGACTACTGTGTAATCCCGTTTTAACTCAACAACTAATCTTTCTATTTTTGCAGTGGCAATTGGATCTAACGCTGAACAGGGTTCATCCATTAAAATGACTTCAGGATGTAGAGCAATCGCACGTGCAATACATAGTCGTTGTTGTTGTCCACCTGAAATGCTTGTGCCAGGTTTTTTAAGGTCATCTTTTACTTCTTCCCAAAGAGTAACCTGTTCTAGACTGTGCTTGACAATTTCATCTAGGTGCTTACCTTTTTTTGCTCCAGTCAATTTCAGTCCTGCTGCTACATTATCATATATGGACATTGTGGGAAAGGGATTTGGTTTTTGGAATACCATACCTACTCTTCGACGTATCTGAACTGGGTCTACCTGTTTATCAAAAATGTCCTCGCCATCCAACTGCACTTGCCCAGTGATTTTAGCGTTTGGAATAAGTTCATGCATCCGGTTAAGACATCTGATTAAAGTGGATTTTCCGCAGCCTGAAGGACCTATAATGGCTGTTACAGTGTTTGTTTGAATTTTTAGGTTGATGTCTTTTAGAACTTGTTTTGCTCCAAACCACGCGTTCAAATCTTTAGTCTGCATTTTTATTTCTGAGTCAATAGTTTTCATTTCTTAAATCTACCTCTACTTGCCAATCTAACAACTATATTCAAAGTTAACACTAGAAGAATCAAAAGCAAGGCTGCGCCCCAACCTTGAGCTTGCAGACTAGCTTGTGGCTGAAGTGAATTTCGCCAAATTTCAAGGGATAATGCAGCCATTGGCTGGTCTAAACCTTGAAAGAAATATCTGTTTCCCAAGATTGTCATAATCAAAGGTGCAGTTTCACCTGCAATCCGGGCAACAGCTAGAAGGGTACCAGTCACTAAACCATTTTTTGCCGTAGGCAAAACTACACTAAGAGTTGTTCTCCATCTATGGGCACCCAAAGCAAGAGATGCCTCTCTAACACTGTTAGGAACAAGCTTTAGTGATTCTTCAGTTGTTCTAGCTACTATGGGTATTAAAATAAATGATAAAGCCACTGCACCTGCAATAGCTGAGTAACTTCCAATCAAAGCAATAACTATTACGCCATAAGCTGTTATACCTACAACTATAGATGGAACTTCTGTTAATACGTCATTCATTGATCTTAATGCTGCAGCATATTTGTTGTCTCCGAATTCTGAGAGATAAACACCTGAAAGTATACCTATCGGAA
This sequence comes from Thermoproteota archaeon, assembly GCA_012513715.1. Lineage (GTDB taxonomy): Archaea > Thermoproteota > Bathyarchaeia > Bathyarchaeales > Bathycorpusculaceae > Bathycorpusculum. The sequence goes on along the minus strand of JAAZBP010000078.1, from coordinate 7,235 downwards.
CCCCAAATAGGCTAGTTAAACCAATTAGAATAAATGTACCTTGTATAGCCGGTCCAATTCCTCCGTTGGAGTTGGTTTGAGTTATAAAGTCAAGGCTTAGTTGGGGTGCACCTCGTATTATTACTTCCCAGAGTATACTGATTAGGGGAATAATAGCTATTAATGCACATAATCCACATAAGACAAAGAAAAGGTAGTTCTTGAATTTTCTGAAGCGATAGTTATGAATTATTCTATTGCGCCTCCCTTTACTTTAAAAACTCGAGTTATCATCAAGTGAGCCCCAACATTGATGAATAAACTAATAAGAAGCAGGATTAATCCGACGCCAACATATGCAGAAACTTCAAGAGGACCAGTAGCTTCCAAAAATCCGTTAGCTATCAGAGACGCCATGGTTTGACCAGTCTGAAATAGTGATGTAGGCATAGCTGCAGGGCCAGTTGCGTTGCCAATAACCATTGCAACAGCCATTGTCTCTCCTACAGCTCTCCCCAAACCAAGTATTACAGCACCAAATATTCCTGAACGTCCGTAACTTATTACCCAGTGACGTATAACTTCCCATTTTGTGGCGCCTATACTGTAGGCTCCTTCTCGGATGCTGTTGGGTACTGCACTGATTACTTCTTTTGACAAGGAAGCGACTGTGGGAATTATCATTATACCCAGTATAGCACCTGCAGTTAAGAGGTCTAATCCGAAGGGTGACCCACTAAATATTGGTAGCCACCCAAAATAAGTTGACAAAGGAATCTCTATATAGTCAATTATCCAAAAGCGGAATACAAACAGTCCCCAGAGACCATAAATTACGCTTGGAACAGCAGCTAAAAGCTCAACAAGATAACCAATGGGAACCCTCAAGAATTTTGGAGACATTTCAACAAGAAAAATCGCTATGCCCAAACTCAAAGGTACACCAATTAAGAGAGCAATCCCTGAAGTCACAAGTGTACCCATAACATAGGGTAAAGCACTGAAGATTTCTCGGCCTTCCACAGGATTCCAGGCAGTACCCACAAAGAAATCAAAACCGAACTCCCCTAAGACAGGAATAGAACCTGAGACCAAAACATAACTTATTATTAATAAAATTATTACTGCTGATGCAGCTATTACTGCAACTAAATTCTTGAAAATAAAGTCGCCATTAAATTTTATTTTTTTAACAAAAAATTTTGGAGATTTAAGGTGATTCAGGGCGAATTCACCTAAGTTGTCGGCAATGTTTGACCATCAAATGTTATAGATTTGATTGTTACTTCGTTTAATTGAACAACATTCGATGGGAGAGGAGCATATTCGAGTTCTGCAGCAAATTGTTGTCCATCATGTATAACGTACCATAAGAACTGAACAAGCGCTGTTGCTTTTTCCTGAGTCATTCCTGAAATTACATTTAGTTCTTTGTAGGCTAATAAGTAAGAGAAGCTTACAATCGGATAAGCTTCGTCTGTTTCGGTGTTAATTAAGTCTACATTAGTCCAGCTTTCATCGCCAGTTGGTAATCCGCTTGCTGCACCAGCTTGGGCTGCAGCTGTCGTCGATTCCAAAGTGGGCATTATATAGTTTCCAGCGGGATTTTTGATTGCTGCAACTGTCATTTGGTTTTCCAGTGCATACGCCAATTCTACGTAACCTATTGAATAGGGTGTTGTGATTATTGATGTTGCAACTCCTGTGTTACCGTTTGAACCGATTCCGCCTGCTGGCCACGCCACTGACTTGCCTTGGCCTACTGAAGAACTCCATGATGAACTGGAATCAACCAAGTAACCTGTGAAAACGAATGTTGTTCCTGAACCATCTGAACGATGGACAGTTATTATTGTCTGTGATGGAAGCGTTATGTCGGGGTTTAGGTTCTGAATTGCGGGATCATTCCAGTTGGTTATTTTACCCTCAAAGACATCAGCTATCACTTGTCCAGTCAATTTGAGACCTGAAGAGACTCCCGGCAAGTTGTAAGGGATTGTAACCGCGCCGATTGTTTCAGGAATGTGAAGAACATTTGGGGCAGCTTCAATTTCAGAAGCTGTTAATGGAGCATCTGAACCTGCAAAATCATTATTTTTGTTCTTTAAGTCTGATATACCACCGCCACTACCTATGGCTTGGTAGTTTACTTGGACGTTTGGTTTAACGTTGTTTGTGTAGTCAGTTATTATCTTGTCCAGTAGTGGATAAGGAAAAGAGGCGCCTGAACCCGTAATAGATACTGGCGCATTTGATTCAGCTGGTTGGGAGAGATAAACATACGCAGCTATTGAACCTACTAATACTACTATTGCTAATATTGCGAATATAACGTATTTAGTATTCATATTTTCATCCTTTGTTTTTGTGTAAATACAAACCCCCATTGGTTATATAGTGAATCGCCATAAAATTTATAGTCTATATAGATACAACTAATATAATGAAACCCCACAAAGAGAGTCAATTGGAATCAATCGTGACCAAAGAAGCCAACATACTAAATGATGAACAACGAAAAATACAGGTTACAGGCGGATCAACATTCATCCTTTCAATACCAAAACAGTGGGCTACAAAAAACGAGTTAAAACGTGGAAGTTCAATCATAGTAAGAGAAGAAGAAAACGGTTCACTTTCTATCACGCCAGCAACTTATCCTAAAAAAATAAAACATGATGAAGCGTACATAAGAGTCACAGAAAAAGATAACCCCTACGCAATAACTCGAACAGCAATTTCAGCGTACTTATCAGGCTACAACATGATACACATAAAAGTTCAAGGCCAAAAAGCTCTTTCTTCAAAACTTAGAAACCACATTAAACATTTCGCCCGCAACTATCTAGTAGGTACAGAAATTGTAATAGACATACCAACAGAACTAACTCTGCAAGTGTTACTTAATTATCCTGAACTAACAGTACAGAATGCTCTGAGCAGGATGGCAATAATCAGTTCGTCAATGCAAAAAGAAGCATTACAGGCACTAACACAACTTGACTATATCACCGCCAAATCAGTAATCGAAACCGACCGCGAAGTCAACCGTTTTGGCCTCTACATCGTCAGGTTACTAAAGCTGGCAGTATCCAATCAAAGAATCGTTAAAGAAATAGGATTAAACAGTCAAAGAGAATGCTTAGGTTACAGATTAATTGCAAAGTCAGTAGAGAGAACTGCTGATCACGCCACTAAAATTGCACAAAACACTCTATCGCTTAAACAACAAGTAGACATAAAACTTCTTGAAAAAGTAGGAGAATTAAGCAATTTAGCTAATTCTATGTTTGAAAATTCAGTTGATGCTCTTTTTAAACATAATTTTAACTCAGCTGAAGTAGTAATAGAAAGACTATGTGAAGTAAACAAATTAGAAAAAGAAACCCTGCTTTGCCTACCAAACGCTAATGCTGAAGAAATCGTTAAATTAAGGTTGATTATTGAAAGTGTCAGGCGAATAGCTGAGTATGCAAGTGACATTTCAGAAGTTGTGCTTAATTTTAATGTGGAGTCTGTTTTGGGTTAAGCGGTAAACAAAAATATTTTGTACCAAAAACAAACGGCGTATTTAGAAAGCCACCAGATTTATTTAGAAAGCAGTTTAGATAAGAAAAACCCGAAGGATATTACTAAAAAACTAAGACTGCTTATGTAATGTTTAGCTTAAAAAATAGTTGAGGTTTTTTATTGAAACGCTTCTAAAAAGTAAACTACATCAGAATCTGAGTATATGCTGGAGCAGTCTATAAGATGGACAGTTCCATCTGGACAATATACTTTATCGCCTTTCATTGCTTTTTTGAAGCGTTTGCTGCACTCTTTTTGTTTAGAGCAGCCATCACAATCTCTCGATAGCATTCTATATTGCATCTCCACTTATTCAAATATTAAAATACACTGACTCACCTATAGAGGTGCCCTCTGCAAAATATATAGAAATATATAGATAAATACTGATGCAAAACTGTTCAAACAGAGAACAACATTTATGAAACTACACCACAAACAACAAACAGACACAAATGCAACTAAATAAACTAAAAGCAGAAGGCATATTCTTAGACTTAGACGGAACAATAGTAGACTCTACAGAAGCATACATAGAAGCAGCGAGAATAGCTTTTCAGGCAATTGGAAAAAAAGCCCCAGCTGAAGCAACACTACTAGAAATTCCAAGGAGAATAGAGCAATATAAAACAATCGATGACATAACAGAAGGCTACACCAGAGAGTTTCTGCCAATCTACCTAAATGCATACCATTCAATAGCTGAACAAACAACAAGACTACTACCTAACATGCTATCCACACTTGAGACGCTTTCTAAAAAATCAAAACTTGCCCTGATAACCATGCGTCATGTCCCAAAAGAAGTAATCTGGAAAGAACTGGATTATTTGGGCATAAACAAATACTTCAATCAAGTAATTACAGCACTAGATACACCAAAACCTAAACCGTCCCCTCAACCGTTAATAAAATGTGTAGAAACACTCAAGCTTAATCTTCAAGACTGCATCATCGCAGGAGACTCAATTAACGATGTACGAGCAGGAAAAGCTGCTGGGGTAAAAACAGTAGCTGTACTCTCCGGGTTATATTGCAGAGAAACATTAGAAAAAGAGAAACCAGACCTATTATTACCGGATATTTCTGCATTAATACAACATATAGAATAAATTTTTTTGTATATCGAATTCTATAATATTGCGGGATTCCGCCTAAGACAGTTATATCCGTTTTTTAAATAAAGCTTATTAAAACCTTAATCTAAAGAGGATATGGAGAAGGCTTCAGTGGGAATCGGAATGAATTTCATAGAGATATCTATAGGGGAGAAACTAAAACAGGCAGACCCTGAATTAGACGTAACGGGATCAGACCATAGTGTTTTAGAAGTTGCATGCAGAGACTTCATAAACTACCTTAAAGTGCATTGGAATTTAGTAGGAAAAGAAGCAAACCAATGTGACATCATTGAGAAACTTGAAACATTACTTAGAGAAGATCCTAAAGAACTTGACGAATTTTTAGCTGTCTGGTGCAACCTCTGGTTTAATAAGTGGAAACAACGCGTAAAACTGCTCTTAGGCAACCAAGGAGTAAACCAATGGAATCAAATGGCAAAAGCAATTTCAGAGGCGGAACCATTTTGGCGTAGAATAGAACAGAAACAAGAGCTACAAGAAATAGTAATTGCTACACTAATTAGAAATGGAGAAGTTTGTGGAACAGAAATCTTGGCTGAGAACCTACTGAAAATAGAGTTAGGAGATAAAAGAGTTCAATACTTAAAAGACAGAGAAAGAATTTTCGTTGCATTAAACAACACATTAAGAAAAGCGCGTGAAATGGCTCACAGTCGTGGTCCACTAATATTTGTTAAAGTAGATAAGGGCTACTATAATACAACCCTTGAGTAAAAATTTCTTAAAGCAAATTCTCATTTTTTGTACTTTAACCTAGTTTCCTTATGCAGTTCTGTGGATTATTTGATAACATATTTAGGAACAATCAAGGAAAAGGGTAACCTGTCAAATAGAGAAAGCTTAACAAGTTTATTCATAAAAAAGTCAAGGTTAAAATAGCAATCAACAACACCAGAAGAAAAACGCGTTCAAACCACACAATTTTCCTGTTTAATTCACTTTTAAGTAGTGAAGAATCACAATACTTAAAACTACATCAGAGAAAAAGATTAACAGATGAAAAATGGGTAAATCCAAAGGAATAACACTTGTTTTAGTAGTTATATTGGCGTCATCATTATTTTTTAACATTTACCAATTAATCTCAAACCTTGAGCTTTCTGAACAGAAAGCAGCATTAACGGTTAGACAAGAAATGGTCAACCAGTTAATGCATACTAAAATTAATGTAGACAACGAACTCGCTAAACTCGATAAAGCACTTACATCAGCGTGCCAAAAATTATCTAGTTTAGGACTTGACGGCACCCAAGTTCGAGTTGTTCTGAGCGACCTTGTAGATGAAAATGCGTTAATAATTAATGCTGCAACAGCAGACGATAAAGACATACTGATTGCAGTTGAACCTAGTAGTTACAATGAAATAGAAGGCCAAGACATCAGCGATCAAGAACAGAACATATGGATGCATGAGAGTATGCTTCCTGAGATGAGCAACATGATTCCATTAGTTGAGGGTTTTCCAGGAGTAGTAATGGTGGCACCCATATTTGATACAAACAACAAATTCATGGGTTCATTAAGTATTGTAATCTTACCCAGTCAACTGATAAATCAATCAATCGCTCAACCTCCAGAAGGAACTAAACTGTATCAGATGTGGGCAATGCAATCAAACGGAACATTAATTTATGATCCAGATCCAAACCAGCAAGGTAAAAACCTTCTAACAGCTCCAGAATACGCAGAATACCCAGAAGTTCAAGCGTTCACTCAAAAAGTTGCAGACCAACAATCAGGTTACAGCTGCTATCAATATTACGATAAACCTTTAGATGATGACACAAAAAAAGTAGTCACTAAAGAAGCATATTGGATGACTGTAGGGGTCTACGGGACAGAATGGCGATTGGTAATTTGGAACATTTTAAACCCATAATTTTTTATTTAAAAGTCAATCAAAATGGGTAACGATTCAACATGTTAGATATTGTTGAAACCCTGACAAGTACCCTAATGCTAATAGTAACCGCGTCTTTTATGATTGTTATTACACTCATCTTTTCAAGTTTTAAACCCTTTAACAAACCTGCAGTGAAAAAGAGTTTGTTGGCTAAAGTTAGCTTAGGAATTTTTTTAGGTTCACTTGCAATTCTAGGAACATTAATGGGCACTAAACTTGCTGACGGCACCATAGTAAATGCACGTGAACTTGCAGTAAACATTGCTGGACTGGCAGGTGGACCAGTCGGCGGGGTGATAGCTGGTTTGATAGGTGGTATCCATAGATTCACAGTCGGTGGAGCAACAGCACTGCCATGCACAGTCTCAACTGTTCTAATAGGCTTAATTGCAGGAGCGGTCTCTACAAAAATAACTGGAAAATGGTTCCTATTAAAGGGGGCAGCGTTAGGTTTTGTTTTAGAGTCAATGGCTATGATTTTAATATTGATACTTGTTCCTTTCACTCAAGCTGCAGCTATTGTTGAAAAGATTGCTTTTCCAATGATTACAGCTAACACTGTAGGCTTGGTGATGTGGTTGTATATAGCTGATAAACTAAAACAAATAGAAAAATAAAAAATAATTTCAGTTTATAAATTT
>JAAZBP010000077.1 GCA_012513715.1 Thermoproteota archaeon | reverse complement strand
TCCGTGCTAGACTACGAGCCCTCTGTTGAGAACCCAAACATAACTTATGATTTAAAGGTGTTTTAGGATTTAAGGCTGTATTAATGAAATCGTATTCTATAATACGAGGTCATCTAAGTTTGACATAGATAGATTATTCGAGCATGTTTAGTCTAAAGCAAATATAATAAAAAGGCAAGGTGTAGCAGAGAAGCAAGATATAGCGGACTTTTTTTAAAAAATGAATAAAAAATCGAGTAGGATAATGTTAGATTTATCTCGCTGCCGGGATTATTCGTGTATTAAGTCTTCGTCTATCCACCAAGCTTTCTTTTTACCTGATTTCTCTCCAGCATAATATTTGATTATTGGTTTTCCAATTTGTTTTTTTGAGGTTTTCTCAATTTTTCTAAGCCTATTTAGGATAAACCAGCGGTTTGTTTTTAGATAATCTGCTAGTTCAGGAGTGGTTGCAGATTTATAGTGAAGCAGATACTCGATAATGTTATGGTCTATTTCATCAATGCAGAATTTGTGAGGATTAATTTTTCCATGTTGATAAGTTAGGATTTCTAGGTCTGTGAGATATTTTTTTATTTGTCCAAATTCTTCTTCAAGGTTACTCATGCGTTCTTGAAGGGCTAATAATATGTCGGGTCTAGGTGTTTTCTGTAATTTCTCGTTTATAGCATCTCTAATAAAATCGCTTCTTTCACCTTCAGGAATACGAAGAGAAAGTTCTTGATAGACTCCTTCAGCAAGTTTAATGGTTACTATATGGAAAGCGCCCATTTCTTAGCCCTCAGAAGGTTTTATGGACGCTTTTGTTATTTCATACTTTCTGTAGCCACAGCAAAATAAGATGACGATTACCATTTGCAGGGTTATTCTTGTGTAAGCAATAATGATTTATTTGAGTAGAAACAAGTTAAAAGCACGGTGAGAATGTTTGACCGATTGGTCTAAAAAAGATCTACTGATTTTAGCGTTTGACCATAGAACGTCTTTTATTGAGAAACTCTTTGGAATCAAGAATCGTACACCAACACCTACAGAAAAGCTGGAAATTGAAGACTTCAAGAAGATAATTTTTGAAGGCTTTAAATTAGCGCTTGAAGAGAAGGTGCCAAAAGAAATAGCCGGTTTACTTGTAGATGAAGAATGTGGCAGCGAAATTCTTAGGGAAGCAAAAAAGAAAGGCTACATGTTTGCTATGCCGGCTGAGAAATCAGGTCAAGAAGAATTTGATTTTGAATATGGTGACGAATTTAGCAGTCATATTGAAGAGTTTGACCCGACATTCCTGAAGGTCTTAGTGCGCTATAACCCTGAAAGCGACGAAACCCTCAACAAACGCCAACTTCAAAGACTAAAAATTCTGAGTGATTACCTATTAAAAGCAAAGCGGCCATTCCTTTTTGAACTCATAGTACCTGCAACACCTACACAACTAGCAAAATTAGGCGGTTCAAAAGAGGTTTATGACACTCAACTACGTCCAGAGTTAATGGTTGAAAGTATAAAACAGATTCAAGACGCAGGAGTGGAACCAGCAATTTGGAAGCTTGAAGGAGTAGAAAAACCTGAATCTGCTAAAGCAGTAGTAAAACAAGCCCAAAGTAACGAACGAAAAGCAGGAGTCATAACATTAGGCCGTGGTGAATCTAAAGAAAAAGTCCAGGAATGGCTTAAGGTTGGAGCAAAAATTCCGGGAATAATCGGATTCGCAGTTGGTCGAACAATATTTTGGAATCCACTTGTTGAGCATAAAGCAGGACAAATTGATAGGTCTAAAGCAGTTGAAAAAATTGCGCAGAACTACATTGATTTTGTAGAGTTATGGCAAAACGAAAGGAGCAAATAAAACAATGACATCTCTGCGTTCATTATCACCAACTTTAACCAGAATAACTATTGCTGGCGCAGTTGGAGCATCTTTACATATCGGTAAAGGAGACCCTGACAAAGTTGATCAAACTGCATTAGACTTTTCAAGAGCAGTTTTAAACCAAACAGAAGTAGATGGCGAAGTTATCTGTTGTGAGGGACCTAAAGATAACGCCCCAGCTTTTAGCCATAGAGAAAAAGTTGGTACAGGCAGCGGTCCAAAAGTTGAATTTGTCATAGACCAAGTTGACGGAACTACTGCTACATCTAAGGGTAAAAAAGATGCTATATCAGCATTAGCATGTGCACCAGCAGGATGCCTTCAGGTTTTACCAGACGATGGTTACTACTTCAAGATAGCCACTGATGGCAAATCAAAAGGCAAAATCTCACCAGACATGTCAATTGAAGAGATTGTTCGCACAGTAGCTAAAAACAAAGATTTGGAACTTTCAAATTTTACAGTAATTATGCTTGAACGTGAAAGACACAAGGAACTGCTTGCTACTTTGAGAAAAATGGGTGTAAGAATAATATTAATCACTGATGGAGACATAGCAGGCTCAATAGTCACATGTTTATCCAATTCAGGTGTCGACTTACTGATAGGCGCAGGCGCAGGCGCAGAAGCAACTATAGCAGCGACAGCAGTCAAATGCCTCGGCGGAACCATGATGGTTAAAGTTTGGAAAGACAAAAAAGATGACGCGAACAGAATGAAAAGATTACAAGCAGCAGGAGTAGACATTGACAAAGCTTACACTGAAGATGAATTAGCTAGAGGCAATGAAATGATTTTTGCTGCTTCAGGAATAACTAAAGGCGAAATGCTTGACGGAGTACGTTTTACACCAAACGGCGCAATAGTCAAATCTATATGCACTAGGCTCCCAAGCGGAACACTTGAGTGGTCAAAAACAATATTAAAATTCAGAGGACACCCAGTCTATAGCCAAATAACATAAACCTTTTCTCTTTTTTAGCCAAAACAATAAGTTAAGAACACTAATAAAAAAACTAAGTTTAAAAAATTAAATATACGTTTGTATTCCGGCTATTTTGCCAAGTTCAACATACCGCTGTTCTACAACATAGTGAAGTTGTTTTCGAAGGCTTTCACCGGAAAGACCACTTTTCTTTAGCAAGGCGATTTTTTTAGTTAATTCTTCGTCTCCGAGACCCCTAAACCAAGCTTCAAAGTCACCACGTTTGACATGGAACTCTATTGAGATAACATCTACTTTTTCTATTTTAGTTGTGAAATCACGTAGGTTATGCGCGTGTATACCTAAAGGTTTGTCAACAGTTGCATAGAAGTTAAATGCTTTATCATGTGGTGCATAAGCCAATATCGCTGTTGCTTTTTCTTTTGAAGTTTCTGGGACGCCTAAAACATGTTTTCCCTTTTCAGCTATAATGTATAGTCCTTTTTCAGGAGAGGACACATACCCCATACGGGTAAGACCTAAGAGGTGCATCATGACTGGCTGGAATTCTTTTTTTGTATCCTTAGCTATTTCTATGGCTTTTTGGGGTTTCCCGCATAGAAACATGGATTCCAGTATTTCTTTTTTAATGGGTGATAAACTCATATGTAGCACCTTTTGTAGTGCTATGTAATTCGGGCTAATCAAACTTTTCCCCTATATTTTAGCGGGAAATATGTTGATTCTTCGAGGTCTAAACTATAACTTTGAGAAGAGGTAAAGCTTTAGTATACAGTTTTCTACTCCTAATTAGTAAATGGTGACACTTAAAGAATGAAAATCGCTGTTTTTGTCTATGAATACACGCCTAAAATTGTGGGTGGATTAGGTACTTATGCTGCAGAAATAACTCGCAAATTCGTTTTAAAAGACAATGATGTAACAGTCTTCACTATGAATGATGATGAGGGAACAATGCCTACAAGAGAGATTTGGCGAGGTATAGAAATCCACAGACCATTACACATTGATATTTCCGATTCCCTACCTGACGTTATTGCTGAAGACATACGTAAGTGGGGTAGAGGTCTACATTTTTTTGGCAAACTTATGGTTTATAATTATTTGTCAGCAGCTAAACTCATAAATGAATTGATAAAAAGAGAGGCCATGAAATATGATGTGGTTGTTGCACATGATTGGCTTTCAGCTATGGGCGGATTAACAGTTAAGCGTGAAACTGGTTTGCCTTTAGTTTTTCATGTACATTCAACAGAAAAAGGCCGCACATTAGGTAATGGATCAGGAGTGGTCAGCAACATAGAATTGCGTGCAGGCAAAATGGCTGATATGATTATTACTGTTTCATATGCAATGAAAGATGAATTAATTGGACTTGGTTTTCCTAAAGACAAAATTCAAGTAAGCTACAACGGTGTTGACCCTCAAAAGTATAATCCAGAAAACGTCTCTCAAGAAGACATTCGACGTGTAAGAGCTAAATATGGTATTAAAGAAGATGAGTTAATGATTCTATTTTTAGGCAGACTCGTACACGTGAAAGGAGTAGACAAGTTGATTATGGCAATGCCGCACATCCTAAATAAAATACCCAAAGTGCGGTTAGTTATCGTTGGCGTTGGAGATTTACAGGAATACTTGAGCAACCTAACCAAGATGACAAAAATGGATGAGTACGTCAAATTCTGTTTTGACTTTATTCCTGAAGAGGAAAGAATCAACCATTATGCAGCTTGTGACATAGCAGTCTTTCCCAGTCTGTATGAACCATTCGGCATAGTTGCATTAGAAGCTATGAGCATGGAAAAACCAGTTGTCGTTGGAGCCGCAGGAGTAAGTGGGATGCGTGAAATCGTAGTTTGCTGCGGCGAAGAACAATGCGGCTACCACATAGACCCGAATAACCCTTCAGACATAGCATGGGGTGTAGTGAGCGCATTGGAAACTGCTGAAAAACGTAAAATGCTGGGTAAGAACGGCAGAAAAAGGGTTTTGTCAGAATTCACATGGAACAAAATTGCAGAAAAAACACTGCAATTATATGAAACACTAAAAAACAGGTAAAATGATGACGGAGAATTTTAACTTAAAACAGAGAGTAGCACGTGAAGCCGCCAATCTTCTTTATTTTGGAGCTGAAAAAGAGTATAAACAAGCTAAGAACAAAGCAGCACAAATTTTAGGAACTAATTTTTTGCCTTCTAACTTAGAAGTAGCAGTGGAACTAGACAAAATAGCTGAAGAAAAAGAGGGCCCGACTAGAAGAAACCGCTTAATTTGCATGAGAAAAGAAGCGTTACAGGTAATGAAACTACTAAGAGAGTATAAACCACTATTGATTGGAAGTGTTTGGCGGGGCACAATAAAAGTGGGTAGCGATATAGACATCGCTGTTTACACAGATGAACCAGAAGAAATAATTGAAGTTCTTAGGAATAATGGAATTAACGTGTTAAAGTCAAATTGGGCTAATGTTAACAAAAGGGGAGAAACGTTAGAGTCATTCCATATATATGCTCAAACCGAAGCTAAACATAGTCTAGAAATTGTAGCTAGAAAAATGGAAGATTATGGGAAAAAAAGAAAATGTGAAACGTTTGGCGACGAAATCAGAGGCTTAAAAATTAAAGAGCTAGAAAAAGTTCTACAAGATAATGCAACCCAACAGTTTACCCCACAATAAAACCCAAAAAATATTAACTCCAAAAAAGAACTTAAGTTACACGGATACAATTTAAACCTATACATTGATGCACAATGGCTATTGATAAAGAAAATATCAAAAAAATGTTTCCAAATCTCTACCGAGAACTTGAAGATGGCGAAAACAAAATTTCAATAGATGCTCTAAGAAAAAATCCGCAAGAAGCAGAAGAGTACGCACAGGATGAGGATAAACAAATTGTTACACCATCACCAAAAACAGGAACAACTGATAAACTGCGCCACTTTAACCCTCAAGCAGTAGATTTTATTCGACGTTGTGACACAACTGAACAAGCTGAAGAAATAATTACGTACTTAGAAAAGAGAGGCGAAATAACCAGGGAGTATGCTGCAGAATTACGAAATAAACTTGAGAGAGATGGAGTCCGCAGTTTTGGACCTAAAAAAGAGGAAAACCACTATTTCAAAGAAGGCGGCATTTGCTAATGTTATTAAAACTCCATAAATCAAAAAAATAATAACTATCAACAAATTTAGCAAAAACATTCAAATAACTAACAAAAATTTGCATAATTGAAACAAACAACATATTTAGAATAACAAAAAACACATCAACAACCCGTATACAAAAGCAGCAACAAACTTCAAAAAAAGCACCATAGTCTCAAAAAATAAAGCCTCAACCACTCATGGAATGAAATTCACCACAACCATTTAATAAGTAACTCGACTTTTTAACGATAAAAACAGAAGGCACATACCTTGTCATTCAAAAACAATTTAGAAAGACTTTCAAACGCTTACGGAGTAACTGGCAGAGAAAAACAAGTCAGAGAACTACTTATTGAGATGCTAAAACCATACACAGACGAAATCCAGATTGATAAACTAGAAAATTTGATAGCGATAAAAAAAGGGAAAAAAGATTCACTTAAAATTATGCTGGCAGCACACATGGATGAAGTTGGCCTCATGGTCAAAAACATCACCAAAGACGGTTTTATACAACCATTCAAGTTAGGTGGCATAGACGACCGCATTTTACCAGCACAAAAATTGAAGATACATACAAAGAATGGGCTATATCCATGTGTAATTGGCTCTAAACCGCCGCATGTTCAAAAAGAGGATGAACGTAAAAAAGTCGTAGCCTTCGATAATCTTTTCATTGACGTAGGTGCAGACAGCAGAGAAGACGCAATAAACATGGGAATAGCAGTAGGGGATCCAATAGCGTTTGATGTCCAATACACTGAGTTGTGCAATGACAAAGTCATGGGTAAAGCTTTTGATAATCGTGCAGGCTGCGCTGTTATGGTTGAAACAATGAGACTGCTTAAAGATATAGACTGCACTGTATGCGCTGTGGGGACTGTGCAAGAAGAAGTGGGTTTACGTGGGGCTGCAGTAGCAGCATTCGGCGTTAACCCGGATGTTGCATTGGCATTAGATGTCACCACTTCGGGTGATGTTCCAGGCGTAAAAGAGACAGACACTAACATTAAAATGGGAAAGGGACCGGCCTTAACTGTAACTGATTCAGGTTTGATAACTCACCCAAAAATTCTGTGTTGGCTACAAGAAACAGCGAATAAAGAAAACATAGATATACAACTTGAGTCGGGGTTGCCAGGCAGTACTGACGCCGCGAGAATCGCTTTGACACGTCAAGGTATACCAAGTGGAACAATATCAATACCTACAAGATACATTCACAGTCCAGTAAGCGTAATGAATCTCAAAGATGTTGAAAACAGCGCCAAACTCGCAGCTTCAGCAATACAAAGGATAAAGAAACACTTTTAGAAGAGCCCCTTTTATTCTAGGTCACCCTTTTCTTTTCAGCAAGTGACCCTTCAATGAGTAAACCTGACAAATTTTATGGAAAATTTGAAGTGTTAGAGCACACTGCAGACGCCTACATTAGAGCGCATGGTTGTACAATGCAGGAAGCTTTTGAGAACGCTGCCTTAGCCATGTTTGAGACAATGACAGACACCAACAAAGTAGCACAAACCCATGAAGAAACCTTAGAGGTGGAAGCAGAAGACCAGTACGCTTTGCTCTATAATTGGCTTGAAACGTTGCTCATAAAGTTTGAAACAGAAGGTATGCTTTTCAGCAGGTTTACGGTAAGTAATTGGCGTGAATCTCCGGAAGGTTTCAAGTTTGAAGCAAAGATTTTTGGCGAAAAGTTTGATCCAAAGAAGCATACACAGAAGGTCGGAGTTAAAGCGGTAACCTATCATTTGATGATGGTAATCATAGAAAACGATCGAGTAATCCTTGAATTTATCTTGGATATCTAAATAACAAAATAAGAAAAAGAAAAAACGCTTTTTTCTTTTATGCAAGCCCCATTTTCTTTAGTTCAGCCATCATGTGTTCAACCATCGGTTCAGGTGGCTGATCAACAGATTTAGTGACGTTTACGATAAAAGGAGTATTTTTCTTCCTGTAATACTCCACAAGCGGTTCAGTCTGAGTCTTGTAGACTTGTAGGCGATTGCGGATAACTGCTTCATTGTCGTCTGAGCGCTGGTAGAGTTCTCCGCCACATTTATCGCATTTACCTTCAACTTTGGGCTTAAGAAAACGAATATTATAGACTGCGCCACAGCTTTTGCACAGTCGGCGTGAGGTTAACCGTTCAATTATGATTTGATCTGGAACATCTAGCATCAAAATAACATCGATTTTAGCGATTGACTGTAGAGACTCTGCTTGAGCTATTGTACGTGGGAACCCGTCAAGTAGGAAGCCTTTGCCTTTGGGAACTTTTTTTAAGCGATCTTTGAGGACTTCTAAAACCACTTCATCAGGGACTAATGCGCCTTTCTCTACATAGGATTTGACTTTTTTACCGAGTTCTGTGTTTTGTTTTACGGACTCACGGAAGATATCACCCATGGCAATGACGTCTACCCCAAGCTGATTCTGCATTCTGGTTGAGTAGGTGCCTTTGCCTGCTCCTGGAGCTCCAAAGATAATCGCCTTCAAACCACTTTTCACCTGTTGATGACTTCTTACACTTGTGATAGATAATTAAGTTTTATCATTAGTCAAGGAAATCTTTATGCCACAATAATATACATTATTCGCGCAGTTTTATGGTGAATCTAGTGCATACAAAAAAAATTGGAAAAAACATTTACATCGTAGAGCTAGAAACAGGCGGTATAAAAGACCTTATCTGCAGCTACATTATAGACAGCGAAAAACCTGTTTTAGTTGAGGCAGGACCAACAAAATCTATTCCACGACTAATTACTGGAATACAGGAACTTAAAATTAATTTAAGAGATATTGAATATGTTGCTCTAACTCATGTTCATTTAGACCATGGCGGGGGAGCAGGTACACTTCTCAAGCATTTACCCAATGCGAAAGTTTTAGTACACCCAAGGGGTGTGCCACACCTTATTGATCCCTCTCACCTATGGAAATCAGCTCAAAAAGTACTGGGGTTCGTTAGTGAAATTTTTGGAGAACCTGAACCAGTACCCAAAGATAGGATTATCCCAGTAACAGATGGCACCTTTAAGTTAGATGATAACACTAAATTAACTGTTTTTGAAACTGTGGGTCACGCTTCTCATAATATCAGTTTTCAAGAGTCTCTAAACGGAGGAATCTTCCCTGGAGATGCTGCAGGTACATACTTATCAAATTTTGATGTGGTGGTTCCTACCACACCGCCACCTTTTCACCTTGAAGCGGCCTTATCATCGCTTGATAAATTAAGCGCTTTAAATCCGACAGTACTATACTTTAGTCACTTCGGAAAAGCTACAGATGCGGTTCAGCGTCTTAAAGATTACAAGTTACAACTTCGACTATGGGCAGATATAGCTGAAGAGGGAGTAAAGGAAAACCTAAGTTTAGATGAAATTCGTGACAGAATAATCGCTCAAGACCCAATTATGATGCGGGTAGCAGGTTATGTAAAGTCACATCCAATATACTCTAAAACTGTACTAGAGAATTGTGTAATGGGCTTTACAGAATACATTAAACAGAAAATGTCAAAAGAGAAGTCATAAACGTTTTATAGGCTGCATCTGGTTTCATTTTGTAAGGTGTGTTGTGTTTTGGGTGGAAATGAAAATCGAGCCTCAAATGAAAAGGTTCCGATTCAGAAAATTAACGATTACATGTGGCAGATTCCTAAATATAAACCTGAAATGCTTGTTCCAGGAATGATTTTTGCTAGTCAAAAACTGCTAGAAAAAATGAAAACTGATCGAACACTTTGGCAATGTTCAAACGTAGCGCAGTTACCAGGAATCTATAAACATGCAGTAATTTTGCCAGACGGCCACGAGGGCTATGGGTTTCCAATAGGGGGAGTTGCTGCAACCGACTATGAAAAAGGTGTCATAAGTCCAGGCGGAGTCGGTTACGACATAAATTGTGGAGTACGCCTCCTTTCAACTACGATTACAGAAAAAGAAATCAGACCAAAACTCTCATTGCTGGCTGAATCCATTTTTAGGAATGTTCCCTCAGGACTGGGCAGTAGGCGAAAAGACCTAACTATATCTAACAGAAATCTGGAAGATTTAGCCGTTGATGGTGTACAATGGTTAATTGACCGCGGATTAGGGTGGTCAGGTGACGCTGAACACTGTGAAGAGGGAGGTTGTATGTCTAACGCTAATCCGGATAAAGTCTCGAAAACCGCTAAAAGCAGAGGGTTAACTCAGATTGGAACATTAGGTTCAGGTAACCATTTTCTTGAAATACAGAAAGTAGACAAAATTTTTAACGAAAAAACTGCAAAAACGTTCGGAATCGAACAGGAAGGACAAGTTACAGTTATGATACACTGCGGATCAAGAGGTTATGGTCACCAAGTTTGTTCTGACTATCTTAGAGTCATGGAGCATGCTGTTGAAAAATACAACATAAAATTGCCTGACCGCGAGTTAGCTTGTGCACCAGGAAACAGTCAAGAAGCAAAAGACTACATTGAAGCAATGGCATGTGCGGTAAACTATGCATTCTGCAATAGGCAAGCGATTATGCATTGGGTACGACAAAGCTTTCAGCAAGTTTACGGTCAAGACCCAGAGAAGCTCGGGTTGAAACTTGTGTACGATGTCGCACATAACATAGCTAAAGCAGAAACTCATACAATAGATGAAGAAAATAAAAAAGTGTGGGTTCACCGTAAAGGTGCAACACGTGCATTCCCACCAGGACACATGGATGTTCCAGACGATTATCGCAGTGAAGGACAACCTGTACTCATTCCAGGCAGTATGGGAACAAGTTCGTGGGTTTTAGTAGGAACTCAGAAAGCTATGGACTTGACTTTTGGTTCAACCGCTCATGGCGCAGGGAGAATGATGAGTCGTTCAGCTGCTAAACGCCAGTATTGGGGTGGAGACATCAAAGCAAGCTTAGAAAAGCGCGGCATCACAGTTCGCGCAGCAAGCGCCTCAGTTTTAGCAGAAGAAGCAGATTCAGCATACAAGAACGTGGATATGGTAGCAGAAACCAGCGATAACGTCGGAATAGCCACAAAGGTTGCGCGTCTAGTTCCGTTAGCAGTTGTAAAAGGATAAAGTCACAACGAAACAGACTCCCATCCACTAATTTTTTTAGGTTGATAGTGTTTTTTTATTAAAGATTACCAGTTTTAGTTTAATTTCTGATCCATATTGACATTTTTTAAATCACTTATTATATTTATTTGACTACTGCTTCTGTATGCCCCACAAAAAATTAGACTGTGAAGAATTGTGCTGCCAAAACTGCCAGTTTTTCAGATAAAGATTGTGATAAAGTAATCTACAAGGGGGATAACTAAGCATCATTTTATAATTATTAAAAAACCAGATAGATTCGAAATAGTCAAATAATTTATTTTTTAACGTAGACAGTACTGGTTGGAAATGCCATCTCGATACCTTCGCGTTCAAACGCCTCTTTAATCGCAAAATTGATCTGTTCTTGAGTATCTAAATATTCACCCCAATCAGAAGATTTTACATAGTAAATCACCAAAAATTTGAGGCTAAAATCTCCATATTCAGTAAAGTTTACTCGAGAAAATTCAGCAATCTCAACATTGTTAATTACATCAGTTATTATTTTAGGGATTTTCTTTAGCTTCACTAGCGGTGTATCATAAGTTACTCTTAAAGTAAAGGTTACACGCCTTTTCTCCAGCTTACGGAAGTTTCTCAAGCTAGATTTAGTGAGCTCCCTATTAGAAATCACTAGCTCTTCACCCTGTAAAAGCTGAAGTCTAGTTGATTTAATACCGATATTTGTTACAGTTCCACTATATTCGCCTATAACAACAAAGTCTCCAATTTCAAATGGATGATCGAAGAATATTGAAAATGCACTAAAGAAATCACTTAAGGTTTCTTGTAAAGCAAAAGCTATAGCGATTCCACCAACACCTAAACCGACCAAAGCGCCGGTTAAATCAACTTTATTGACATAAAGCACTATCAAAATAGCAAAGACAAAAACTACTATTTGAATAATTTTTTTAAGTATAAATACAAAATGTTGACTGTTTTGCCCAGCTATTACAGCATTTTTTTCTGTATAGCAGTCCGCTAATATGCCAGCGACTTTAGTTACTGCAAATGCACCCAACATTATTTGAAGAACAGAGAAAACACCTGTCAAGGTATCCTGGTATGGCTGAAGAAAAGATAAAGGTGAAAGCGCATATTCGATGCCTAATATTGCTATGAGTATAATAATTATTGTTTTAATTGCAGCTATTATCTTGTCGTCAACATCTGTAGAAGTTTTTTTTACAAATTTTGAGACGTATCTACTAATAAAAATATAAGAAACCCAACCCGCAAAGGCAACAACTGCAAAGATGATTAGTGAAACTATGATTTCAGAGTAAACAGCGTCTATGTTTAGTACCTGTTGGATGAATTCGGTAATAGTAGACATCAAGTCTTTTCAATATGAGAGATTTTATAAAAAGTTACTTGTAAATTTTCTTAGTTAAGGGCGAATAATGCCTAAAGGTGAGAAGCATTAAGAACAAAGGTAACAAAAAATATTAAAAAAGAAAAAGGTAGATTATTTAGCAGCTGTCTTTGCGAGTTTCTTTAAGATTTGTTCTTTAGCTATAGTGTAGGCAATTGAGTAGTCGAATAGCCCTTGAGGTTCAGCTACAGCGCGTTTAATCATTTCAACTTCAGTTTTAATTTTTAATTTGCCAATAGCCAATGCACCTATACCTAATACGCCTGGTTTGAGCTCTTTATTGTCATCGTTTGGGCCTAAACCTTCAACACCTAACGGTTTTATTGCGTTGATGTCACCAACGATTTTACAGTTAGGTGCCTGGTTAAGATCTGCAGCTGTTAGTAATTGAATTCCTCCTGCGCCGGCAGCTAGAATTATCTGTGCATCCTTAATTGCTGAAGCAGTCTGCTCTGGTTTATTGACTTCAACAACTTTTACGCGTGTTGCCCCACATTCCTGATTAATTTTTTCTGCAATAATTTGTCCTTTACTTAATGAACGCGAAGTAATTGTTACATCTGCTTTTTCTGATGCGTAGATTCTTGCGGCTGTTTGCCCAACTGGACCAGTACCAGCTAGAACCGTAACTTTTTTGCCTTCCAGCGATCCTAAACCTTGCGCCATGGATGCACCGAAAGTTTTTGCGACGGCAGCTGCAGCTGTAGAATAACCTCCTCGTGGATCAACAATTATACTGTTTCCCCATGGGGCTGACTTCATAGCTTTCTGAGTGGCTTCTACGACTTTTTCTACCATCTCAAAGTTGCTTCCGTTAATGAAAACTTTAGTGTGTGCTGCTCCTACTGGTCCACGGGGGAATAGTAGGTCAAACACGATTTTGGGTGCATCTTCATCTGTTACGTTTTCATATTTGAAAATCATAGAATCAGGAAATGCGTCTATTGCAACTAGCAAGTCAAATGGACTACAATATTTGTCTGTGTCTAAGAAAACAAAAACGGTTTTGTATGTTGGTTGTGCCAAGTTTTTACACCTTTAACTGGTTTGTGATACAGTCTAATGATTTAAGAATTATCCAAACAATTCCATTCTTGATTATTTCAAGGTATAGATTACTTATTTTGTACTTGCTAAATGCCAGATAACTCGGTGGAAGATAATTCTAAGAAATATAAGAGAAAAACCACCTAAATTAAGTAAAACTAAAGAAAACAAGTAGCAAGGATTTGGCAAAGTATCAGGCACTAATATACCAAGTATTCCATGAACGCTCAATATTTAGCTGTTTTAAGTAGTTTGGTTCCAATATATAATCTGTGAATACTTACTTGTAGTGGGATTGGCTGAATCTTCATAAACAATATCAAGTTTTTCGCCATATTTAGCCAATGCATCTTGCATACGTCTCAAGATTTGGTCGTCATCGTCAGTGGCTTCCCACAATCCCCATATTACGTCTCCTTGACGTCGAAGACCTGAACCATAAGAGTTCGGCAAAATAAATGCAGTATCTGCCTTTACTGCACCATGTTTGATGTTTTGATTCTGTATATCATCCCAGAAGTGTTGGAGAGCAATGAAATGTTCATTCTGCAGAATACCACACTGACTATGCATAGACTCAGCGTAATTGAAAATAACCACGTATTTGGCGCCGTTCTCATAAGCTGCACACATCTGCCCATAAATTTCGTCGCCACTTGCCAAATATGGTGCCTGAGTGTATTTCCAAGTGATTATTGCACCCCAATCTTTATTGAAAATGTTTGCAGCGCCCCTAACAACAGCGATACTTTGAGTTATACTCTGATTCCAACCAAAATTAGTCAAAACTACGTCATAACCACTTTGGTAATCATACCAATGCAAACCATAATCAGCAGTTATAACATTTAGAGTGCCGTTTTGATCTCGCCTAGCATCATTGATTTCTCGACTAGTCCAGTTGAGATATAATTCCTTTGCAACATCAGCAGTCTTAATTGGATGAGCCGCCCACAATTCTTGATAAGTGTAGTTAAGAAGTGAAGTGTCAGTAATAACGGTAAGAGTGGTGCGGATTCCACTTTGTTCAAAGTCTAAAGAAGCACCGGCTATTGTTCCATTTGGATAGTAAACCACATAGTTATAAGGGATTGTTCCATCCCATTTTTCTACGTGTATTGTTCCATTACGCATATACCTTACAGCAGTTGTAGAATCAAGCTTGTATCCTGATATACTTCCATCAGCCTTTTTTTGTATCCAAGAATCAGAAGCTTCATGATAGAGCATTGTGTCTCCATCGAGCATTTTTCCTCCAGGTTCATCAATAGCATATACGCCTAAGAAGTTACTTCCCCAGTGTCCGTCGTAAGTGGAAAGCCAATTATTAGCCAACGCCAAACAGCCGATTCCTTGATAAACCATATACTTTAATCCCGAAGCTACTGCATAATCACCTATCTCCTCTATTTGAGAGGCATTATTCTGCAGAGAACCAGACTGAAGAACAAACAAATTTGTGTAATCATTGACCTTATCAATCAACATCTTAGCATCTTCTACGTTATCACCACAATAAGTAACCCCAACATAGAAATCATGATTTGTTGAAAAGGAATTTACTACAATAATAGCTCCAACTAAAACAATAATGATTAAAGCAAAGATCAGAGGCTTTATTATGATTTTCATTTCTATTATCGCTCATTCAGATTAGCCAATCTATTGCAGAGAATACGTTATTTAATTTTCTCAAATACAACCAGAAACATAGACAAAAAAACTCAGCAATCTGAAATAACATCTGGCAACAAACTATAATTAAAAAACAATCTAAAAAAAGAGGGCCTAAACCGAGACAGTACATAGAGAAAAAGAAAGCCACTTTTATTCATAAATAGATGAATAAAGTAACAGTGATTTTTAATTGATTTTTTCACTATTTATGTAGTGTAGGAAAATTAATTAAGATAAAAAATGTTTTAAACCGCAAACACCGGTGAAATGTTTATGGCGATAAAAGTTGGAATTAATGGTTTTGGGAGAATTGGTCGACTCATTTATAGAGCCGCAATTGAAAAAAAAGCAAACATTGATTTTGTAGCTGTTAACGACCTTGCAGACGCTAAAACTAACGCCCACCTTCTCAAATATGATTCAGTTCATGGTCGGTTTCCAGGAACAGTTGAAGTCCAAGGTAACGATTTAGTCGTAAATGGAAAAGTCCTAAAGTGTATACAAGAAAGAGATCCCACAAATTTGCCTTGGAAAGACCTAGGGGCATATCTTGCAGTTGAGAGCACAGGGTTATTTACTAACCGTGAAGGCGCAAGCAAACATTTGACTGCAGGAGCTAAAAAAGTTCTCGTCTCTGCGCCAGCATCAAATCCTGACAGAACCATAGTTTTAGGTGTTAATGATTATACTTACGATCATGAAAAAGATAATATACTCTCAAACGCAAGTTGCACAACCAACGCGTTAGCACCCATCAGCAAAGTTTTAGCTGACAATTTCGGCTTAGAGAAAGCATTAATGACAACCTGTCACAGTTACACTAATGATCAAAAAATCTTAGATATTGTTCATAAAGACTTGAGACGTGCACGTGCTGCAGCCATAAATATTATACCAACAAGTACAGGCGCAGCTAAAGCTATAGGATCAGTTTTACCTTCCTGTTCAGGTAAAATGAATGGAATGTCTCTTCGTGTACCAACCTCAGATGTGTCAATAGTGGACTTGACATGTGTCCTAGGCAGAGATGTTACAAAACAAGAGATTAATGCCGCCATGAAAAAAGCAGCTGAAGGAGAACTTAAAGGAATTCTACAATATACTGAAGACCCAATTGTCTCAAGCGATATATTACACAGCACGTACAGCAGCGTTTTTGATGCAGAATTAACCATGGTCTTAGGTGAAAAAAGCAATTTCATTAAAGTATTCTCATGGTACGATAACGAATGGGGATTCAGTAACCGCATGGTTGAATTCATCGAGTTAATCGGTAAAAAAGCAGGTTTGGCCTAGTCAAGCAAGCTTTAATTATTCTTTTTTCTTTTTCAGTTAATAATTTCGAAGCGGCGAGTGAAGCTAAATGACAAAATTTAGAACTTTGGATGATTTTAACTTAAAAAATAAGACTACAATAGTTAGAGTTGATTTTAACTCAGAAATTGATTCAGTAACCAAAAAAGTTACCAGCGATGTACGTATCAGGGCGCATGCTGAATCCACGCTTAAAGAATTAATAGAAAAAGGCGCCAAAACTGTAGTGATTGCGCATCAAGGACGTAAAGGCGACCGGGATTACACTTCTCTAAAAGAGCATACACAAGTACTTCAGAAGATACTTGGAGCGCCAATAAAATACGTTGATGATTTATTCGGTGAGAAAGCCAAAGCAGCCATAAGAGGGTTACAGTCAGGAGAAATTTTGGTTTTAGAGAATGTACGCAGTTGGGATCTAGAAACAAAAAGCGGTACACCTGAACAGCAGGCTAAAACTGAGTTAGTGCAGAGTATAGCTCCTTTAGCGGATTTGTTTGTAAGTGACGCTTTTTCGGCTGCTCACCGGGGACATGTTTCAATGGTTGGTTTTACTGCGGTTTTGCCGTCTGCCGCGGGGAGAATTATGGAGAGAGAACTTAAATCACTTAGTAAAGCCCTTGAGAAACCAGAAAAACCCTGTGTTTATGTTATGGGCGGAGCTAAAGCTGATGATAGCCTCGAAATCAGCAAATTTGTATTGAGTAACAGCATTGCCAACTACATTTTAGTTGGAGGAGTCACGTCTCAACTGTTTTTAGCAGCAAAAGGTGTCGATTTGGGTGAGGTTACCATGGATTTTTTGGCAAAAAAAGAGGTAACCAAGTTTATTCCTGGAATAAAAGCTTTAATTGAACAGTTCGGCCCCAAAATCATGATGCCTATAGACTTAGCATTGAATGTTGATGGAAAACGCAAAGAAATTATGTTAAGTGAGTTACCTACTGATTGCCCAATTTTTGATTTAGGTAAAAAAACAGTTGAACAGTACGTAAAGATAATCTTGGAGGCCAAGTCTATTGTTGTTAGCGGCCCAATGGGGGTCTATGAAAACAAGGAATTCAACTATGGCACCAAAGGTGTCTTAGAAGCTATTGCGAACAGTAAAGCATTCAGTTTGGCTGGTGGAGGAAACACAATTGCGGCTATACAGGAATACGGGTTAAGCAAAAAAATCGGATACATAAGCACTGCGGGCGGAGCATTAATAGAATTTTTAATGGGTAAAAAACTTCCAGGAGTAGCTGCTTTGGAGACTGCAACACAATCAAAGAAAATCTAATATTTATCTTTTAAAAAGAAAAAAGTGGTTCCCAAAAAGACACGGCTGCTCTTTGGTTTAGTTTACTTGTCTACCGCAATTGGGACAGAATCGGACATTACTCGCCACGGCTGTTCCACATTGTGGACATATTGTTGTGGGTGATTGTTGATATGCTGCCTGTTGAGGTGGAGGGCCATAGTATGGTTGCTGGGGACCATATTGTGGACTTGCCCCATAAGGTATAGGTTTGTATACAAGCGCTAGAATTCCACCGATCAGTGCTAATAGCCCAGCAGGTCCAATGATAGAGAAGACTAGAATTAATGCACCCCATTTACTATGTTGAAGTGGATTAGCTTTTAGTTTACGTGCAAAGACGATTATGAGTATAGACGTTATAAGACACCATATGCCAATCCCAAGGTAAGTCACCATTATTGCAACAAGTTCGCCGTAGTAAAATCCGCCGACACCGCCTATACCAATAGTTACTAATGCACCCCATGCAACTAGACCTAAAGATATCAATAGACCGATTATTCCGCCGATTAAAGACAAGATATATGCCGCTGTTGGTTCATTTTGAACTTGATTTGCCATTTTTCTCCCTAAAAACAAATCTTTCCGTTGATTAAGTATAAAAGTTTTATTGCACACGTTTAGTCGCAGATTTTCTTTGGAGATGTAATATAGACGTTTTTTGTTAATTTCTTTTTTCGGACTCGAAATAGAGATACTGTCAACGTAACCACTAAGACTATAACTACCCCCACTATTGTCATAAGCCAAAAATTAGTCGCTGAATATTCTACAAAATTAGGGTTAGAGACCACAGTCGCTGTTTCCCCAGAAGGATTAAACGCTATCACTCTAATTGTGTGTAAACCTAAAGTGTAGTTATTGGTGTTAAAAGACCAACTAAACGGTGCAAGCGTATCGTTAAATTCAAGTTGTTCATCAACATAAAATTCAACATAAGATACGTCTGGTGAGACATCTGTGTTAATAGTCCACTGCCCGCCAATATCATCCCCTAATCCGTAACCATCGTTCTTGTAGTAACTCGTGGATAAAGATGGGGAAGCTATAACACCAGCTAAGCAACC
>JAAZBP010000076.1 GCA_012513715.1 Thermoproteota archaeon | reverse complement strand
GTGGAATAATGACTGTTGCAGGTGTCTCAGCTGGATACGCAAAAGCCTACGACCAAGAATACGATGCATACATCTTAGAATTAGTCTTCGTTAAAGGTTCATACTACATTAACGCTTACGCATTTTATGATGCAAATACTGCAAGTGAAAAATCTGTAATGACTCTACTCAACAGCATCGGAGGAACTACTTCACCTTCACCTACTCAAAGCGGAGGAACTACTTCACCACCACCCACTCAGACCCCCAGTGGTCTATTCAGCGGAACAAACCTGATCATCATCATAGGCCTAATAGTTGCAGTCGTAGTAGTTGTTGTAGTTATCTTAGTGGTAAAGAAGAAGAGACCTGCTCAGGTTCCACAGCAAAACTATATTCCACCGCCCCCACCGACATACTAGCACAACTTTCTTCTTTTTTTAATTATTAATCTAAAAATTCTTTCTGAGCATCCTATAAACCACGAACAAACTAAATCTTTACTGTATACAGATATTTCAAAACAAAAATAAATATTACAGCTTCAAAACTCCAACACATATCTATATATTAGTGTAAAACGAAATTGCTTTAAATAGAACAAAAAAGTGTGGTGAATATATGAGTAGACCTATAGGTGTTGGAGAATTACGCGTCGGCGGATACATGATGATTGATGGTGAACCATGTCGTATAGTGGATATAGCAAAATCTAAACCTGGAAAACATGGTGCCGCCAAAGCAAGAATAGTTGCAATAGGCGTCTTTGATGACCAAAAACGTCAATTCGTAAAACCAGTAGACGCTCAAGCAGAAGTTCCAATTATTGATAAACGACCCGGCCAAGTTTTTGCAGTTAACCCGACAGGTGTACAGATTATGGACTTGGAAACCTTTGAATACATTGATGCACCGTTTCCTGACGAAGAAGACCTTAAAGCAAAACTGGTTGCTGGCACCGAAATCGAATACTGGAAAATTCTTGGTAAAGTAAAAATTGTGCGAGCAAAATAAGCTCTCCTAACTTTCCATATATAGAATTTAATCAAATTTATTCAAGTTAACTCTTTTTTGAATATATCAAAAATATGTTAGTAATTTAGTAGTTCACAGCAAAATAAAAAACGATAATAACGCAGGAAGCTAGCCAATTAGTCTTATTGGAATCATTTTCGCTGAAGCCTTCCTTCTATATCTTTCAAGTTCGATTGCAAAGTTTATTTTCTACCTTAAAGCCATTTTTAAGTGAAGCCAATGATGCATGAAGAGCCGTCTGAATTGTGAAGAATACTCAAATGGGGAAACTGAGGCTTCAAAAAACCAAAAAACTCCCTTCTGAGGAACCTCTGTTTTTGTGTAATCTTTATTTAAAGGGATAATAAACTGTTAGGCTGGAGAACTCTGATGGCACTAGACAAGTTAGGATCATCATTAACAAATGCTATAAAGAAATTGTTTAAGGCTGGCGTAGTAGACGAAGCTGCAGTCAAAGAACTAGTCCGTGATATCCAAAGAGCATTACTACAATCAGACGTTAATGTGCAGCTTGTACTAAAAATTTCAAAAAACATAGAGGAACGCGCCTTAAAAGAGAAGGTGCCACCAGGCATATCGCGACGTGAACATGTAATAAAAGTAGTATATGAAGAACTAACCCATTTCGTCGGAGATAAACCAGTTCCACTTAAAGTAGAACCTGGAAAAAAGAAAATCATAATGCTTGTAGGTATTCAAGGTTCAGGTAAAACTACACATTCAGCTAAACTTTCACGATATTTCCAGAAAAGAGGATTAAAAATAGGGCTTATTTGTGCAGACACATATCGACCAGGCGCATTTGCCCAACTTCAACAGTTAGCAAACAGAATTAATTTATCCATATATGGTGAACCGAAAACAAAAGATCCAGTGAAAATCGTTAAAGAAGGCCTTAAAGAGTTTAAAGATAAAGATTTGATAATTGTTGACACTGCAGGCCGCCATAAAGAAGAAAAAGACTTAATAAAAGAAATGAAAGACCTTGAAAAAAGCATTAAACCCGACGAAGTCATAATGGTCATAGACGGCACAATCGGGCAACAGGCATTGCTTCAAGCAAAAACTTTCCATGAAGCAACTCCAATAGGCGCAATCATTGTAACAAAACTAGATGGATCCTCAAGAGGGGGCGGCGCATTATCAGCTGTTGCAGCTACAGGCGCACCAATTGTATTCATCGGAACCGGAGAAAAAATAGAAGACATCGAACCCTTCATTCCCTCACGGTTCGTAGGTAGACTTTTAGGTATGGGTGATTTGGAAACTCTTCTTGAAAAGGTTCACGACGCCGAAATTAAAGTACCTCAGAAAAAAGCAAAAGAGATACTCAGCGGCAACTTCACTTTAACAGACATGTACGAGCAATTTTCAGCAGTAAAAAACATGGGTCCTTTTAGTAAAGTACTCAAAATGCTTCCTGGAATGTCCTATAATATGCCTGATGAAATGCTCAACACTGCTGAAGGCCGTCTAGACAAGTGGCGAGTAATCATCCAGTCAATGACAATACAAGAAAAAGAAAACCCTAAAATATTAAATTCTTCAAGAGCGAGACGTATAGCAAGAGGTTCAGGGACCACAGAAAAAGAAGTGAAAGAACTTTTAAAACAATATCTTATGATGCGTAAAATGTTAAAGATGTTTAAACGCAAAAAGAAAATGCCTTTTGGATTAGGCGGTAAAAGTATGGGTATGCCCCCAGGTTTTAAGTAGGCTAAAACTAATGGACCTCTTAGAAAAAGCCTTCGAGTTACTCACCAAATACCCCTTATGTGATCACTGTTTAGGTAGACAATTCGCTCAGTTAGGCTATAACCTTGAAAACAATATTCGCGGTTCAGCACTTAAACTAAGTTTAACTATGCAAGCTAATGACCTTGTAACCTCAGACGCTAAACAAGGCATAAAACAGCTAAAAGTTTTAGCAACTTCTGGTTTTTCTGTTACTGCACAAGAAACCCTAAAACATCTAAAGAAACGTATAACCAAAAAAGAAATCAAAGAAGAATGCTACTTATGCGAAAACAAATTTGACCTTACCGACAAGTTAAGCCAAACTGCTATAGAATCCCTTAAAGAATACGAATTCTCAACGTTTCTAATCGGAATTGAATTGCCTCCAAAGATTGAAGAACAAGAAGACGAATTCAAGGCAAAATTCAACATTACATATGGAGAAAGTTTACGTCATGAATTCGGAAGAGTATTTGGTAAAGCGATAGGAAATTTAACAGGTAAAGAAGCAGATTACCTTAAACCAGACCTCGTAGTCGTAGTAAATCCATTTACAGAAAAAATACGACTTCAAATTAACCCTCTATTCGTTGCTGGACGCTACCGTAAATTAGTCCGCGATATTCCCCAATCTAAATGGTTCTGTTCAAGCTGCCGCGGTAAAGGCTGCGAAAAATGCGGTGGAACAGGAAAAATGTATCCAGAATCAGTAGAAGAACTATCCTCCAAGTTTCTCCTCGAAATAACACAGGGGCATGAATCATTTTTCCATGCTTCTGGACGCGAAGACATAGACGCTAGAATGCTTGGCAACGGTAGACCTTTTGTAATCGAGATTTCAAAACCAAAAAAACGATTTATTGACCTAAAACAGGTTGAAAAACAAATCAACACGGATTCCTCAGGAAAAATACAAGTTTCAGGTTTAAATTTCGCCTCTAAAGATGTAGTCCGACACCTAAAAAAAGGTGAAGGTGCCCAAAAAGAATATCATCTGCTAGCTGAATTTGAAAAAGAATTAGCTGATGATGATTTAAAAACCATAGAAGAAAAACTCTCCGGGACAATGGTGAAACAACAAACGCCAATACGTGTTGTGCATCGAAGGGCTGACATTATCCGAGAAAGGTACATATATAAGGTCGAAGTAAAGAAGGTGACACTCAAAAGAGTCCTCCTGAAAATTCGTTGCCAAGGCGGACTCTACGTTAAAGAATTGGTGTCTGGAGATGAGGGACGTACGGTACCAAACGTATCTGCTTTGCTTAATAACCCAGCGAAGACACTTAAGCTTGACGTTCTCAATGTAATAATGGAGTAAAAAGGTGAAAATCGGATGAAAGGTTCAAAAGGCTATTACTCGGGCACTCGCAGTCTTCTGCGTAAACCAACTCGGGAAAAAGGAAAACCAAAAATCAGCAAAATCCTTCACGAATACAAATCTAATGATCAAGTAATCATAAAGATGGATTCTAGCGTACAGAAAAGTATGCCTCATAAAAGGTTCCATGGAAAAATAGGTTTAATCGTGGAGAAACGAGGCAGAGGATATGTTGTCGATGTTCCGCAAGGTGAAGCTATTAAACAAATAATCGTTCGTTCAGAACATCTTGAGCCATATACAGGTAAGTGAGATAAAGATGAGCAAGAGAGAAGTAAGCGAAAACCGTGTAACACTGCCTCAAGTTAAGAAAATACTTGAAACTATAGGTGAAGAAAACCTTGACCAATTTCAACGTCGTACCTTAGATTACGCTAACAGATTCTCTAAAGTCACTCCTGAGAAAGCTGAATACCTCTTGCAGACTCTTGTTAAAGACTATGAGATAGATGAATCTGAGGCTGTCCAAATTATTAATTGTATGCCAGAAACAATTGATGAATTAAGAATCTTTTTAGCTGGCGGACGTAAAATTATTGAAACTGCAAAATTGAACACCATAGTCGAACTTTTAAACGAAAACAGGACACTCAAATAGGTAAAAAGGCTAAAGTGTTTTAAACCAGAAAACACTGATACATTAGAGTATATAGTGATATTTATGGAAAAACGGTATGAAGAAAATGCTTACGTGTTAGACTACTTACCGCATGGTAAACCTAGTTTTCGCCCTACTGGCCGTGCAGGTTATCGAGCAGGCGCTTTGATTCAATGCGTAGGTGAAGAATTCTTTACCGTTTTAGAAGCTCTAGTAAAAGAAGGGTTGATGCTAAAACCTGGTGACCGGGTGCATGTAGGCAAGCAAACCCGAGAAGAGGTTACATATATCATTGGCCGCATTGGGTATGATGAATTAACAGCATCAGCTAAAGCGGAACTTCCAACTGTAATTTCTAAAATAGTTTTAAACCGGGAAAAATGGTTTGTAAACTTCTTCAATACTGCACGTGCAGTTACTCCACGTATGCATGCATTAGAACTGGTGCCTGGTATAGGTAAAAAATACATGTGGCAAGTTATAAATGAGCGGCAACGCAAACCATTCGAAAGCTTCGAAGACCTGCAGAAACGCACTGAATTACCCAGCCCAGCCAAATTAATCACTAAACGTGTCATGGAAGAACTTGAAGGCGACAGCAAATACCGTTTATTCACACGTGTACAATAAGGCATAAACAATGAGCTTAGAGGATATCTCTCAGCTGCTTTTAACCCATAAAATTAATCCGAATAAACTGTTAGGCCAAAACTTCATGGTTGAACCTTCACTTTATCCCAAACTATGTAGTTACGTTGATTTAACCGCCACAGATGTAGTTTTGGATCCAGGTGCAGGTTTAGGTTTTATGACCCGTTTTCTTTCAGACAAATGCAGGGCAATTATAGCTGTTGAGAAAGACCCTCAACTTGCTGATTTTCTACATGAACAAGTAAAAGGATTGGATAACGTAACTGTAATCAAAGGTGACGTTTTCAAAGTTGCGCTCCCACATTTCAACAAAATAATCGCAATCCCACCTTACTATCTATCTTCACAATTGATTATATGGGGTTTAGAACATAGAGTTGATTGTGCAGTTATGATTCTGCAGAAAGAGTTTGCTAATCGCCTTATTGCAGCGGTTGGAAGTGAAGAATACAGTTGGTTAACTGTAGTTGCTCAGCAAAATGCAGAAGTGAAGCTTTTTGACTACGTGCCAAAAACACTGTTCTACCCTCAGCCTGAAGTTGACTCTGTTATACTCCGCCTTAAACCATGGATAACTAAACCCTTCGAGGTTAAAAACAACGATGTTTTCGTAAAGTTAGTTAAAAGTCTCTTTACTGAACGCAACAAAAAACTTTCTAAAGCTATCTTGCCCTTTTTAAAGGGCACTCTTAAATTTGATAAACAAACCGCAGTAAAACTTGCCCAAAGTATACCCTATCCTGATAGGCGTGTTAGAGATTTATCACCAGTTGATTTCGGAGCAATAGCAAATGAACTGCTCAACTAAGCGTGTACACTTCGGAAGTCTCTTTTTTGATGTTTACAGCGATGTATACGAGCCAGCTGAAGACTCTTTTCTCTTCGCAGATAACCTCGATGTTAGATCTGACGAAAAAGTTTTAGATTTAGGTACTGGCTGTGGTATTCTAAGCGTTTTAGCTGCACAAAAGGCTCAAAGTGTAGTTGCAGTTGACTTGAATCCTTATGCGATTCGTTGTGCTAAACAAAATGCGAAACTCAATGGTGTAAGTGGAATAAGTTTTGTACAAGGTGATCTCTTCACATTTCTAAAAACAAATGTGTTCTTTGATCTGATTTTGTTTAATGCTCCATACTTGCCTTCTGAGGATAATGAGATGTCATCTTGGATTGGTCGAGCTTGGGCTGGGGGCGCAAATGGGCGAGAGGTAGTTGACCGCTTTATTTCAAAAGTAGCTTTACACTTAAAAAAGAACGGTAGAGTTCTACTGATGCAGTCGACACTAACAGGTGTTAACGAAACAATATTGGCTTTTAATAGACAGGGATTGAATGCTTCTGTTATAGCTAACCGTAACCTTCCTTTCTTTGAAACTCTAACATTAATAGAAGCCAAAGCAAAACCAGAAAATCTACACTAAAAAATATTTAGTTGTCTAATCTTTTAGTATATTACTTTTTATAATTCACCAAATTATGAATAAATTTTACTTTCTTATTTTTATATCCGCCGAAAACTGGAAGACTAAACTTTTATTGCTCTCATTCAAACTTGATTTTTAACTTAATCCGCTATTCACTGGTTATCATACTTTTCAAATTCATGATTAACTATTGTAAGTTCAATTCCTGCTTGTTTGAACATACAAATCGTATCTGAATCAGCATGGTAACGTTTCTCACATACGACTCTTTTTATTCCCGCGTTAATTATCATCATTGCACATGTCCGGCACGGTGTCATTTTACAAAACAGTGTCGCGCCTTCTAATGGTATACCAAACCTTGCAGCTTGAAGAATAGCATTTTGTTCCGCATGTAAAGTTCGTACACAATGTTGGGTAACTTCACCATTTGAATTCGTTACTTTACGTATGTCGTGTCCCTCCTCATCACAATGTGGAAGCCCAGCAGGTGCACCTACGTAGCCTGTTGTCATTATCCTTTTGTCTTTGACTATTACACAACCACATTTTCCCCGGTCGCAAGTTGCACGTGCAGCAATTGCTTCACACAGATCTAAGAAGTATCTGTCCCAATTAGGTCTTTTATTTTTGGTGTCAGTTGCCATTTTTGTTCCTCATACGGTTTGGAAACATAGTCTACTTTACAAACTAATAAATTATCTGTATATCATTTGCCCTATTTCTGTAGTACATGAATTTCGCGACCAATTTTGTGGCGATCATCAGCCTCAATTAAAGTTGCAGTATGAACCAACTGGCCAATATTTAACTCCTCATTAAACATTTCTCTGGAAAAGGAATGCACTCGCCTAAAACCACATGAACTTATCTTCTCGTCAACAGGCATAGTTACGGCTTGCCTCGAACGTGTTCTAATGTAAGGTGTAACCAAAACCAACCTGCCATTTGGTCTAAGCACCTTATAGGCCTCCTCAATAAACCTAAAAAACATCGGCTTAAGTTTTTCAATGATTTTTTCAGCATACGGAACAGTGGGGAAATCCTTCAATGCAGGACCTAAATCCGGTTCAGAAACAATACAGTCTACACTTTCAACCCCAATTTTCTCAGTTAACCTATCAACATCTCCTTGAACAACACGATAATCTGCGGCTGAAAGGTTGTATTCTCTTGATAACCAATCCAGATTCTCCTCGGCAGCTTTAACACACCAAGAGTTAACGTCAACTCCAACAACCATGACTTCCTCTAATAGCGCCTCTTGGAGGATAGTGCCTACACCACAGAAAGAATCCAACAATATCTTACCATCATTACATCCTGAGAGATTAACCATTATCCGCGCTAGTCTTGGAGGCATACCAAAGATTTTCCTCTGATTGGGTTTGTAGATGTCTCTTTTCTGGAACTCAAATGGGTTATGAATAGCAACTGTGGACGCGACCCACGCTTCTTTTTTACCAATACAAAACAAGATTTCAGATTGATTTTCAATCAGATTTTTCTTTAGAACTTCAACATTACTGAGCTGAGCTTTTCGGTCTTTAGTGTACCCCATGAAATTACTGCTTATCCCAGACTTTTCCAACTCTTTTTTTATTGAACTACCAATAAACCTTTGAATCTGTCCAGAAAAATGCGAAAAAGCATTATCAGTAAAATATACACTCACTCCAAACAGGAGCTTTTTAGTTGTTTTAGTCATCATTTTACTGATGCTGCTTCCAGCTAAGAGTTCAACTATTTTTTTTTGGGCTTGTTTATTTTTTGATAAAAACGCTTCTTTAACAACTTCGTTAGGTATTGTTGTTTTTATCTCACCGATTTTTATTGTTCCACCCAAATCTTTGATTTTTTCAGGATTAAAACTATCTTCAAATTTTACTACAAAGAATTCTCTTGAAAAATATTCAAGCTTGAATTCTATGTTTCGTGAGCTAAAGTAGTTTGTAAGCTCTGCTAACGAGAGCATCCAGTTTTTTCCTGAAATAAAAAGCAACTGTGACATTTAAAAAATCAAAAGTCTCTCACCTATTTAAGTTACTGCTATGATTATCTATGCTGTTTCTTATTGGAAACAGTAAGAACTTAAAAAAATATATGTCAGCATCAATGAATATCTGCAAATCGTTTAAATATCGCTGGAGAAGAGAGTATGCTTACGAAAGTGACGTTGCATGCACGCAAAAAACTTTAGACACGTTAAAAACCGTGCTTATACACGAAAGGATTACGCCCGCGGTTTTCCTCCTCCAAAGATTGTTAAGTTTACTATGGGCGATACAAAAGCAGACTTCGAGATTGAAGGTAGACTGCTTGCTACAGAACGGGTTCAGATACGTCATTGTGCTCTAGAAGCTGCTCGTGTAGCTACTAACCGTGTTTTAATGGATAAACTTGTTAACGACTACTTGATGGTGGTTCATCCATATCCTCATATTATCCTAAGAGAAAACAAAATGATTTTCGGTGCTCACGCAGACCGTCTCCAACAAGGGATGAGGAGATCTTTCGGAACCGCAGTCGGTACAGCAGCCAAAGTCGAAGTAGGACAAACAATAATAACAGTTAAAGTTAAAGCGTCAGCTATAGAAACAGCCAAAGAATCACTCAAAAGAGGTAGTGCAAAGCTTCCAATAGCTTGCAAAATAGTAATCTCCAAGATTCAAGCTTCTCCCGCTCAAGTGGAAGAAGCTCAACCGGAGACGGAGACGACTTGAGCGTTAAAGAAAAAGAGCTTGTTTTATGGTTTGATGTTTTAAGAAATACTGATGTCTCCCTTGTCGGCGGAAAAAACGCTAGCTTGGGTGAACTGATTAATGCGGGGTTACCCGTTCCTTTTGGTTTTGCAGTAACTGCATATTCATATGAACGTTATATTGCAGAGAAGAAAATAGCTGAACAAATCTACAAAATAATAAATGAAACAGTCACAAACCCAAATGATCCTCAACAGTATGATGCTGCATCAAAAAAAATTCGTGAACTTATCGAAAAAACTCCAATGCCTCAAGAAATTGAGGACGCCATACGAAAAGCTTACGCTGACCTAAACAGGCGTTTTAACTTAAAAGATACCTTCGTTGCTGTACGTTCAAGCGCAACTGCAGAAGATCTTCCTGATGCATCATTTGCAGGTCAACAGGAAACTTTTCTAAACGTGAAAGGCGCAGACGAATTATTAGAGAAAGTAATAAAATGTTGGTCAAGCCTCTTTACACCACGCGCAATTTTTTACCGAAACGAAAAGGGGTTCGCCCACGAAAAAGTCTTCATAAGTGTGGGTGTGCAAAAAATGGTTAACTCACGTGCTGCAGGTGTAATGTTTACAATCAACCCTGTAACTGGTGACCGCAACGAAATAGTGATTGAAGGAAACTATGGTTTAGGCGAAACTGTAGTTTCTGGTGCAGTGAATCCTGACGATTTCGTAGTTGACAAAACTACAATGAAGATTAAAGAAAGAAGAATCGCCAAGAAAACAATCAAGTTCATACGTGACCCTAATACAGGAAAAACTGTACACATGGATATTCCTGAGGCTGAACAAAAACTTGTTTGTATAACTGATAAAGAAATTATGGCTCTAGCTGAACTTGCTAAGCGAGTCGAAAAACACTATAAAAAACCCATGGATATTGAATGGGCGATTGATCAGGACTTACCTTACCCAGAAAATATGATGCTTGTTCAAGCACGTCCTGAAACTGTTTTTGGTTTAAAAGAAAACGAGGCACCTGAAATGCAAGAAAACAACAATAAAGAAACTCTAAAAATTGTAGTTAGAGGAATATCTGCAGGTCGAAGAGGTTATGGTATAGGCAAAGCCAAAGTTGTCTTGAATCTTGATGATGCCAACCATAACATGAAAAAAGGAGATATTCTTGTAACTGACATGACTAACCCTGACTTTGTACCATTTATGAAAATGGCTAGTGCCATAGTAACTGACAAAGGCGGAATAACCTCTCATGCTGCAATAGTAAGTAGAGAACTTAACATTCCCTGTGTTGTAGGTACAGAAGTAGCGACTCAAGTTATGAAAACAGGCAAGGATTATACTGTTGATTCAAGAAACGCTGTAATTTATGAAGGTATAATGGAGCAGGCTACGCAATCACAAACAAATGGAAATTCAATTTCAACTCAAGAGGCTGCACCCATAACTGCGACAAAAATATACATGAATCTCGGAACTCCAGAGATGATTGAAACCTACAAGAATTTGCCTTTTGAAGGCATAGGTTTGATGCGTACTGAATTCATTCTAACTTCAGCAATAGGACAACATCCCATGTTGTTCGTTGACAACAACGAAGGACAAAAATTTGTTGATAAACTCGCAAATGCAGTATCCACTGTAGCTAGAACTATTCAACCTAAACCAGTTGTTGTTCGTCTAAGTGACTTTAAAACTAACGAATACCGTGAACTCAAAGGCGGAGCAAAATACGAAATCGTCGAAGAAAACCCAATGTTAGGTTGGAGAGGCTGCAGTCGATACATAAGCAAATGGTACATACAAGCCTTTAGACTTGAGTGCCAAGCAATCAAAAAATGCCGCGAAGAATGGGGACTCAAAAACGTCTATGTAATGCTGCCAATGGTTCGAACATTATGGGAAGCTAAACAAGTTCTTCAAATAATGAAAGAAGAAGGCTTAGAACGTAACAAAGACTTCAAAATATGGTTCATGGCAGAAACACCTGCAATCGCAATAATGGCAGACGAATTCAGTAAACTAGTAGACGGCTTCAGTATAGGCTCAAACGACATGACTCAGGGAGTACTTATGATTGACCGTGACTCTGAACGTTTAGGTCAAATGGGCTACTTTGACGAGCGCGACCCAGCAGTTAAACGCATAATTGCACACTTGATTAAAGTCGCTCATGAAAACGGTTGTACAGTAAGTATCTGCGGTGAGGGGCCTTCTAATTTGCCTGACTTCGCTGAATTTTTAGTCCGCGCAGGAATAGATAGCATATCTGTAAATAATGACGCAGTAGTTGCCACAAGAAAGCTTGTTGCAAGTATTGAACAAAAAATAATCTTAGAGCGACTTGCTGAGCAAGCTGCTTTAGCACGCGGTCAACCTTTAAAGAAACCAATTCCCGACTGGGAATGGTAAAAAAATTATTTCTCCACTTTTTATTTCTTTTATTTTTTATTAGTTGATAGGCTATGAACAAATACGATTTTGAAGAAGAAAAAATTAAAGAGACAATCTCTAAATTCAACGCCAAAAGAGTTCTACTTCAGATGCCCCAAGGATTGAAACCATACGCTATTCACCTTGTTAAATCTATTGAGGACTATGGGTCATCTGCAATAATCTCAATAGACCCCTGTTATGGCGCCTGTGACATAGCCGTCAATGAAGCTGAAGATTTAAACGCTGATTTAATCGTGCATTTTGGGCACTCAAAAATGGTTACACAAACAAAAATTCCCGCTCTTTATGTTGAAACACACTCCAAAATCCAAGTAGAAAACTCGATTATTCAGGCAAAAAACCTCTTAACTGAATACAAAAGAATTGGTTTAACAACTTCAATCCAGCACATAGACGAACTTGACAATGCAAAATCTCTTCTTACAAAATTGGGTAAAACAGTAGTAATAGGCAATGCAGGTCAATTGAGCTATCCTGGACAAGTAATAGGTTGCAACTATAGTAATGCCAAATCTATAGCTGGCAAAGTTGATGCTTTTCTTTTTATCGGCGGAGGACTTTTTCACGCGCTCGGAATTGCTCTGGCTACATTTAAACCAACAATCATAATTGACCCTTACGATAACAGAGCCTATTTGATTACTGAGGAGGCAAAAAAAATTCTGAATCAACGTTTCACAAGTATCCAAGCAGCGAAAAACGCAAAAACCCTCGGTATTTTGATAGGTCTGAAACCCGGTCAAAAACATTTAGAGCAAGCGCTTGAAGTAAAAACGTTAGCTGAAAAATTTGGAAAATCCGCATTTTTATTAGCTGGCAGAGAACTTAATCCTGATTTACTTCTGGATTTTCCCAATATAGATGCTTACATAAATACGGCTTGCCCCAGAATTTCTCTTGATACACCAAGAAAGTTTCAAAAACCAATCT
The DNA here is from genome assembly GCA_012513715.1 of Thermoproteota archaeon. Lineage (GTDB taxonomy): Archaea > Thermoproteota > Bathyarchaeia > Bathyarchaeales > Bathycorpusculaceae > Bathycorpusculum. The sequence continues at coordinate 33,845 of JAAZBP010000076.1, read as the reverse complement.
TAACAGTTAATGAGTTTATGGTTGTTTGTGGGGAATATTCATGGGAGAATCTAATCAAAGAAGGATTATTCGTAAGTTAGACCTTGAACTCTTTATTGCCTCACTTACTCCACAACCCACACCACAAGCACATCTGGAACAGTACACAACTTCTGAAGCAATAGCTGCTAACATGCTTTACCTTGCAACTTATACAAACGGTGACATAATAGGCAAATCAATTATAGATTTGGGTTGTGGAACTGGAAGGCTAGGTTTAGGCGCAGCTTTTCTAGGTGCAAAAAATGTTGTAGGTGTTGATGTAGACAGATTAGCTGTTAAAACCGCTTATGAGAATTCAGAAAAAACATTTCTAACTGAGAATACAGAATGGATCAACGGTGATATAGCTTCTATTTCAGGAAAGTTTGACACTGTCTTACAGAATCCCCCTTTTGGAGTTCAAACTCGCGAAGCCGATAGAGCTTTTTTATTAAAAGCTCTAGAAGTAGGCAGCTCAGTCTATTCTTTTCACAATCATCCTGAAGTTGATTTAAAACTTGTTAAACTCCTCAAAAATCAAGATTTTATACAGGTTTCTCCCTCACCTTTCCTAGAACAGTTCATCAGTAAACATGGTGGCTATGTGAAAGCAGTCTATTCAATGTGTATGACAATTCCAAAACTTTTTAGTTTTCATAAAAAAATGAAATACGACTTCATCATCGACTTATATGTCATCAAAAAGCTTTAGTCTTAAATCATCTGTTTCAGGCCCATTTTTATTTGTTAATCAAAAGGTTTATTGCGGAGAATTGAAACTAAGGATGTGCGTTAATCAAAATTAGGTTTATACTTTACATAATAAAGGTAACATATCATGTCTCTGAAAGCTCCTGAACAAAAAAGCGGTCATTTAGTCTTGCCCGGAGAAAGATTGGGCGTAATTGAAGAGTTTATACCAGACTCAGGAACATACGTTAAAGACGGTGTAATTTTCTCAAAAATTATCGGTCGTTCACTTTTAGATTTACAGAATAGGCGTGTATCAGTTTATCCCATAGCCAAAGAAGCTATTGTCCCAAAAGTTGGCTCTGTTATAATTGGTCAAATAGGAAATGCCCAGTCAGACAATGTGTTAGTTAAAATCTTCAAAGTTGGTAAAAAGAAGATTTCCGGCAACTTCGGTGGTATACTTCACGTTTCTGATGTCTCTGACCGATACGTGGACTCTATGAGTGATGTATGCAAACCAGGTGATATAGTAAAAGCCAAAGTAATAAGTGAAAAGAACCAAGTTTTTCATTTAACAACAAACGATAAAGGCTTGGGAATATTGTATGCTTTCTGTTCACGCGACGCTACATTGCTTGTACAAGATAAGTATAATCTTAAATGTCCCAAATGTGGAAATATCGAAAGACGCAAAATGTCTCTAGACTACAACAGGGAATCACTATAGAGGGGTAAAAATTAATGAAAGTAAAAATATTGAAAAAGACTGAAAATGAACTTAAAATAGAACTTGAAGGTTCCAGTCATGGACTTTGTAACATGCTTCAAAATCGTCTTTTAGAAGATGAAACCGTTGACTTTGCAGGCTATGATGTACCACACCCGTTAGCTTCTAGCCCAATTATATACATCAGGATGAAAAACAATCATAAACCTGAAGAAGCCTTGCTTGAGGCAATATCAAAGGTTAGAGCAGCTAACGACGCTTTCGGGAAAGAGCTTGAACAAGTTCTAAAGGAATAACTGTTTTTTCTTCTTCCAACCCTTTAGGTACAAATTTTATTTAAGCTTGTTTTATTACTAATTAAGGTTTAAGCTCTTTGAGTGGTGAGAGGGCTTTTCGAATAATAAAAAGTGAGTTCCGCGTAATAGGGATAGATGACGGACGATTTATACCACACAAGAAAGGTGAAGTTATAGTTGTCGGTGTAGTTTTTCGTGGTGGCGACTCGATAGAAGGTGTAATGCATACAAAAATTTTGGTTGATGGTTTAGACGCCACAATTAAGCTATCAAAAATGATTAATAGTTCACCTCATCATCGGCAGCTGCGTCTAATAATGTTAAACGGATTGACCCTCGCAGGTTTTAATATTGTAAATATTAAACAATTAAACGAAGCTACTGGTATTCCAGTATTAGTTTTCATTCGCAAGAAACCTGATATGGATTCAATCTATGAAGCCATCAAATGTTTACCTAATTCTGAGGATAGATGGCAGATTATTTTAAATGCAGGAAAAATTTTTGAAGTAAGGCATAAGGAAGTTAAAATTTATCTGGAATTAGCTGGGCTTTCTTTGGTTGACGCTGTTGAAGTATTAGCTGTCACTTCCAGAAGAGCTATTTTACCTGAACCTTTACGTGTAGCACATCTCATAGCTTCAGGGATTACATCTTGAACCACTTAAAAATGGAAAAAGTATAAAAGCTACTGCGCTAAGGGAATCCCCCAAAAGGGAAAGTGTGACGAGAATGGAATTCTGCCCTAAATGTGGTTCGCGTCTAGAACCAAAAAAAACTAAGAGCGGTAAAGAAGCAAGCCTAGTTCTTGCTTGTGCCAAATGCGGTTACAAGAAACTAGAAGCAAGCGACAAAGTTGAGCCCAAAGTAGCCAAAGTGATTCAGCATAATCCTCAACAATTTGTTGCCGTAATTGGCAAAGAAGAACAGAAACTAAGCACTTTACCTACTGTACGTATTGAATGCCCTAAATGTGGAAATAGAAATGCCTATGTATGGCAAGTACAAACCCGCGGTGCAGATGAGTCATCTACACAATTTCTACGTTGCACAAAATGTAATTACACCTATAGAGAATATAGTTGATTTACGACAACCTATCTTTTCTTAATTAACTACCTTTATTTTTATTCCTTATTTATCTAATTTTTAGAGCACTATCATTCTTATTTTTATTTTTCTGAAAATTGTTAAATTTGGATCAGCTGTTTAAGGATGCTAATCAGGCAAAATCTAATAAAACAGCTAATCCCTGTTTTATCAGAATCTGTGCATTTAATGTTGGTAAAGAAGCAATATCTTCAGCGGTGAATGGCCCATAAGATTTCATATCTGCGCCCATTATAGCTGGGATGTTTTTCGTAAATCTTAATGTTAATCTCTTATGGGTAACATGTTTTTCTGGTTTAATGTATTCTTTAGTTGATGTATCATTCTGTATTTCTTTTCCCTGCATTAGATTTTTTACAAATTGATTATAGGAATCTGCAAAGGTTACGAAGCTTTCACACATCTCTTCCTCTTCTCTTGTTAGTAGTTCCTTAGGTGCTTTTTGTATTTTAGTTATTGTTCTCAGGATTTTTTTATATCTTAATCTTAGCAGTTCCTCAAGCATCCTCTCAACATTTCTTTCCTCAAGCTTAAGCAAACGGAGTTTAACTGATTTACTGTCCAAGTCTTTATCATCTTTTCTAATACTTTTTAGATACTCCGTTATTCTAACGTAAAAGTCAGGTTCCAAGCCTCCAAGCGTATTATCCTCTACTTCTCTTCGCCAAGCGGAATATAGAGAGTTATACATTAGCTATCACCTCAGCTCTTCCTTTACAAATAAGCATGACCGCAGCTGCAACTGGTAACTCAACTTTTTGTTTCTTAAATGGACCCAAAGTTTCGCCCCCCAATATGAACTCTGGAGCATCAGACACCAACACTTTGACTTTGCCCTTTTTAAAAGCTACCGCTCCAGTGAATGGATCAAAATCTTTTAATTCTTTAGGTGCAAACTCGATTTTTTTAAGTCCTGTCTTACCATGTAATGTTCCATCCATACGTATGAGACGGTGGATGTCCGTTGTTACTACAGTATCAATTTTTGCAGACTGAATTTTTCTAACGTTATCAGCAAGTTTTAGCCATGTCTGATCACTAACGCCGTGTATACTTTCCCATTTGCCCTCTTTTATTGCTCTTTGAATGATTACATCTTTGTTTTCAAACAAACTTTTATTCTTTAAACCTAAAACTTTAAGGTCTTCTTTTTTAGAATTATTCAAAATTTTTTCCATACCATTTTTTAATCTTCTATTCCACCCAAAGTCATGTAATCCAAATTTCTTAGCAGGCTTCCTTCTGCCATGTTTTTCTCTTTTTGAATTTTTATTTAAGATATCTAACCCCAAACCTATAATGTAATCTACAATTTCTTTTCTAGCTAATGCATCTAATGATTGTATAGCTTCCTCTTCAATATGTACGTGATATCCTCTGTGACCTGAAAAAAACGTTCGTATCTCTTTTTGCCCAAAACCAAAATCATTTTCTAATATGTCGATAAGTTTAACTGCTTCTTCTCTAGCAGATTGAATACATATTTCACAAGGCCAAGTTTTAGTTTCAAATTTTGTACATCCGCAAACAGGGCAATATTCTGGTGTTAATCCTCTGCCAGTAAATCTGCATTTGCTACAAATGAATTCGTCATGAAGTTTATCACATGAAGTCGGAATGTGGTCTGCGTCTATATCAAAAACTATGTCTGAACCTAACCATTTTTTCTTATCCATTTCATAATCAGGGTTCTCGTAGTAAGCACAACTGTGATAAACGTCTGAGGGAACTATTTCTGAGAGAGCTGTCTTAACTTCTTCTACTGTTGTGAATCGGCGATGTCTAACCATAAAACGTTCCTTTAACATTAGGTAACCGTATTCTCTTTGATGTGACCTTTGAATTTTAGGGATAACTGTGGAGGAATCTCTGTAATATTCACTGAATTTTTGGTACACAAATTCTCTGGAATCCTCCATAATTTTTCCTCTGAGCTTTTAGATAATGTTTTTCAGTAATTTAATTATGTCAGTTCTAAATAGTCTTGCACTTTCTATCATAGTTATATTGGTTACTATTTGCATATAAGAAAATTATTAGCTGCTATATTTTGTTGATTCTTAAAATTTATCTTATATGTTGCTGATTAGCTTAAGTTAAAGTGTCAGTTATACCCTATTTACTTTTGATATTTTGTTTTTAGAATAAAATACACTTCTAATTTTGTTAACGCTTTAGCAGTGTTTTTATTGTGTATGACAAGAAACTTTTCATTTCTGTCCATGTCAACTTTGATTTTCCCTGTTTCCTATTGACAAATAATACTGGAACTTCTTTCACTTCAAAATTTCTAATTTTTGCTTGTCGTATTGTTTCTATCTGGATTTCATATGTGTGGCTATGCAGATTGACTATTGTCTCTTTAAGAAATGCTGTAGAATAACAACGAAAACCCGCGGTACAATCTTTTAGATTTAGACCTAACGCAGTTCTGGCCATGATGTTAGCAAGTTTACTTACAATTTTTCTCGTCATCGGCCAGTATGCTATTTGTCCACCTTTACTATACCTACTAGCCACGACTATAGCGCAATCGCAATCCTTAATTTTTGTTAGAAGTTTTGGAATATCTTTCGGATCATGAGAATAATCTGCGTCCATTGTCAATACATATTTCGGCGACTTTTCAGCTGCCAAAAAAAATTTGAAGCCATCAGTTATCGCCGTTCCCAGACCCGCTTTTGTTGGTCTGCTGTAGAGCATAACATTGGGGTATTTTTTTTGTTTTTCTAAAACAACATTAGCAGTTCCATCCGGGCTGGAATCATCTATAACTAATATCGATGTATCTATTCTAAGTTTTTCTATATCCTCAATTAAATTACCAATATTTTCAGCTTCACCATAAGTTGGTAAAATCACGCCAACTTCAGAATATAGTGAATTTCCAACTATCTGGTAGCCCATATTTGCTCATCCAATAGCTATATTTATGAATTAATAAGCTTTAACAAATTTCATCCTTTTGTTTTGTTTGTTTTTTTTATCCTCCATTAATAACTCTGATGTACTTATCTCATTATATCTATAAGTTTATAAAAATAATCACCTGGAAGAGTACCCTCCCCATTCTGTATATATCCCTCTTACTTACTTTTGATACTCATTTCTTATAATCAAGGTCTACGACATTTTTCTTTTTAAAAAATTACACGACTCATAATCTATACTATAGTTGGAACTTATCCATTTTTTAACTAACTCTATGAGGCGATTATTAATGAAGCAGTCTTTTTCTGATAATTAGCAATGAAATATTGTAGTCTTTATCCTCTTTTGGTCTCTTCACCTTTAGAAACCCGCAAACTCCTTTTCAAATTTTTACCTGCTCTGTTAACCAAGGTACAGACTCAATTAATTGAATACTAAAATTATGGGCCGTCTAAAAAAGACGGAACTAAACTATTATACACGTTTGTTTTACTCAGATTCTATTCTGGGCGCCAAGAAAAAGGTCAATTTCCCCTCTTTTGACTGTTGAAAGTCAATTTTTACTGGCATATCAGTTGAGAATTCTAACGTTGCTATCTCCGAAGTTGCTGATGCTGCTTTAATTATCTCTGAAAGATAACTCAAGCTAAATGTTGCTTTGGCATTCTCTTTAACTTCCAAGTCCAAAAGTGCATCGTTGCCTTTTTGGATTGTAATTGTAGCGCCCATTAGGTCACCTGATGCACTAAGTGTCATTTTTTCCGGTTCAGCTTCAATTCTAACATGATCGCTTACTAGTTGTGCGTCCTCGATTGCTTGACTCAAACCCTGTGTGGTGGTCTTCGCTTTTATGTTAAAATTAATTTTTGGAGTTGGAACTTCTTCTTCTGAAGCATCAAGTGTAGGCATGGTAAAGTTTCTGGAATACTTTCCTGTTATCGTAACTTGTAATCGTCCTGTTTTTTCATCGAGTGATAACTCTACGCATTCCTCTTTGCCTGCTCTTTTTAGAAGTTTAAGTAGCTCACTTATGTTTAAACAAATTTTTGTTGGTTCATCTACATTGAATTCTTGAAAAATCGTTTTTGGCCACTCAAAATCTATCATTGCAACGCGTGAAGGATCCATAGCTCTTAATTTCAAACCGTCAGGATCGATTTTGAATGTTGCTTCATCAACTAGAATTGAGATGGCTGTAGCCATATCTCTTAGTAATTTTGCGTCAGACACTTTAAGCTTGAACATGTTCATCTTCCTCGCACTATTGCATGATTCGTAATGTTATATAGCTTATCATTACACTCTGAGTTTATAAATTTAGTCTATCGGACAAAGTTTTCACTGTAGCTAAATGAGGGTTGCACAATTAACCGGCCACTCCCCTCTACTTATTTCCCTTAAACGCTTTAATACAATTTGAGGCAGTTACTTTTTTATTATCTATTTATTTTAGCCGCAAATCCAAGGAGATTATTTAGAAAACGTTTTGTCTGTTTACCCTGCTTCCTATGTCAATCTTAAAATTGTTATAAATTGTTAGTTCAAACTTGGAGTTTTAACCACACATTTTTCTTTGTCTTTTATAAAAAGAATAGCTATCAGCTTCTATTTTTTAATGATTAGCGAAAAAGTATAAGAATGTGTATGTTTCTTTTATGCAAAGCTGGTAGTGAAGAACTTGAACGTTCCCAAAGAAGTAAAGACTTACTGTCCTAAATGTAAATCTCATCAACTTCATAGTGTAACCCTCTACAAGGCGGGAAAACGAAGAGCCTTAGCTAAAGGTGAACGTCACCATGAACGCGAAAAGAAAGGGTATGGTGGACAAAAGTATCCCTTACAACATGAATTCGCGAAGACAACTAAAAAGCAAACTTTGCGTCTTAAATGTAAAGTATGTAGTTTCATGCGCCACAAGGATGGAATTCGCCTAAGGAAACTAGTTATTCAATAAATATAAGGAGAATAGAAAATGTCAAATTGGAATAAACTCATCCCCAAACCAAAAAGCCTCTTCCTGAGAGTAAAATGCCAAAAATGTGGCAATGAACAACTTCTCTTTAGTAATGCTGTCAATAAAGTAACCTGTAATGTCTGTGGAGTAACATTAGCTGAACCCACTGGCGGCAGAGCTAAAATTAATGGCGATGTACAGGCAATTCTCGAGTAAAGCTGGCTCTTTAAATGGCTGAGCATAAGCCTAGGTTGCCAAAAATTTGTGGCAAATTACCCTTGGCAATACTAAATATACCCCCCTTCATTAGTTTTAACAATTATTACGTAAAAGATGACTTTTCTTTTTGCGTTAACGGAGAGTAAAACAATTGGGCTGGCAGCTTCGGAAATGTGTAAACTGTAAAAGGTATACCCTTAATCAGAGTAAATGCCCAGTTTGTAATGGACCCGTACGAATACCGCATCCAGCTAAGTTTTCCCCAGTTGACAAATATTTAAAATATAGAATGATGATGAAAAGGAGTAGCGTGGAATGAAAGAAACTTACATAAAAGAATTTCTTCAAATTCAACCAAATAACCCTGTATTGATTGAAGGTCTGCCTGGTTTAGGGCTGGTCGGTAAAATAGCGTTAAGATACCTTATAAAACAACTCAAACCGATAAAATTCGCTTATCTCTATTCTCCACACTTTCCATATTTTGTTTTAGTCAACAAAAAAGGTAATGTTCGCCTCCTTAGGGGCGCTTTTTATTATCATAAAAATCCTGATGGCAATGATCTTATTTTATTTACTGGTGACAGTCAAAGTCAAACTATTGAAGGCCAATATGAAATAGCCAATAGAATGCTTGATTTTTCAGAAAAATATGGTGTAAAAACAATTGCAACCATAGGAGGATATCGAATGGAGCCTAAAGAGAAACCGAGAGTGTTCATTGCTGCAACGAATCATGTTCTTCTTGAGCAAGCTTTAGCCGCAGGTGGAATTCTAAGTAAGGCAGGTAGCCCAATTGTGGGCACAGCAGGACTCATATTAGGGCTTTCAAAATTCAAAAAGATTGATGCTCTTTGCCTTTTAGGCGAAACACGTGGTTATTTACCTGATCCTATGTCGTCAAAAAGTGTATTGGAAGTGCTCAAAGAAACTTTCCACTTCAACTTGGATTTAAAAGGGTTGGATGAAGAAATAGTTAAGTCAGAGACTATGGTCGCAAAATTGCAGCAAATAGAAGAAAAAAGAGCTTTAGAAGCAGAAGAAACAAAAAAACAGGATGATAAAAAGACTACCTATATCTCTTAAAGTAGTTTTTTTTAACCATCTTTTCTCTGTTGACCGAGAGCTTTAATTCTTGGAAAGACGTTTTAACGGTCACTTATTTTTCTATGTTTTCTTTAAACTGCCTTCTCTAGGTTCGTAAATAGTTCCTTCTCGAAGCAATTGGCTTATCATCCGTTCTATTTCTCCTCTAGGGATTTTATGTTTAGTTTCTAGTTCATTTATCAAAGCGTCTTTCTCAACTATGCCTGTTATTTTCTCCATATCCACTATTGTTGAAATGACTATTCCTAACCTATCACGGATGCTCTTTGGTCTGCCCGTCATTATCAGGTCAATGTCAACTTTGTATGATGACATATCAATGCCTACTTCTTCAAGGGATCGCTTCATTATCGCAATGGCTGATTCAGCGTCTTCTGCACTTACTTCTGGGCGTAATGCTACACGTGCTCTTGCTTCAGCAACTCGAACAAGTGATTCAAGTTGGCGTGCTGTAATTGCAACTGGTGAACCTTCAGACTCACTCGCTGAACGCATAGCCAAGTAGAAGTCACTGAGTTTTTTAAGTGCTTCATTGCTCAACTCTGGTTTTATTCCCTTTGCATAACTAACATATTTTCTAAGTAATTCTGAGTTGACTTGTGCTTCAGTAGGTACCACTCCACGTCTGTGAATCTCCAGTATATGCCTTGATAATTTACCGTCAGCTTCTTTGTTTGGTACATCGCGAAGTACAAAAATCAGGTCAAAACGGGAAAGAATTGTAACTGGTAATGAAATATTTTCTGCCACAGTCCTGTTTGGTTCATATCTGCCTAATGATGGGTTGGCTGCAGCTAAAACCGCGGTTCTCGCGTTTAAAGTGGCTACAATACCTCCCTTTGCAACTGAAACTGTATGCTGTTCCATAGCCTCATGGATAGCTACACGGTCTTCGGGACGCATTTTGTCCATTTCATCAATGCATGCAATTCCTTTATCGGCTAAAACCAATGCTCCTGCTTCAAGACTCATACTACCACCTTTTTCACGAACTACAGCAGCAGTTAAACCAGCCGCAGTTGTTCCTCTGCCTGAAGTGTATAATCCCCTTGGAGCTATCTTTGAAACATATTGTAGTAATTGTGATTTGGCTGTACCCGGGTCACCGATAAGTAATGCATTCATTTCGCCTCTTACATTTACATCTGGTAGACTCTTGGATACTCCGCCAAAAAGTAGGTACATTATAGCTTCTTTTACGTGATCCAAACCAAAAATCGAAGGCGCAATTGAACTCATAATCTTTTTGTGTACTAGCGGATCCCTAGATAATTTAAGTATTTTTTCTTCTTCCTCAGGCGTGGGTGGTGATGTTTCAGGTTCTTTTCCTAAAACTTCTATAGAGTTAGCGTCAAGTTGAAGGATGAATGTGCGAAGTTTTCCCATTCCCATCAGTGAAGGTGCAAAAGCACGTACTATACCTACAACTGAAACATGATCTCCTGGTCTAGCAAGATCTACTATTTCGTCACCTACAAGTTTTACTGCTAACACTCTGGGGAGTTGACCTGGTGGGAGATCCTCAGGTTTTTCTTGTAGACGTAAATCTTGTGAGTCTATAAATATTGATTCTTCTTGGTTAAACTCAAAGGGGCCATCTCTTCCACAGTCAGGTGCCATACATATCGATGGTGCTTTAAGAAACTGTCCATTTTGGTCCACATGATTCATAGTTCCACAGCGTTTACATTTGAATGCTGCTACTTGCACCATAGGTCTTACTGGGGTTGCGCGAACTACAATTCCTTCGACCATTACTAGTTTGCTCATTTGTCTTGAGCCAAGTTTACGTAGTACCTCTCTGCCTAGTAACTTTACAACTCTTACAATTATTTTATCTAATTTCTCTGCGTATTCACTGTCTTCTATTCGGAGTTGCTCATAAGCGCCTTTACCTGCATATTGAAGGTACTCTTCAGGTTTAGCTAGTAACATCTCAGACAGGGTTTGGTCAAATCCATACAACTCCTCAAAGTCTATTGTCAATGACCCTCTTCCACTAATAGCCAGCTGAGCTATTTTCTGGCGATAATTTTCCCTTTTAAAAAATTCTTGAAAACGTTGGGTCGGTTCTACCGTCTCTAAAGTCAATCTACTTTTCAACTCCGTTTTCTAGAATTTTCTTTTTCCACTCGGAAATAATTTTCATTAATTGTTCATAGATTAGTTTTTCTTCTGTGGTGAGCTTTTTTAGGACTTGCTCGCTTCGACCAGGAGTTGAAGATAGTGATACGATTTTTTTTAATCTAGAGTTTACTATGTCACGTGATAATTGTTTTACTCTATCGCATTCTTGAAACTTTTCAGCCTGTTGCGTAATAGTTGCTTGTTCTTTTGAATCTTTTAAGAATCGACGAAGTTTAGGATAAAAATCTCGAGGTAACTCTGATATTTGCCCGGGAATTTGTACCCCTTCTTTCCATTGTGCTTTGAACAATTTAGTAGCGTCCAAGATGTCTTCTTCTCGGAAATGTACCATAGCTGACTTTGCTAATTCTTTTGCAACCCAAAAATAAATTTCGTATTCATTACCTTCATCAAAGGGTCCAACGGTTAATCCGGCGAGTTTTATCTCTGGACAATTGCGGTTTGCTACAATTTTAACCAGAGAATTTTCATAGCAGAAGTCTAACGTATTTATTTTCTCTGCCAACGTTCTTATACCCTCAACACAGTGCTCTTTAGGGTTCAAAACATATGTCAGATAGAGCTTTAAGCGTTTGCTAGATAATTTATCAACTTGAATAGGCGTTTTTGTTGTGACTGAATCCCTCTATCTGCTATTTTATTAGCAGAATTCACGGACGTGGCTTTGAATTATCTTTTTAATTGATGGTTTTTTTATCTAAAATTGGTGTTTTGTGTTGGTTATTTTATGGTATATTTTTTGTCATTTTCAAATAAACTCATTTGTTCTTTTACTGAAAAATGTAGGTGGGGAAAAACAGGTTTCCCTCTTAAACTATGCCTTGGTCCACCATCGCGTCAGCGACTTTGATGAATCCGCCAATGTTAGCTCCATTGACATAGTTAACGAAGTCACAGTCTCTACCATATTTAACGCATGTTGCATGTATTGCTTTCATAATTTGGTGTAATCTATGGTCAACTTCTTCTTTGGGCCAGCATAGGCGTAAACTGTTTTGTGACATCTCTAAACCTGAAACTGCTACTCCGCCTGCGTTAGCCGCTTTTCCGGGGCCATATAATATTTTATTATCAATGAAGATTTTGACTCCTTCTGGCTCTGTTGGCATATTTGCTCCCTCAGCAACGCAGATGCATCCATTTTTAACTAGTGTCTTTGCGTCTTCTCCGCTTAATTCGTTTTGAGTGGCGCATGGAAGTGCTATGTCGCATTTTATGTCCCATGGTCTTTTACCTGCGTAGTATTTGGCGTTTTTGTATTTCTTTGTGTACTCTTTTATGCGTCCACGTTTGTTGTTTTTAAGGTCCATGACAAAATCAAGTTTTGTTGCGTCTATACCATTTTCGTCATATATTGTTCCATCAGAATCTGATAAAGTTACAACTTTTCCGCCTATCATAGTTGCTTTTTGTGTTGCGTATTGTGCGACATTTCCTGAGCCAGAGATTGTTATGATTTTTCCTTTGAAGCTTTCCCCTCGCATATTGAGCATTTCTTCTGCGAAATAAACAAGACCATATCCAGTTGCTTCTGGTCGAATTAAACTACCGCCCCAATTAAGACCTTTGCCTGTTAAGACACCTGTAAACTCATTGCGAATTTTTTTGTACATTCCAAATAGGAACCCGATTTCTCGTCCGCCAACACCGATGTCGCCTGCAGGGACATCTGTATTTGGGCCAACATGTCGTGTTAACTCTGTCATGAAGCTTTGACAGAAGCGCATAACTTCTCCATCGCTTTTACCTTTAGGGTCAAAATCAGAGCCTCCTTTTGCGCCTCCCATTGGTAGGGTTGTTAATGAATTTTTAAATACCTGTTCAAAGGCTAAGAATTTTAGTATACCTAAATTCACACTCGGGTGAAACCTCAGGCCTCCTTTGTATGGTCCAATCGCACTGTTCATTTGAATGCGATATCCTTTGTTAACTTGGACTTTGCCTTTATCGTCAACCCATGTTACCCTGAACATAACAATTCTTTCAGGTTCAATTATTCGCTCTATTATGTTAGCAACTTGATATTTTGGGTTATTTTGGATTATCGGCCAAATTGAGTCCATGACTTCATAAACGGCTTGATGGAACTCTGGTTGGTTCGGGTTTTTTTCTTTTACATATTCCATGAATTCTACAGGAGAGCTATACACTTATTATACCTCAGAGATTGTGCATTTGTCTACTTTGAACTGCAGCTCTATATTTAATTATGGTGAATATGCAATATGTGCAGAAAAAGGAATGAAATTGATTGGTAAATGAAACATGTGTCCAAATGATATAAATACCCTATAAAAATTTATCAATTTTACTCCTTTATTATTTTATCAATTCAATGTTTGAATAACTGAATATTTGTCTAAAAATCGACTAAAGTATCTTGTTTCGGTTTCATGTTACGCAGACACTGAGGACAAACACAGCTAAATGGCAAATTCTTTGTTGCACACAAGTCTTTGTAGTTGCATTCTTTGCAGGGAAAATCTTTTCCACATCTTATACAATTTTGTAAAAAAACTACTTCTACACCGAGTATGCTACTTATTGTATCCATCAATTTTTCTATGTTATTATAACTTTTAATTAAGTAAACATTTTTGTCTCGATTGTACTCTAACCCTAAGCGAAGCAGGTTGACGAATTTTTCTTTTTCAACACGTGGAAGTTTAAATGCGTTCTTGTTTAAAACAATCATCGCTCAAAACCTCTTCATTTCATTTAAGAAATTAACTTCTTCAGCTGTGAAATTGAACCATGCCAAAATAGGGTGAGCTTTCTTTTTATCTAACATACTTTTTATGAAAGGCACAAACTCGCTTTTTGCTTTATCCTGTGAGACATGACATTTTACCCCTATCTTATTGCAGATGTTGCCTAAAATGGTTCTTTTACTCTTTGTCCAGAAAAGAGTTATGATTTTTATTGGTGGCGTAATAAATGTGAACGGTTTATATGAGTTAGGATTTACAGCAGCTGCTTGTGCTAAGGAATTGTAAAAATATTTCAGTAAATGCCAATTTTCAAATCCAACTCTGCCTCTGAAAACATCAGCTTGAGACACATAATCGTATGCACAGGATAGTTCTTCATTGTTGCTATAACGCTTTGGCAGATTATCGCTTACTGTAAGTATAAACTCATCATAGTCAACATTTGAGTACCTCAATAAATTTGATGCTTCTGCAATTGATTGTGCAGAAAAAAAGCCTCGTAATGTATCATCCATACTTATGTCTTTATTTCTGGAATTCAAAATAATAGTGTCTTGGATTGTTAGAATATGATTTTCTTCACTTAGACTCTGTAAGTCATTTATTGCTGAGCGAACGTCCCCTCTACTATTCTGAGCTATCCTCTCTAATGCTTCAAATTCAGCTTTAATGTTCTCAGTAATACAAATCTTTTGTAATAGTGCTATAACGAGGGGAATGCGCACTTGCTGGAACCGTATAAGTAAACACACCTTCTTTAGCGGTCGGAGTTTATCAATCTCTGGGTTATTAGCTGCCATTATTACAGGAACGAGGGATTTTTCAACAATTTTTATTATTGCGTTTACTCCCCCTCTATCCTCATTACCTGCGATTCCGTCTACTTCATCTAAAAAGAGTACGTTACCCTTAGTTTCTTTTGTCTTAGTAAAATTGTCCAATGCAGTATATGATGTAGCTGGTTTTGCAAGTAAATTTATCGCTTTTTCTGATCTTGTATCACTAGCATTCATTTCAATTACATTATAGTTGAACTCGTTAGCTACAGCATTTACCAATGCAGTTTTTCCTACTCCAGGTGGCCCATAAAGTAAAACTGCTTTTTTGGTGTGCCTCTTATTTTTAAGCCATTCAACAAAGAGTTCTTTTGCTTCTTCATTACCCATTATATCTTCTTTCTTTTTAGGTCGGTATTTTTCAACCCACAGTGACTCATTTCGCTGCATAATTTTCCTCTATATCCTTTCCATATTTTGCAAACTGGGCTAAAAGTGCACTAAGTTGAATATCGCTGTTTGCGCCTTGTGTCAACCTATAGTCGTATTCACCGATTATGTTTGATAGGTCCGCTTTTTGCTCTGGGGTAATGTCCGACATTTTAAAGAGTTCTCTCTGTATTTGTCTTATAATCTCTGAGCCTGAAAAGCCATAAGAGCCCATTATCTCATACATTGTTTTTCTGGATTCCATAAAGTCACCGTATAGTGCTTTACGAATCATTTTCTGAACTTGTATGGGACTGGCTTCACCGATTACCAATGATACAGTTTTTTCATCAACTACCCCTTCCTTGTAAGCTGCTGCTGTCTGTAACGCATTTATAGCATGCCTTAAATCGCCCTCAGAGTATTCTACAATTCTTTCAGCGGCTTCAGGTTGTAGTTCTACTTTTTCTTTTTTAGCGATTTCCTGTAAATGCTCCTTCATAGCTTGTCTATCTACTCTTGAAAAACGAAAAATAGCGCACCGACTTTGAATTGGCTCGATTATCTTGCTAGATTGGTTACAAATTAGAATAAATCTAGAGGTCCGTGATCCTATTTCCATTATCCTTCTGAGTGCTGTTTGAGCTGGTCCAGTCATTTGATCAGATTCATCAAGAATAATTAATGCAAAAGGTATATCTCCAAAACCTGAGCGACTGTAACGACTGAAATCTTTTATTCTGTCTCTGACAGTGTCAATGCCTCTTTCATCAGAGGCGTTCAATTCAAGGGTGAAATTTCTCCAGTTTTTACCATATAACTCATGGGCGATTGCGAGTGCAATTGTTGTTTTACCAGTCCCTGGCACTCCGGTTAACATGAGGTGCGGCATGGTCTTTGGGTTTCTCATAAATGCTTTAAGGCTTTCAACAATGTCGTGTAAGCCAATAACTTCGTCTAGGTTTTTTGGTCGATATTTTTCTACCCACATTAGTGGTTCTTCATTAATTCCCATTTAGTTAACCTTCACAATAAATTACTACAATATCGCTGTTAGATAACTAATTTACTTTTCCATAAGTTCAAGTGATGCTAAAGAAGTTATTTTATCCTACTTTACTTCCTTCAGGAATATCTTTCTCTGGCTGCAAAACTGAAACATTGCCTTCAGTGTCTTCAGCTGCCAAAATCATACACTGCGATTCAATACCTGCTAACAGACGATGTTGGAGGTTTATTAAGAAAACACATTTTTTACCAACTAACTCTTCGGGTTTATAATATTTGAGTAGCCCTGCTACTGCTTGTCTTTTTTCATCACCGAATGCTGCAGTGATTTTTATTAGTTTCTTAGAATTCGGAACCTGTATTGCCTCAACTATTTTTCCTATGCGTAAATCAAGTTTTTCGAAATCAGTAAACGATATCTTTTCCGACAATAAGTTACCCTCAATTTACAGTCTAATGTTTAATTCAGTTATTTACTTTACTTTCACTTTTCATAATCCGAAGATTTCACAAAAGTTACTGTCTTCTTATTTTTAGTACACATTTGTGTCGCATCTCTTTTATTTTTCTTTTTGAAATCAGTATTTACTTATCAGGATTCCTTTTTTTTGCTCTGCGGCATCAATTTTTTAAGATAACTTTCAAGGGATTCTCTGCGGACTTCTAATGTTATGTCCCCCCTGGTATTTTCTATTATGCGTCTCGCAATATCGGATTTGTGACGTAGCCCCGGAACAAGCATATATGCTTCATCCAAAGCTAAAAGTTGGATGAATATTTGATCCATAATCTCTAGAAATTGGGCTCCTTTTTGTACTTGATTATCGCGAAGACTGTCTAGTGCTAAACGTCTACACTCACCAATTACATCTGCTAACCCTAAAACATATTCAACGCAAGGTACCTTAATCTCATCTGGACAAACAAAACGTTCCTCTTGTACTAAAATCAGTAAAATATTTGCTTCAGCATACTCTTGAAGGGCAGCGCTAAACATGCCTCCATAGATGCCTTCTGGATTTTCTAAAGCTTGCTTCTTTAGGTTCTCAATTATATCTCTGGCTGACTGCAACTTTTGTTTAGACTCATCGAATTTCTTCTGATGTAAAAGTAGTATTGATTGTTTGGATAAGCTAGTTGCTTTACGTATGTTTTCGTGTGTATCTTCACGAATTTTATTCTTTAACATAAGTTCCTTTCTTATTTGGTGAATAATATTTTCTAATGAAGACAGTAACAACACCCTAATAGAATAAACTCGGGTTGTTTATTTCAATTTCTTAATTTATCCAAAATTATTATTAACATAAATTTTGTGAGCGCCAATAGGTTATCTGTTACCTACTTGTATTGGTTTTTTCAATCTACTTAAGAGCACAACACGACTTTCAGGGGCTTCATTTAAAACATTATAGCCAGTATGCTTTGCTAATTCTGCAGCGAATTCTTTCACCTCTTCATGCATGGGCATATTATCAAAACTTAAGCGCAAATTAGAAAATCCTATGTGCATGTATGCTTTCACTTCGACGTATGTTGGGTTAGCTTTGTTAACAATTTTGGAGTATTGCTCTATTAACTCCATATTATGTTTTTTAACCATCGTCATGCGTATCGCTGTTGGGCAACGAAAACTCTGCAGTGTTTCTAATGTTTCGTTTAGTTTAGACCAGGCACTCGAAAATTGAGGCCGGCATACTTTGTTGTAAACATTCTCGTTAGGTGCACAAAGTGAAACATAAAGTTGCGTTGGTTCTTGTTTTAGATTCAGAAGTCTCGTTGGTAAGGTTCCATTGGTTACTAAGAAAGTAGTTAAACCCTTTTTCTTAAATAATTCAATCAATTCACCAAGCGGTTCATAAAGTGTTGGTTCTCCAGTTAGGCTTATGGCAACTTGGTTAGGTCTCTGTGCTTCCCGTAACTTTACCCAATCCGTTTTTTCATTACCTTTATATCCGGATATTATTTTTTCTTGAGCTCTAAAGCAGCCTTCAACTATCTGCTCTGGTGTGTCTCTGTTTGGATTATGCATTTCATTCCATTTGGTTTCTAAATCTCCGCTTTGAATTCTCCAACAGAACAAACATTCTTGGGTACAATAGTAAAGAGAGGGTGACATCTGAATGCAACGGTGAGATTGAATGCCGTAAAACTTCTGTTTATAGCATGGTCTATTGTTAACTATTGATTCGTAGAGCCATTTGCATCTTTTTACTGCAGAATGTTTGCCAATTAAATGGTACTTCTGTTTTTTTAATGCTGTTATAAGCCTCTGCTCTAATAGTTCATCCAAATCACAGACACCGAACTTATTTGATTAGGAAATCCTGCTTTTAAGAATCCCTATCTTATAACTCCTTTTTTAAACCTTATTTAGCTTCTTCACTTCCTCTGTTAAATGGTAAAGTTTAATTTTAGCTCTTAGCTAAACATGACCATCCAGCTTGTTTACTATCTGGTAAAGGGGTGTGAAATGGTTTGGAATATAGACTTGTTATAGCGACTATAGTGTTATGTCTACTGTTTCCTCCTTTACTATCTCCCTTAGTTGTATCAGCTCAGAGTTCACCGGGTATCAACATTGTTCAATTAACTCTGAGTTCTTATAGTGGTGTTGCAGGTTCAACTGTTAGTGTAGTTGGCTCAATTTCAACTTTAAATGGTTCATACCACGTTATTTTAGGAAATACAATCGTATATAGTGGCGTATCTGAAGGTTATAACGTTGAAGCAAACTTTACTGTCCCCGAAGTTCCAGCTGCACGTTATGCGCTCGCTCTAAGAGATATTTCAACAAATGTTCAGGCATCTAAAGAATTTACCGTTATGATTGGTTATGCTGTAACTTCGAATCCGATAATAGTTCAGGAAGGAAATCCAGTGTCTTTGAATGTCGCTGTTACTGGGGGGTCACTTGGCACTTCTTACGGTGCGCATATAGAAGTTACTGTCCCTACTGGTGCAACTTACACTGTAGATGTGGATTTGGGTACTCCAGACGTAAAGGGTACTGCACAAAAAGAGCTCCTTTTCCCAAGCAATACTTTTTCACCTTCTGGCGCTGTTACTGATTACGTTGGACCTTACAAAGTGGCTTTTAATGGTACTCTGGCAACTGACACTTTTTTTGTTAACATTCTTGACTTGCCCTCTTACCATCGAGGTGAAACTGCGACCTTAAGAGCAATAGGTTACCAACCTTACCAAACTGCCACAATAACAATAAACAGTGTTAGCGGTGAACTTCTCTGGTCAAAATCAGTTCTTGCCTCTTCTGGAGGAGTTATAGGAATAAGGTGGGTAGTTCCTACGACAATATCGATTGGGAATTATATCGCAAGAATCGTTCCAGAAGGGCAACAAAAACCAATACAAGACCAACAAACTTTTACAATTCCCGGCTATAACGTTGCAGTACAAGCTTCAAGTTTATCCAATAGACCTGTAGCAGATATTGTAATTCAAGCGCTCGACTCAGCAACTAAAAAGCTATCCAATTCTACAACTGACATTAATGGCTTAACTAACTTTAAGCTTGAAAAAGGTCCCCACACTTTAACTGCCTATTTAGATGAAATTACTATTGGAACAGCAGACATTACTGTTACAGGTAACGGAACTTTCAATTTAGTCTGTAAATTAAATGATTTAAAGGTCACAGTTCAGACAGTTGATGGTATAGGGTTACCTTTTGTCAATTTAGACATTAAATATAATTATCAAAGTGGCAGCATTTCTAAAAATGGAAGCGTTTCCGGTCAAACAGACCCTTCCGGTAATTACTTTTTAGTTTCAACATTTATTGGAGCAACATATACTATTGATGCTTCTATGTATAATCAAAGATTTAACACTTTAAATAATACAGTAAATAATTTACCTAATCAAGCAATTGTGGAAGTCACCATTATCTGTCCGACTAGGACTGTAAATTTTACTGTGACAGGATATAACCACGAAGCTATATCAAAAGCACGTTTAGAATTTGTTGAAATTTCAAATGGATTATTCCATTCCGTAACAACTGATAACGACGGTCTAGTTGAGACTCAAATTACTTTTGGAAAATATCGAGTTAGAGTATATACAGATAACGCATTAATCAATGAATTAGACATCCAAGTGTTTAGTGATGTTCAGAAACAAATTAACTGTAATCTCTACGGAATTAAGTTGACTGTTTTAGTGGTTGATTTTTTCGGTACACCAATTAATAGTGCAACAGTAAACCTGAACGGTCCCACAAAAGCTTCAGCAATGACTCAAAGTGATGGTGTGGCCGTTTTTGAAAATGTAATTGGTGGTGACCTCCAAATAATCGCCCAGGCACAAGGTGTACCTGATGCTTCACAAACACTGATAGCTAATGTCCAAGAACCCACAACAGTACAAGTGAAAATAGACAAATATGTAACTATTGGAGGTTCACTCATCCAAGCAAGTGCCTATATTACTATCGTTATGTTAATTGCAATTATTGCTGTTTTTTGTATTATAGACTTTTTTATGCATCGAAAAATGAAATCCTCATTAGAGTTATCCGCTTAAATTCATTGTTTTACCAGAACAAGGTTTATATGGGTTTTAAGTCTTCAATAAGAAAATCAAAGAACAGTAAAAACTATCAATATTTTGATAAACCATTGAGGTGTATCTGTTGGCTCAGACAAAAACTTGTTATCCAACATGTAATTCCTTCAGATGTGCAAAAAATTCAGCCTTATATCGTCGAGATTCAGTTTGGTGCAGAGAAACTGATGAACCATGCAATGTTGCCAAATGCAATTATTCAATTTGTACAAAACGTCGTCTTCTACCCGGAGGCATATGCGGCGAGACAGTTAAACGCAAAACAGTCGAGAAAGACTTAGATGATGATTTCTTAGGTGAATCTATTAAACTGAAAGGAAAAGCATTACGTAAACTTGGAGACCAAGACTTTTTCTAAAAAACTTAACAACTAATTTACTCGTGCCTTTCGGCACAAGCTTCTCTATTTTCTTATTTAGCTTGGACTCTTTTTACTACTGGCGGCTTAACTTTTTTTAGTATTCTATATCCACAGATGATGCATTTAGTTTCTCCGCCACGTAATTCTAATTCTTCAGAAGGTACTCTTGACCCACATCTCATGCATTCATAAACAATACCTGATTTTTCCAAAGGAAACGCCTCTTCCTACAAAGAAAAGCATTTTACTTTTAAACATTTCCAATAAGTTAACCAAATGAGGATATGGTGTTGAGGAAAAGACTGAAGAATAAACTTGCAAATGTAATTTCGCCTGAAGCATTAAATAAGATATTCAGCTCTTTTGACATAATTGGTAACATAGTAATTATAAAAATCCCTTCCAGCGGCCTTCAAGACGCAAGTGAAATAGCAAAACAAATAATGCATACTCATAAGAATGTTAAAAGTGTATTTCTTCAAAAAAGCCCTGTAAAAGATGACTTTAGAGTTAGAGAACTAATCCTCTTGGCAGGTGAAAATAAAACAATCACTAATCATAAAGAAAATGGTTGTGTTTTTTCAGTTGATGTAAAAAACTGTTATTTTTCACCACGGCTATCCTTTGAACGTTCACGAATAGCCAACAAAGTATTACCCAACGAAAAAGTAGTTAATATGTTCTCAGGTGTAGGTTGTTTTAGTATACTGATTGCTAAGAAAGTCCATTCTGCAATAGTATACTCAATTGACATTAACCCCATAGCTTACAATTTCATGCAGGATAATGTAAAGCTTAACGGCGTTTACGGACGAGTGTTTCCTTTACTTGGTGATTCAAAGAAATTGGTTTTAACCAACTTGCAAGGTTTGGCTGACCGAGTTTTGATGCTCCTGCCCGAGAAAGCATTAGAATATCTTCCCTCTGCTTTGTCAGCCCTGAAAAAAGAAGGCGGCTGGATACATTACTACGATTTTCAACATGCAAGTAAAGGTGAAAATCCTTTAGAAAAAACCCAGAAGAAAGTCGCTGATACTTTAGACAATTTAGGCGTATTCTACGTTTTTTCATCATCCCGTATCGTGCGCCCAATTGGTCCCAACTGGTATCAAACTGTGTTGGATATTAACATAAATGAGTCACCAAGCAAGTTTTTATAGCCTAGAAACCTCCTATTACTTTAGTGGAATCTAAATGAAACGTAAACTGATGGATATCTTAGCCTGTCCAATAGACAAACATCATCCCCTTGAACTTCATGTTTTTAATGAAAAAGACGAAATAGTTGAAGGGTTAATTGTTTGCCCAGAATGTAATCGCTGGTACCCTATTAGAGACGAAATCCCAGAAATGCTTCCAGATGAACTCCGCAAAGAAGCAGAAGACTTACCTTTCCTTAAGAAATGGCGAGAAAAAATCCCTGATAAAATCGTTTCTGAGGGTAAGCCTTTTTGTTTGAAGTGATTTTTTTGTTTTTATGTTTCTAGTTTTATTGCTTTGTTTTTTGCTGACGATTTGAGTGCTGCTGTGGCTACTGTTAGGGCTTTTACTCCGTCTTCTCCTGTTATTTGTGGTTTTTTGTGTTGTGTGATGCATTCTATGAAGTGTTGTAGTTCTGCTTTTAGTGGTTCTTGTATTGGTAGTCTTGGTTTTGTTGTTTCTGTTTGTTTTTCTATTGTTATTTCTTGTGTTATGTAGTCTAGTTTCATTATTGCTTGGGTTGCTGTTACTGTTAGGGTTCTTGTTTTGTAGGGTGTTAGCCAGTTTGTTTCTATGAATGCTGTTTGTGCGTTTTTGTATGTTAGCATTATGTGTGCGTAGTCTTCGTATTTTTTGTTTTTTAGGTTTCCTGTTTTGGCGTATACGGTTGTTGGTTGTTGGTTGAATAGGTAGTTCATTGTGTCTATGTCGTGTATTGCTGTGTCTTTTACTACTCCTACGTCTCCTATTCTTTGGGGCCATTGTGATACGCGTTTGGCTGTTGCGCATACGATTTGTCCGTTTTGGTTTGTTTGTGCTGTTTGGTGTATGTGTTGTAGTCCTGGTATGAAGCGCATTAGGAATCCTACTGTTAGGTGTAGGTTGTTTTGTTTTGCTTGTTGTACTAGTTGTTGGGCTTGTTGTGGGGTTGTTGCCATGGGTTTTTCTATTAGGACGTGTTTTTCTTGGTTTAGGGCTTTTTGTGCTTCTTTTGCTAGGTGTGTGGACCATGTGCAGATGTTTACTGCTTTTATGTCTTTGTTTTTTAGCATTTGTGTGGTGTTTGTGTAGGCTTTTATTTTGTATTGTTTTGCTATTGTTTTGGCGGTTTGTTTGTTTTTGTCGCATACTGCTATTAGTTCTGCGTTTGGTAGTTCGCTGTAGACTCGTACGTGGTTTTTTCCCCACTGCCCAGCACCAATCACCGCTACACCCAATTTAGTCATTTATAATCAGTTCCTCTTCCTAAGCTAGCGTATATGAATCCTTCTGTTTCTATCTTTTTTGGATCTAATTTGCCACTAAAATCTATTATTGCAGCAGGCGACTTCATTAACGATTTGAATCTTTTTATGTTTAAACGATTGAATTGATCTTGCCAGTTCACTATGATAATACAATCTGTTCCTTCAACCGCCTCATTCAAATTGTTTTTTACTTTTTCTGATTTAACGTCGTCTTTTTTTATTGAATGATCATAGAGATTGACCTTTGCGCCTTTCTGTTCAATTATTCTAATAAAACTCTCGTTAGTAGACTCTGGCTTTGTATTACCTAAAATTGTTACTTTGCTCCTTCTAAGTGTTTTATTGAGTCTTCTTAGGGTGTTCTGGGTTATTTTTACTGCATGTTTAAGCATATCTTCGTTTATTTGCCTGGCTAAAGTTGGTAGTCTAAGTTTAATATTCAAATTCTCTGAACTATCTACTAGCATATACGCTTCGTTTTTTTCTTCTTCATCTAAAATTGACGGTTTGAGGTTAATTTCGTTTAACCCTAAAAGCCCCATCACTTTAAAATAGTCAATGTTAGCGTTCTCACAAAAAATTGCTAACTCGTTTGCTATTGCTGTGTTGACGTCCCGAATCGTAATAGTGGCTAGCGCTACAAATTCAGCTGTTTTAATTTCATTGATTTCCTTCACTTTTTTAGTTACTGTTTTGAGTACTGTCGAAGCTGACTCTAAACTTCTTTTATCTAAAGCTGAAACTATAAGTTCTAAATCAGATAACTGTACATTTGTGTTAAGTAGTGGACAGTATGCTAAACCAAAACTTTGTCCTACTTTAAGGCCGGACGTGTTCTCTAATACTTCTTTCAAATTCCCTTCTATGAAGCCTAGAGTTGAGATACCACCATAAATCACTAGTGTGCCTTGTTGTATCGCTGAGCCGACTTGCTTACAGATGTTTAAAAGCTGTGTATTGTCTGTTCTTTCTTTTTTATCAACTGCGGAAATGGTTACGATTATTATATCGCTTTGGGAAACAACTTTTTTTATCTCGCTACCCACACTGATTTGGCCCTTTCTTATATTGTTTTTAAGCAAAATTTCAAGTTCTGGTTTTGAAGATATTGTTTTTCCCTTTGCAGTTTTCTTCACAATACTCGGGTCAGCATCTGTACAAATTACGGTGTATCCTGATTCAGCAAAAAGGTTTGCGAAAAAAATTCCTTTAACTCCACAACCGATAATAGCCACGCTATGTTTTGAGCGTTTCTCTACAATGTTAACCTCTTGGGGCTCTAAAAATGGGGTTGCGGCCACAATTTTTTCCTCAAAGCTTCTTGTATCCTATATAGTTGTTAAAATTTTTTCAAGCTTTGCACTATATTCTTCAATTAGATTTAGTGCCTTTTCTTGGTTTTTTGCCTCTGCATAAAGCCTGAACACTGGTTCTGTTCCACTTGCTCGAATAAGTATTGCGCTATCGTCTTTGAACCAGATTTTTACTCCATCAATTGTACTAACGTTTTCTTCTTTTACTTGTTTGTAAATTTCTTGTTGCAACTTTTCCTTTTTTTCATTGGAGCAATTAATTTTGCCTTTTTCAATAAAATATTGAGGTTGTTCTGCAACAAGTTGAGCAAGTGTTTTTCCTGTTTCTGCCATTATATCTAAGAGTAGTGCGGTTGTCATTGCCCCGTCACGAACTGCTTGGTGTGGACCATAAAAAATTCCTCCGTTTTCTTCTCCACCTAATTTGGCGTTAAGTTCCTTCATTTTTTGTGAAACTGTTACACTTCCAACTTTAGTCCAAACCAATTCTCCATTGTATGTTTCTACAATATCTTTGATTAGAGAAGAAGAACTCACTGGTGTAACTATTTTTGCGCCTGGATTTTTAATAAGATACTGTTTTATTACGATAGCGAATGTTTTATCTCCCCAGTAAACTGTTCCTTCACTATCTGTAAAGATTGAGCGATCAGCGTCTCCGTCAAAGGCAACACCCATGTCTGCTCCAATAGCTTTTACTGTCGCTGATAATGGTCCAAGGCTTTCAGGTCTTGGTTCTGGTAACCGTCCGGGGAAGGTGCCGTCAATGTTAGCGTTAATGGTTGTGCATTTACATCCTATTTCTCTTAGCAACGGAGGCAGGGATATTCCTCCTACACTGTTGGCAGCGTCAACAACTATGTGGAACTTTTTTGTTGCTATTCTATCTATGTTAACATGTTTTTTTATGGCGTCTTTGTATTCTTCGTTAATTCCCTGAATTTTCCGTATATCGCCCAATTTATCCCAGGCTGCATATACTATCTTGTTGTTGAAGTAAATGTCCTCAATTTCTGATTCTTGTTCATGTGATGTTTCTATACCGTCGCTCCAAATTGTTTTGATTCCGTTGTATTCAGGTGGGTTATGTGAAGCAGATATTATTATCCCACCGTCCATCTTGTGATTTTTAACTGCATATTGAATCGCAGGGGTTGATGCTAAACCTGCAAAATAGACATTACATCCTGTTGCAGTCAACCCTGACGTTACCGCTTCAGCGAACATTGGCCCGCTGGTTCGTGCATCATAACCTAATAGTAAATTCTTTTTTTTCCCAAAGAATGTCCCGATTGCCGCTCCAATTTTGATGCTCATTTCAACTGTTAATTCTTTGTTAACTAAACCTCGAACACCATTTGTTCCAAAAAGCTTCTTTATACTCATGTGATTCTCAACTCGACCTGTATTGTGTTATCTATCAGTTAAGTTGAGTTTAAAAAAGCTTTCAAAAATTGATTTCTTTGGCTGGGCATACTTTTGTTTTTTCATTCAATTGAACTTTATCTTTGATTTTAACTTTGTCACCTACGACGCAGCCATTGTTGATTTTAGCAGATTCTCCTATATGTGCGCCTTCGCCGATGATTGCACCTTTTATTGTTGCGTAATCGCAAATTTCAGTATCTGATAGAATTATGGAATTTGATATGCTTACACATTTCCCAATTTTTACGTTTCTACCTACAATAGCGTACGGTCCAATTACAGATTTTTCTCCTATAGAAACATCTTTATCTAAAGCTGATGGAGAATTCACTTTAAAACAGGTTTTCTCATCTTTTTTTGTGTTCTTGATTGTATCAAGAACAGCTTTGTTTGCTTCAAGATACTCTTGAGGTTTACCAATGTCTTTCCATAAACCTTCAATTATTAATCCGCTAAGTCTACCTTGTTCCACTATTTTAGGAAAAACATCCCGCTCTATTGAGATATGCTTACCTTTTGGAATATAATCAAAGACTTCAGGATCAAGAACGTACGCTCCTGCATTGATTAAGTCACTGGGTGCTTGGCCTCTAGCTGGTTTTTCCACAAACCGTCTAATTTTGTTCTCTTCTAGTTCTACAACACCAAAACTGCAGGGATCTTCAACTTTGCATAACGCTATCGTTGCTAACGCTTTTGTTTTTTTATGTGTTTCTAAGAGTTTTTTATAGTCAATTTCAGCGTATATGTCTCCATTTAAAACAATAAAGGGTTCACTGCGACCAAGGAGTTTCTCTGCCTTCTTTATAGGTCCCCCTGTGCCTAAGGGTTTTTTAGGCGGATCCACAGAAAATTTGATTTTCAAACCTTGTTTTGGAATTTTAGTTTGTTTTATATAAAACTTGGTTAGTGCATTTACTGCTAATATGGCTTCGTCGATGCCGTCTTTGGATAGTCTTTCAAAAATCCATTGAAGCAACGGCTTGTTAACTATTGGAAAGAGTGTTTTTGGTCTGGTGCAGCTTAGAGGTCTAAGTCTTGTTGCGAAGCCGCCTGCTAAAATCAAAGCTTTCACTACATCACCTTGGTTGTGCGGTACACTATCTCTCATTTTTTATATAAACTGGTATGGCAGATTGAATTGCTTTCCTTTACGTTTGAACTCTTTTTTGAGGTTTAGCTTCTTTGGTTTTTTATTCCCATTCAATTGTTGCAGGTGGTTTATGAGTGACGTCGTAAACCACTCTTGTAACTTGTGGTATCTCGTTGGCTATTCTAGTGGAAATTTTCTCTAAGACGTTGTAGGGTATCTTGGCGAAACTGGCAGTCATTGCCTCGCGGCTTTCCATAGCCCTTACTGCAACTACATAACCATATGCTCTTGCGTCGCCTTTTACTCCAGTTGCTTTAGTATCTGTTACTACAGCAAAGTATTGCCAGAGGTTAACTGCAAAATCGTTATTTTCTATTTCTTCCCTTACAATCTTGTCCGCTTTTTTTGCGATTCTAACTTTTTCATCTGTTAGTTCTCCGATTACTCTAACAGCTAATCCTGGTCCTGGAAACGGTTGACGGTTGACTATTTCTTTTGGTAGGTCCAGCATTATTGCTACCTTGCGTACCTCGTCTTTGTACAGGTCGCGAAGGGGTTCGAGAATTTTTTTGAACTTTATTTTTTCAGGTAAACCAGCAACGTTGTGATGGGATTTAATTTTATCTGAATTTTTCTTGAAACCAGATTCGATTCTATCTGGGTATATAGTGCCTTGAATTAGGTACTCTGCTCCTGATTTATTCGCGATTTCTTCAAAAACGCGTATAAATTCTTCTCCTATCACTTTACGCTTCTTTTCAGGGTCTATTATTCCTTTAAGTTTATTCATGAATCGTTCTTGGACATTGGCTACGATGAAATTTATTGGAAATTTCTGGAATGTTTCACTGATAGCTTCCGGTTCGCCTTCTCGCATTAACCCGTGGTCAACGAAGACTGCGGTTAACTTGTCACCTAAAGCTTGGGCTGCGATTGCAGTCGCTACACTTGAATCTATGCCACCGCTTAATCC
This sequence comes from Thermoproteota archaeon, assembly GCA_012513715.1. Taxonomy (GTDB): domain Archaea; phylum Thermoproteota; class Bathyarchaeia; order Bathyarchaeales; family Bathycorpusculaceae; genus Bathycorpusculum. The sequence goes on along the minus strand of JAAZBP010000076.1, from coordinate 5,510 downwards.
AATTATAGTGTTACCGTTTTCTGTTTCGGTTTGAATTTCTTTAATCATTTTTTCTATGAGGTCTTCCATTTGCCAGTTGGCTTGTGCTTTGCAGATTTTGAATATGAAGTTTTGGAGAATAAACATGCCTTTTTCTGTGTGGATTACTTCTGGATGCCATTGTATTCCATAGATAGGTTTTGTTTTATGGCGAAATGCCGCTACAGGGCTGCTGTCTGTGTGTGCTAATGATTCAAAATCTGGAGGTGAAACCATTACAGTATCGCCGTGGCTCATCCATACCTGTTCTTTATAGTTTAACCCCTCGAGGACCCCGATTGGTTTGTCTACTGTAACTTGAGTGATGCCATATTCTTTAGATGTTGCCGGCTCAACTATGCCACCAGCTGCCTGTGCAAGCAGTTGGTGTCCATAACATAAACCCAGTATTGGCAAGTCGACCTCCAATAAGCGAGGATGAATCTTGGGTGCATTTGGCTCACACACACTCGAGGGTCCACCGGATAAAATCAGACCTTTAACGTTAAATTTTTCTTTTAATGCTGTTATTTCTTCTGGTGAAATATCATGTGGCACTATTTCTGAGTAGATGCTGTTTTCTCTGATTCTTCTTCCGATTAAGTGGCAGTATTGTCCACCGAAATCTAAGACCAGTATCGTGTCGTATTTAGTTGTCACTTTAAGCGACTCCTAACTATTGGAGTTCTGCGTCTAATTTAATTTTGCTGTTTGTTTTATTCCAAAGAAACTTTAGTCTTTTGTACTGTGTTTAGTGTCATTACTTTTTCTGCTTAAACTAAACTTTTATAAATATATTCTCTTGATTATCAGAAGTGTGTTTCATTAAATCAGTGATTATTGAAAGAATGTGCAGGAAGAGATTATATGGACTTAAACGGGACAGATATTAAAATTCTACACGATTTATTAAAAGATGCGCGCTTCTCAAGCCGCCAAATAGCTAAAAACGTAGGCGTTTCTGTTGGTACAGTTCTGTCTAGAATAAAAAAAATGGAGGATGAAGGCCTAATAAAAGGTTACTCAGTTATTCTAGACCATGAAAAGCTAGGTTACCAACTAACAGTGGTTACTGAAATAACAGTGTCAAAGGGTCGCCTTGTTGAAACAGAGAAAGAGATTGCCAAAATTCCAAATGTTTGCGGCGTTTACGACGTTACAGGTTTAACTGATGCTATAATAATCGCTAAATTCAAGAGTAGAGAAGAATTAGGAGTTTTTACCAAAAACATTCTTGCATTACCATACATTGAACGAACAAACACCCACGTAGTAATCACAACCGTTAAAGAAAACTTCCAATTACTCTAAGTTAATTAAATAGCTTTTTTTCTTTTTAAAAAAGTTATGTGCCTATGATTTGTTATTAGTTATAGTTCATTTTCTTATCCAATGAAGTAGAACTGTATTCAACTTGGTGCATTCAAAACTTCATATTTAGTTACATTACTTTTTTACTATTTGAGATTTCTCTGTAAAGCACACTTAACGCTATTATTCTGAATGTCAATCATCTCTTTTGTAGAGTTCGAAATGACCCATTTTGTATACGATTTTTTCCTCAAATAATCAATAGCCGCACAGCAATTTGTCATAAGTTCGATTGATAAAAAAGTTAGTACTGTAACAAAATTGTTGTTTTTGAAAAGTAACAACCATAATTTGAATACTTGAATAGGTTGCTTTGGTAACAAATAGATGAGATGTTGAGGTGGTTCACCTGTTAACTTTTTAACCTGTAGATGTCCAACTAGGATTCTTCGCCTTTGTAGAAAATAATCATAAAATATTTGTGGACCACAGATTGACACTTTAGCTGATGGTTCGTATTCTATTAACCATCCCCTCTTTTTAGTCGTTAAAGCAATGTATGCATCGTCATTGATTGTTTCATTGGGGATTTTTCCGATAATCTCTTTACGTATACAAAAGACTTCAGTTGCATGTCTAGCTAATCCAGCGTTATCTAAAAACCTGAAAACTATGTCATGGAAGTCCCAAAGGAGATGTACCAATTTGCCAACTAAGGTTTTTGTGCTGTTAATTGGTATCGGATTTCCACATACAATTCCTACTTTTGGGTGTTCTAACTTTGAAAGTAATCTGTTAAAGCATTCTCTGTTTGGTAATGTGTCGGCAGATATGAAAATGATAGCGTTGCCTCTTGCTTCTGAAAGGATGTGGTTGATTGCTGATGCTTTGCCTTTTCTTTCGCTCTCTATGAGTATGCGTATTTTTGAAGATTGTTTTTGAAATCCTTTTACTATTTCAACAGTGTCGTCTGTGCAACCTGAGCAAACAACCAGTATTTCATAATTTTTATTTAAATTCTGTTTGTTCAGTATTTCCCCTAATAAATTTCCTATATTTTTTTCTTCGTTGTAAGCACATATACCAACTGTAATTTCGGGCGGCAAAGTTCCGTCTGATTTAATTCGATGTTTGCCAATAAAACATTTTGCGTAAAGACAGCTTTTATCTTATGGCAAATTATGCTGTTGTTCTTTTCAATCGATAGGTTGAAGGGCAACACTTAAAGCAATAGAACTAAAAATTTAATTTACATTAAAGATGAGATCTCCAAGTGGATATCTGCAATAAAATTCAAAGTTTGCAAGATAAATTGGAAGCTATATTTAGTGAAAAGAAGCTGTATCTTGCGTTATTTTTAGGTTTTTTTGTTTTAGAATCTGTTCTTTCTCTGTGGACTGGAAACCAATACGATTTAGGCGTTTGGTTTAATACAGGAATATGGCTGGATCAGGGAATAAACATCTATCTTCCCCCTCATCACTTAGGATATCCTCCTCTTTGGGCCCTCTGGTGTGGTGTTTCCTACAAACTTTACCTTTTTTCCGGATTAAATTTCACTTTATGGACTTTCATCATTAAGTTGCCTGTTATATTTGGGCATTTAGTTTTAGCGCATGTTGTGGGAAAATTTGCTGAACAACATTTCGACAAGAAAAATTCTTCTAGAATACTCTTTTTTATGTTAACTTGGAGTTTCTTCTTTTTTGTAGGCCCAATATGGGGTCAAATAAACACGCTTAGTGCATTACTAACTTTCTTAGCATTTGACTCTTTAATAAAGAATAAAACCAGTAGAGGCGCATTATTTTTAGGTCTCGCTATTGCACTGAAAATTTATCCGCTTGTTACTTTACCCGCTTTCATTGTTTTTACCCTAAAGAATTATGGTAAACGTGATATATTGAAACTGCTTGTCGGAGCTTCATCTATACCAGTTTTCATAACTGTAATTGTTTTCTCAGTTTTTCAGTGGGATATCCTGTATTTTCTTCGAACCGTTTTCTATACAACACCCGTTTTTGAGTCAAACCCTACACAAATCACGATTGGTTGCATGAACTTCTGGAGTTACATTGGACTTTTAAACATAGATGTTTCTTTGCAGTGGCCTTTCCGTTTACTCTGGTTGCCCCTTTTAGGTGTCGCCTTCATTTATTGGATAAAAAAAGAATATGTTGGTAACCGTGACTTTGTACTCTCTATAATCTCTTTTTACATGCTTTTCATGGCTACTTACGGATGGGTATCTGAGCAATTGTTTCTTGACATATTACCATTCCTTTTCATATTTATTCTAGGGTACAGCGTTAAAAGGCGAAATATGTTTCTGTTGTTTATATTGCAATTATTAGTCTATGTTTTTACTGTAGCTAATCGTGCACTGCTTATTTTTAGTCCACTCTTATGGAAGATATACCCTTCTCTAGCGGCTTCTCTTGATTATTTCCACTCAGAAAATGCTCTATTACTATGGGAAATCAGGGGTTATTCGGGTTTGGCTGTTACTATTTTTATATTTATTTTCTTAGCAACATTGTTGAAGCCAACATTTTGGAATTCACTTTTTAAAAAACTTAAAAAGTTACTTGCTTTGATTCTGTCAAGATTTCAATTGAAAAGATAACTGCTTAGTGTTTTTCCCTCAAAATATGTAAAGTCTAAAACACAGTTTGAATAAAGACTTGCCCTTTTATAAGGCAGCTAAAAATGTATAAGGTAAAATTATCCGCCTGGCTCAGGGGAAATTTCAAAGATCTTCCTTTGCGGTCTTAATAATTTTTTCTTACTTTAGCTCTTGCTTTGTTTTGGCTCTAAATTTTTTATTTTAGAATTGAAAAGCTAATGATAGTTGACAAAAATATGAAGTTTATATTCTATAGCTTATCTTAAGCGATATCTTAGATTTTGACTGGATAAGCTTCTCTGAATGCTCTTTTGGTATGAATTCAATACCTGTTGTTCAAATAACTTATTTACTTTTTATTTAAAAAAGGGCAGTGTCCTAATTTAGATTGGTTTAATTCTTGTCTGCCAAATTTTTGCTTATTTTAGTGTTAGGGCAATTATTGAGCTCAGTTCATCGAGATTTTTGTACTATTACTTAAAAAACACAGAGATAAACTCAAAGATTCATTAACAAATCTAAACTGGTACACTGCCAAAAAAAGAAGGGAAATTTGCGATTTTTATATGCTTGTTACAGTTGCTGAAAAATTTGGTTTTTGGTGTTTGCGTAGAAGTACTGCGCCAGCTATTACTGCAGCAGAAGATAAGATTATTACAGCACCTATTCCTATTCCTTCAGGTACATCTGGGCTTGGATTTGCACTCATAACGTATGGTATATATCCCCAACTGTTCGGTACATCTGGGCTTGCTGGTGCTGGTGGCCAAGATTGAAGTCCGTACCCTCCTTCGTGTGCATCGTAATATGCATAGTATGAGGCCCAATTGTAACCCATAACCACAGTTCCAAGTACATTAGATGTCTTTTCTATCCTCAATTCAAGTATATAGTGTGGGTCAGCAATCATAGGTGATGTACTCAGTGATTGAGCATATGTGAATAGTTCTGCTCCAGGTGTTGCTATTGGGTTCCAGACTGTTCCGCTTCCTTTAAACCATTGAACCGTAGCAGACTCACCATGTCCGGTAACTCTTATTTTATAGTCATCTGTTTGGGGCGCTGTTCCTCCGTTAGGCGGGGTTTCTCCTCCATCAGTTGTCGAGTCAAAAGTCATTTCCCAGTAATCTCCTGGGTCATTAGTGTTGTCAGCGGTTTCAATTATGAGGCAATAGTAAGTTGGAGACATAGTCCATTCGTCTCTGAAAAATCCGTTCGTACCAAAGGGCTGTACTAAACTTGCAGCCCAGTCATCACCATATGTGTATTGGCCATCGATTGTTGGAGTCGTTTCGGAATTGTAGTTATTGTGAGTGTAGTCGGCGTTGTATGCTGCTGCGTTGCTTGCGAGTGCCAAGAGAAATATTGATAACCGTAACTCTTGAATTTTACCCCTAGATTTAGATTTTACATGGCAATTTAGGCGTAGTTTGGTTTTTTGAACACAAACCTTTTATTTATTTACCCATATATTTACCCATATGCAAGACGTCCCCAAACCAGTAACCGAAGCCTTCCAGCGCAGAAAAGCACACGAAAACACCCGCATAGAACT
>JAAZBP010000075.1 GCA_012513715.1 Thermoproteota archaeon | reverse complement strand
ACCTGAACCAATGTGGTCAGGTAAACAAATTTTCAGCTTATTTATGCCTAAGACACTTAATTATGTGTTGAAAGCAAACATTTGTCAAGGCTGCAGTAAATGTGAAGAAGAAGAATGCAAACATGATGCTTACGTAGTGGTTAAGAACGGCCAATTAGTTTCAGGAATAATTGATAGACGTTCAATAGGTTCTGAACAATCTGAAAGCTTATTGCACAGAATCATCAAGGACTATGGTACGCAAGCAGGCAGACAATTCTTGAATAACGTTACTCGCATACTAAAATTGTACATTTCGCTGCGTGGATTTAGCTACACCTACGATCAACTTGTGCTGTCACCGAAAGCTCGAAGTCGAATGAATAAGACTATGGAACGCATACAAAAGAAAATTGATGAACACATCGAAAACTTCCGCAACGGAACACTTCCCCGTCTACCAGGTCAAACACTAGAAGAATCCTTTGAAATTTATGTTATGCATGAACTTGCAACTGCACGAGATGAATCAGGTAAAATTGCCGACGATGACTTCACACTTGAAAACGCTGGCATCGTTATGACCAGAACAGGCGCAAGAGGTTCAAGCTTAAACATTGGTCAAATGGCTGCTTGTGTTGGACAACAATCAGTCCGAGGTAAACGTATCCTTAGAGGATATGCAGGTCGTGCACTTCCACACTTTACTCCCAACGATCCTAGACCAAAAGCTAGAGGATTCGTATACAACTCTTACCAGACAGGTTTAGACGCTATTGAGTTTTTCTTCCACGCTATGGGTGGCAGAGAAGGTCTAGTCGACACAGCCGTTCGTACCCAGCAAAGTGGTTACATGCAGCGCAGATTAATCAACGCTTTAGAACATATTAGACTTGAATATGACAGTACAGTAAGAGATTCAGCTGGAGACATCATCCAATTCTGTTATGGCGAAGACGGTGTTGACCCTGCTAAAAGCGACCACGGCAAAGCAGTAAACGTCAGTAGATTAATTAACCAAATTAAAATAGGGGAAGAAAAAGGAGAACCAGCCTCCCCTGAATTCATTAAGAAACATCTAAACAAAGTTGAAGACCAAATAACTCCTATACTGCTAGGAGAATTGAAGAAAGAATTCTCCAAAAACAAGCTTACTGAGAAAGGTGTAGAGAAAGCTACTGTCCTAACAGCCGAACAGTATAACCATGCATTGATGGAACCTGGCGAGGCAGTGGGTATCGTTGCAGCTCAATCTATAGGTGAACCTGGCACTCAGATGACCCTTAGAACTTTCCACTATGCAGGTGTCAAAGAACAGAACGTCACCTTAGGTTTGCCTCGACTAATTGAAATCGTAGACGCCCGTAGAATTCCTTCAACTCCAATTATGGCTATCTACTTGACTCCTGAACATGCAAAAAGTAAAGAATCTGCAGTTGAAGTTGCTAGAAACATAATTTACACTTCCGTAGAAAACATAGCTTCAGCAATTTATGAAGACCCTGTCCGTGAAGAAATAATAATTGAACTTAGTCCACAAATGATGGCTGACCGCAGTATAACTATGGACGAATTGAAAGAACGTTTAGAACTTCAAAATGCAACTATAACAGTTACTGACAACACTGTTGAAATTAAACCTAAGAAAGCTGAGCAAATTAAGAGACTATTATCAAAGACGCCAGGGCTCCAAGTGAAAGGTGTACCAGATATTAAACGTGTTTTGGTAACTGAAGAATCTGGAGAATGGGTCATCAGAACTGACGGTTCAAATTTAGCCAAAGTTTTAGAAGTTCCAGGCGTGGATACATCAAGAACAACTACCAACAACATTCACGAAATAGCTAAAACCTTAGGTGTGGAAGCAGCAAGAAACTCATTAGTCAACGAAGCAAAAGGTGTACTAGAAGACCAAGGATTAGACGTTGATGTTAGACACGTAATGCTAGTTGCTGACATGATGACAACCACTGGTGATGTGCAACAAATCGGTCGACATGGAATCAGCGGTAAAAAAGCAAGTGTACTTGCCCGCGCCGCATTCGAAATTACAGTTCCCAACATCGTTGAAGCAGCTGTTAAGGGTGAAAGTGACCCGTTAGCTGGAGTAACAGAAAACGTTATAGTTGGCCAATCAATACCAATCGGCACAGGTCTAGTTGAATTGTATATGTCAACTATCGAAAAACAAGATAAAGAAGGAGGAAAAACAGAAGCATGATAGACATAGATAAAGCATTAGCGTCAGCAGTGAAAACAGGAAAGGTATCCTTCGGATCAAATGTTGCATTGCAAAACGCCAAAACAGGTAAAGCTAAAATGATTGTTTTAGCTTCAAACTGTCCAAAAGAAATAAAAGAACAAATTGAATACTATGGAGAAATCTCCAAAGTTCCCGTGATAACATATAAAGGTGGATCAATGGATTTAGCTGAAGTATGCAAAAAAATGTTCATAATTTCAGCTTTAAGCATACGTGAAACCGGCGATTCAGATATTCTCAAGATAACTGAACAATAAAAAATAAAAATGGAGGAAAAAACCTGACAACTGGCATAAAAATTACCTGCGACGAAATGCGGTACATAGCACTCTTTGAAAGTATAAGCGGCGCTAGCGTAAAAGACTGTATAATTGACGAAGAACAAGAAAGAGCAATTTTCATAGTCAATCAAGGCCAAGTGGGTGTTGCAATAGGAAAAGGCGGACGAAACATTCACACACTAGAACGCATGACTGGCAAAAAACACGAAATAATCGAATACAGCGAAGATCCCGTGGTATTCATGAAAAATGCCTTAAAGCCTGCTGCAGTAAGAGAAATTCGCGTCAGCGAACGTACCGACGGCAAAAAAATGGCTGTAATAACTGTTAACCCTAAAGATAAAGGCGTCGCAATAGGTAAAAACGGCAAAAATGCTGAACGTCTCCGCTTTTTAGCAAAACGTTACTTTGATATTCAGAACGTAAGCATCACCTAAGTTCAGTCTAAAAAGCTGAATAGGTGATGAAGCGTATCTGATTCAAATCATAAATTAGTATACTTTATTCAACTTACTAATTTTATATATTAAAAGTATTTCGCCACTTCTTGTATTCTTTAATTGATACAAAAATTATTTTTTTGAATCTAAGTTGGTCTTGTTTCGTACACAATAATTGAATCTTTTTTGATCTGCATTACTAAGTCGTGGCCTTCAACTATTTTTCTTAGTCCGCCCATAGTCTCCTTGTCAAAGTTAGCTTTAATATCTATATGGTAGCCCTCATACAATGGGTATATCGCTTTCTGTGGTATTAATTTAATCGTACTTCCTGATAACCCTGGACATCTATCAACGATTTCTCGTAGTAAAATTGCGATTTCTGCAAGTTTCATAATTTCTCACTATAACAAAGTATTTGTGAACGATAAAAATGTTCTAGTAAAAAATGCTGTTTTTCATATCAATGAGGCATTAGAATATTTTATT
>JAAZBP010000074.1 GCA_012513715.1 Thermoproteota archaeon | reverse complement strand
TGAGGTTACATTCGAAAGAGACGACGAAGACTACTTCATATGCATAGCCAAAAAACCATAATTCACTAACAAAACCTGTTGTGACCTGAAAGTTAAGCCAGTATTAATCAAAGCTGGTTTTGGTTAGTTGAGTTTATAGTACCGCATTCTGCAGATATATTATGAATGAAGCCAACAGAATGTCTAAATAAAAACAGGCAAATAGTAATTTCACAGAGGGTTTTCTTTTTTGTAGCTATTTGAAGTTATTAATACATAGATTGTTAGTTGTGGACAAGCAGCTACTTTTTTTATCTTACATTGATTTATCATTTCTTTTGCTTTTATTTTGGCGAAGCTTTATAACAAATCTTTAAGGTTAAAAACTTATGACTAAGCGAAACTTGACCGACATTTTCGACGTAGAAAACTCGTCAGAGAGATTCATGATACTCAACGAGATATACAGCCTTCTGAAAACAAGAGGGATACAGCCAGGCAACTTAATAAAAAGCATGCTTAAATCTAAAGGAAGCATAATCGGCTTCAAATTCTCAGGAGTAAACATACTCTTAGAGCGTAAAACACGTGAAAAAAGTTTTGCAGGAGACTACGAATTCGATTTCGGAGAAGACGCCTTTGAAATTTCGCTTACAGCTACGAATGGAGCTTTAACAAAGACAGTGTCCTGCAAGTTCCGCACAACAGAGCTGGAACGTCTAATAAGAATTTGTTTAGACGATGACTCAGCAGAATTGGAAAATAAGAGAAGTGATGATTGGTCTTCAAGGTTTAATAAACAAAAAATTGGTTTAGCCAAAAATATTCTTCAATACTTACAGATGAATAATGATGAACAGCCAGTTTCTAGTGTTTCAAAATCTTTAGGTGTAAGCAACCAAACTACGCTTGACGCGATTTTTCTTCTTGAAATGCTTGATGTAGTCGAGTGTTTTGAGCAGAGGCGTGGTAAAAAAACCTGCAGAGTTGTTAGATTGGCGAAAACAAAAAAGTCAAAAGAAAATCAGCGTATAATAGATGCCTAACCCAGTAGAGGTTGGGCAACTTTTCGCTGTTTAACCTATTTTCTACATCATGTCTAGTCTGCTTGAAAAGCTTTTTAGGCCTTCTACAAAGGGAGTTAGCGGTGGAACTTCATCACTTATTGTGCAGTCAATAACTGCAGGCTCATTCAGTTTGATTACTTTAGGCAGTAAAGCTTCAAGTTCACCTGGTTTGCTTATTCGGTAGCCTTTAGCGCCTAAGCCCTCAGCGACTTTTGCAGCGTCAATGGGTTTAAAGGTGGTAGTTACTGTTTTTTCTCCCAGAGACATCTTTTGCATTTCATGAACTAACCCGAGTTTAGCGTTGTTCTGTACTATCCAGACAACAGGGATATCGTAGCTTACTGCAGTTGCGATTTCCATGCCGTTCATTAAGAAGCATCCGTCGCCTACAAGAGAAACCACAGGGCGGTCTGGTGCAGCTAGTTTTCCGCCTATAGCAGCTGCTGTTGAGTAGCCCATAGTTAGCAGGCCGAATGGACATATGAAAGAGTCTGGTCTTCGGATTTGCATGTAGTGAATAGCCCAGCCTACAGGGTTTCCGGTGTCAACAAAAAGAATAGCGTCTTCAGGCAATGCTCTCTCCAGCTCTTTAACCATACGTTGAGGTTTAACTGGAACTGCATCTGAAGTTACTTTGTCTGGTTCAATAAACATGCCGACTTCTTGGCGGATCTGTGCTACTCTTTTTGCTCCGTCTATTTCTTGGCGTTTCCCTTCAACCATGAAGCGCATGATGCGGAATGAAATCTCGTTAACTATTGTTTTTGCGTCTCCAACTAATGGGATGTCTACTTTGTAGTTTTTGCCTATTTCTGTTGGGTCAATGTTTACGTGGATGAGGCATTTAGTGGGTGCTAAACGGGGATCCCAAGATAAAGTGGTTATCTGGTTTAGGCTTGCGCCAATCACTAGTAAAACGTCTGTTTGTCCTGAAGTTAAGCATTTCTCAGCTACTGGAGAACCGCAGAAGCCTAAAACGCCCAAAGATAGAGGATGGTCTTCTGGGAAGGCGCCCTTTGCTTTCGGAGTGGTCGCCACAGGAATGCTTAGTGTTTCAGCTAGGTCTTTGATGTCGTCACATGCTTTAGAAGTTACTGCGCCAGTTCCGACTAGAATAACTGGGTTTTTAGCGTTGACAAGTTCCTGTGCTGTCTCAATAACCATGCGGCGGTCAAAGTATTCTGCTGGAGGCCTGTAAGATGTGGATGTAGGCAGTTCTGTGTCGATGGTTTCTGCCATAATATCTTTTGGTAGACTCAAATGTACCGGTCCCCTCTTTCCAGTTAATGCTATGCGTAGTGCTTCACGTATCTGGTCCGGAGCGCGATACTTTGAAATAACCATTGAACTGTGCCGTGTTATTGGATCAAACATTAAAACTGAGTCTACGCCTTCTTTAGTTGAATCTTGAAAAGCGCCGCCCCCATAAGAGGATGTGGCAACTTGACCGGTTAAAACTAAGATGGGAACGTTATCGACAAAGGCGTTTGCAACTCCTGTTATAAGGTTAGTTGCTCCTGGTCCAGAAGTGGCGTAGCATGCGCCTAATGTGCCTTTGACTCGGGCGTAGCCGTCTGCCATGAATGCTGCGCCCTCCTCATGTTTAGCTAGAATCGGTTTAATTTTGTTGTTTCTGTTTATGGCTTCAAAAAGTGGGATAAGACTGAGTCCGGGTACTCCAAAGATGTATTCTACGCCTTCGTTCTCTAAGTATTTAAGCAAAAGATCAGAGTTAGTTAACTTCATAGCCTAACTATCCTAGTTTAGCTCTTCAAGTCCTGCTTCAAGTGAACTGGTGATTTTGAATATTTTGTTCATGCCGGAAATTTCGAAGACTTCAAGCACGTACGGCTTAACTGAGCAAAGCACCAGTTTTCCGCTTTTCTTTTGCAGGTTCCTAACTGCGGATAGCAACACTCTTAAACCTGCACTAGCAAGGTATTCTGTTTGAGAAAAATCACACAGTAACTTGCTTACGCCTCCGTTAATTAGTTCATTAATTTTAGCCTCTACAGCATTAGCGGTATAGGCGTCAAATCTTTTCATAATTAATAAAACTGTTACGTCTCCAACTGTTTTTGTTTCAACTTCCATGTTTAAACCTCAGCTATCTTTTTAGTTAGGGTTAATTCATTTCCCTTCTCGCTGAAATCATATTTAATATTTTGCATTAACGTTTTTATGAAGAAAATTCCTAATCCGCCGACTTTTCTTTCATCTAAAGCTGCGTTAGTGTCTGGAGCTAAAACATTTTTGGGGTCAAAAGGTTTTCCTTTGTCTTTTAGTTTTATAGTGAATTCTTTTTTTGAGTTATCCATTCTGCATTTGACTGTGATTTCGCCTGTTTTTTTGCCTGAGTAGGCGTGTTCAAT
>JAAZBP010000073.1 GCA_012513715.1 Thermoproteota archaeon | reverse complement strand
CCATACCTGTGCAGCTTCGCAGAAAGTTCAGAATAGAGGAGGGAACACGGTTAGAAGTTATAGAAACATCTGAGGGGATACTGTTTAAACCCAAAAAATCCTTTTGGGACCTGATTGGGTCAGGTGCACCGTATGCAACAGTTGAAGAAGTTAAGAGTGAACTTGAAAAACTCAGAAAAGAAGATGAATAGACGAATTTACGACACAAGATTTCTTGTTGAGGCAATTTATTCCGAAAACTCTGATTTCCAAAAAAAAGCAGAAGCGGAAAAGAAGAATCGCGAAAAATATGTTTCTGTTCTGGCATTACATGAACTCTATCGGCTAACGCTTTCACGTGAGGGTCGAGAAACAGCCAAATTAAGAATATCGCTACTAAAGCAGACTTTTAAAGTTGTTCCGGTCGATGAAAAGGTAGCGGAATTGTCTGCTGAGTTAAGGCAGAAGTATCAGCTGTCGATGGGTGATAGCATGATAGCTGCCACGGCGTCCATTCTAAATGCCGTCTGCATCTCAGATGACCCTCACTTTCAGCAGATCAAAGAAATAAAAACATCATGGATAAATTAGCATCCCATAAATCAAGCAGTAACAGTGTAGCACAAAAAAATTGTAATTTCCAAATAGAGCAACAACTATTGCTTGTCTAGTGGACAGATACTTCTCAGGTCAGGGGTAAGTCTGTGGCAGCGATAATGTTCATATAAAGATACCAATCGTTACAGTCTCAGGATTACTGATAGGCATGATTCTGGTTGTTTTTCTGTTATCGCGCCGATTTAGTTTAGGGGTTTTTGGTTGTTTAGCTTATTCTTTTAGTTAATCCGTCGAAGCCGTCATCGAAGCTTAAAAAGCGTTTTATCTTTTTTGAATTTTCAAGAAAGCCATTTTTTTGATTAAACTCAGTAATCTGTTAATTGATCCGCCAACCCTGTGCTATAGAAAAGGGTTTTATGTCTCGTTCAATGTTGGTCTCGTTGAGGGTTTTTTCGAGTTCAGCTTTTTGTGTAAGTATGATGTTTCTTAACATACATTAATCATAATGTAAAAAAGTATGTAAAATTTTTTATTATAAAATAAAATTTGTGGTATTTCAGGTTGGGGGCAACTGCAGCCACGGGAAAAAATCGTCCAATCAAGGAAGTCTGTCTTTGCATTGTTTGATGTCTGTTTTGATGTTTTAGGCAAAGTTTATATCGATAGTTAATTTGTTGTACATTTTGATTAACGATGGAAACAGTTACGGTTTCAAAAAAATATCAGGTAGTAATTCCTGAAAAACTGCGCAGAGAAGCGAAAATCAAACCTGGCGATAAAATGGTTGCCATAACTAAACATGGAATTATCCAGTATATTCCAGTATGTCCCATAAAGGAAACCAAGGGGTTTATTTTAGGACTTGACACTGAAGAGTTACGGGATGAGTCTGAGAGAATTGATTAGCATTGATAGTTACGGTTGGATTGAGCGGTTTACCAACGGGTCTAAAGCTTTACGATACAACCAGCTAATAGAGTCTTGTCAACCTAAAGAAATTATCACCTCAGTTGTGGTTCTTTACGAGGTTTACAAGAAAATAAAGAGGCTAAAAGGCGAGGAACACGCCCTTTTGGCGGTCGCTGCCCTCAGCCAGACAACGATTGTTCCCATCGACCAAACTATATCGTTAGAGGCTGCAGATTACAGTCTTGAGTTTGGCCTACACTTCTCAGATGCTCTTGTTTACGCTACCGCTCGCCATTGGAAAGCTGAGCTGTATACGAGTGACGGGGATTTGCGAGCGCTCAAAGCGGTGAGCTTTGTCTAGATATAATAAACCTGTTTACTCAGAATACAGACTATTCAGCAGCCCACCAGAGGGTTTGCACCCCTATATAATTCAGACTATACAGGATGCTAAACAAATAAGAATTTAAGAACACGAGAGAACCCGCCAATTCTGCGAATTGCTAACTAGACGCCGTCAAGAAGCCAGGAACCCTGAAAACCTGTTTGCTTAGAGGAAGTTTAATTGCCATACAAGATCCACTTGGATTCAACATCGGCTAAGGTACTAAAAAACTTTGACGCTGCCAAATTAGTGATCAAAAAGGCTCTTGGAGAACTATCAGAAACCCCCATTAAAGCTGGAGAGTCACTGTATCTCTCCGATTACAGGAAGATAAGAACAGGCGACTACCGAGCCATATACGAGATTAACAGAAAGAAACAAGAGGTCATTGTCCTTTTTATTGGGCACAGAAAGAACGTTTATACCGACTTCTCAAAAATACTATAAACACTTCTCCCTCCCCCATTGAAGATGAAAAATGGCTTCGCTTTTTTGAGTTAGTGCTTGGGCGTCTGTGGCTATCGATTTGCTGGTGCTGTGGGTTACAGGTTTGGTGAGAAAATGTTGGTTGTTTTTGGGCTTTGTTTTTGTTTTGTGGTGTGGGGAGACCTGAGAGGTAAACTTTTTTATCTTACTTTTTAGTTTACTTTCACTGTGGTAAAAATGACGACTGAGTGCGTGACTGTATCTACAAAGATTCCAAAACAACTCAAAGAGAGAATGCAGCGATTAAAGATTAAACCCTCAAAGATTCTAAAGAAAGCCCTCGAAGATGAAGTTAAAAAAAGAGAACTTGAAGAGCTAAAAGAAGAAATAAACAGATTAAAACCCATACTTAACAAAATAAATACAGAGGACACCGTTAAAAGCATAAGAGAAGACCGAGACAGCCGATGAAGTACCTATTTGATTCTTCAGCCATATTTAGAGCAATAAAAGAAAACAAAATCGAGCTCTTGAATGGAAGCTACACCTTAGAATTAGCAAGGTATGAACTGGGAAACATCATTTGGAAAGATCACGTTTTGCAATCAACACTTTCTAAGCAAGAAGCCCAAATAATCGCAAGAACAGTCAAACACACCCTAGCAATCATGGAAGTCTTGCAGATAGCAGGCAAAGAAGAAGAAATACTAGATACCGCAGAAGAACATAAAATCACATTCTACGATGCCTCATACGCTTACTTCGCAAAAGAGAAACATCTACAGTTAATAACAGAAGATTTACGGCTTATAAAAAAAATATCTCCCACCATCACCGCTTTAACGCTAAAAGATATAGAACTATAGAACAACTCCATGTTTTATTGTGTACTGCAGAGTGCTTTATAGTTTTATAACCAGGCTCTCTTTAACCCTTCAATTGAGTCAAAATGAGAATCATCCGAAATTACCCTCGCTTGACATTGTTGTGCTGTCGCAGCGATTATACACTCACCCATAGGCACATTTTGTTTGATTTCTTGTAACATATCTTTACTATAGTATAAGAAAGTATGTAAAAATTTTTATTATGGCAGTATAAATATAAAAAAAGAAAAACTGTAATCAAGCAAACAAGCCTAAAGGGACCTACAATACGCTCAGCAAATAGGGATAGAAATAATCCAAAGCTAATTCGTTTCTATTAAAGATGGGGTTGCTGGAGCTCGGCTATAAACTTCTTTTTAGGAGAAAAGAAACTGCAAACTAGCGACAAACGGCAATTCATCGTTAATTGGAGCCAGAAGCCCACTCAGCCTTTCTTTTTAAGCCACTCTCGGAGGTTATTTGGCACGTTTTCGTCCACAAAGATTGCTTTCAAAAGCTTTGCCCTTAAAGCGTAACAGTGACTTCGCGTTCTAAGCATTTTGACGCATAAAGAAGCGTAGCTTTGATGTCTTCCTTTCTTAATTGCGGGTACTTATGTATGATCTCTTTTTTGGTCATAGCGTTTGCCACAAACTCAACAAGAAGGTAAACTGGAATACGAGGTCCCCTCTATGACTGGTTTTCCCGCCATGACGTCGGGATCGATAACTATTCTATCCGCGATTTCCTCAATGCAAATCAACCATCACGTTTTTTTACTGATAATCCAATGGTGCAAATTGATATAGCATAGTTTCCCAGAAAGTTTGCAGGCTGCGAAACAGGATTGACGTGTTTCTTTAGGGCTAAAAGATACGCCTGTATTGCTTCCGGCATTTTTTAAAAGATCCGCCCGTTTTTTGTGTTTTT
>JAAZBP010000072.1 GCA_012513715.1 Thermoproteota archaeon | reverse complement strand
ATATTAAAAATTTTCAGCTGATTTCTATGAAATTTTATGTTTCTGAAATCTCTGAGAATCACGTCTATTTTGGTAATTTAGTGAACTCAGACTTTTAAGATATCCTTGAAATCAAAGAAATATTAATGTATAAAAACAGCAGAAATTAAGCTTAAAAAAGTTTAAAATTAGTTAAAAAAAAGTCTTCGCTTAGAAAACAGGGTTTGCTGGGGCTCTGGTGTATTAGGAGGAAAAGGAAAATGATACTTTTTAGGCGAACCATAACCTTAAAGTACACTTACCCAGAGCCCACTCAGCCCATTACTAAACCGATTACTATTTTGACTAAAAAAGGGGAAGGATTGGTTTTTGTTTTGTTGTGTTTATTCTTTTTTCTTGAGCATCATTATTACTAGAAGCACTAGTACTATGATGATTAAGACGAATAGTCCTGCGATAGCTGGAATAAAGTATTGATCAGCAACTGACGGTGGAGTCTCTGTAGGTTCAGGTGTAGCTTCAACTTCATCTACTGCGAATGCTGTTGTTGCCTGTGATGGATAATACGAGTTGCTTCCTTCAAATTTAGCGTAAACTGTGTATTTACCTGAAATATCGGGTTCCCACTGTAGACTGTAGAATCCTGTTTGGTCTGTTGTTGCTGTTCCTATGATTCGATAGTTATTGTTAGCGTCAAGAACATAAAGCGTGACAGTAACACCTGTAACATTGGTTGGCAATGGTTTCTGTTGATATATATATTCCATCCATGGAGTCATGCTTTCGTCTGAAACACATGGGACTCCGTGTGGAAAGCGTGCAGCTTGCTCTTCTTGTTGTGTACCAGCTGAAATATCAGTAACTGTTCCAGTGATTACTAGGGATTTGCCTAATTCTATTGCTGCTTTTGGTGCATCTACTGAAAGAGCGCTTGGTCCTTTGCCTACTGAATATATCTTGCCATCATATGCGTTTAAAAATATTAAGTAGCCATCAGCTATTGCTATAGGTGCTATTGAGGTTCCAAGTCCTGAAGAAGACCAAGTGGGTAAGTTCCAGATTTCTTCTCCTGTGTAGGCATCAACTGCATAGACGCGGTATCCTTTGTACAATGGTGTATTTGGTGAGTGTTCTCCTGCAAAGGCAAAGATTATTCCATCAGCTACTGCAGCTGCTTGAAGTGGGTATTGTCCCCAAGGCGTTTCTATGCCGCTGCTTGTATCGTTGAACTTCCATAGTAAGCTTCCATTCTTCATTGAGAGTGCTTGGATTTCTCCTCCGTAACCTGATACGTATAGATTTCCATAAGCTGGGAAGCCTTTTCTACTACTGTAGTATTGGAATGCTCTGAATTCTCCTACTGGACCCCAAAGTTGTTCTCCTGTATCAAGACTGTATCCTAAACGTTGGCCGGTTTCGAAGTCAGTCATTGTAAAGGTGCGGTAAACTGGATCTATTGGTTGCCAAGCTAACATACGAGTTATATTTTCTGCAGGTGCAGCATAGTTCTTAAGCCATAAGAGTCGTCCTACTGGTCCCCTATCTGGATCCAAATTTATTGCCCAGAGTGTGTAGGGGTTGGGTGTTTCTCTTGGTAGTGAGGTTAATGCTACGTTGCTGCTTCGTCCAAGAATTAAATCATCATGTATTATGCCTATGATACTCGGAGATTGGCTTCCTGGCAGATTAGGTATGGTTACGTTCCATGTGAAAGTATTTGATGCATCAATAGTTTTTCCTATTGGACGATATGGTGCAGTTGAAGTTCCAAGTTGTGGTGACTCAGTCCAGTTCCACATAGCCAGCCAACGGTTGTTGTAGTTCATTACATATCGAACTATTTGTCCGTCGTCAGTGTATACTTCTGTTCCACTGGGTACATTTGTCAAGTTGAATATGTTTTTACCAGTGAAAGCATCATAAGCGTACCATCTATTACCTGAGGTTTCCCATAATATTCCTCCGACTACTCCGTGTTGGTTTGGATTATCAAAGTTGTATAATTGTCCTTTTGTTGGTGCGATGTCGTCTCTCGACCAGATGGTTTCGCCTGTCTGTAAGTCTACTGCGTGGTATCCTCCGCCGCTTCCTGCGTGGTTTAGTGGTTGTCTGTAGTAAAGTATTCCACCCATAATTATTGGGTTGCCAAATCTTGTTTCGTAAGAAAATCCTGAGTAGAAAGTTGAGCCTGTGTCTGTTAATCCGCCAGTTAATCCGCCGAATTCAATCGGTTTTGTCCACATGACGTGAGCTGATCTTGGTGCTGCTCCGTCTTTTTGCCAGATGTCAGATGAGGCTGATCCTCCTAACCAGTTAGAAGATATTTGTTCCCATTGAATGTTTTGTCCTTCGATTGGTCGTGACCAATATTCAGTTGGGAGTGGTGTGTCTGGGAGTCTTTCTATTTTGTCTTCTTGAACTGTTAAGGTTGTTGAAGCAGTGCTTGCTAAATAGACGTCGTTTTGGTATGATCCACCGTAGTCATAGACTTGACCAGGGAAGGTGAAGTTTAAGGTGTAGGTTCCGGTTTGTGTTGGAGTGAATGGGTAGTACTGTGATGTTGTTGTGTCCCATATTATGTCCCATTTTTGGGTTTGTGTTGTTCCGTCTGGGGCGGTAATTGTTAGTTGATAGTCGCGGTATCTTATGTTGTTGGTTATTGCTGTGCCCTGTATTGTTCTGTCAAGCCAGAATATGATTAGTACTTCTTGTCCGACGCCTACGGGATTTGGTGATACTGAGATGTATGCGTGTGTGGGAAGTTCCCAGGGTGGGTCGTGAGCTTTAACTGTTGGTGCTGTTCCTAATGTCATGAATGTTGATGTAGCTATCATTATTGCGAAAATTAACGCTATTGTTTTACTTTTTACTTTCATTTTCTCTTATTCCTATTTTTTAGCACATTTTTCATGTACATTTTTTTAAAATAGTTTTAAGACTATATAATCTGGTGTTGGTTGGTGATGCAACAACAGCTCAACTGCGCCTATATTACCTCCGAAGTCAAAAATCAAAAACAAAAAGCATTACCCAAAAACAAATTTGTTAACAAGTTGAATATTCAAAAAATATTTTTACTAAGTTTTATTTCAAGTTAATGTTCGATAGATTTTGATTGTTCATCACTAATTTAGATTTTGAACTCTTTTGTGTTTTTACAGAACGCTCCAGGTTGAATACGCTTTTTGCAGCATTACTTATGTTAGAGACCAACAACTTTTCAGGCTTAGGATAGACAATTCACTTGTGATTCAACTTTACCTGCATAAACATCACCTCGTTGTATATCATCATCTATTTTACCAACTTGCCATCAATTGCAGTATCGAATAGTTTCTGTAAGTTTGTATTGTATGTTTAAAGCTGTACTCCAAGATTTTTGGGTGTACGTTATAAAGATTTTTAACCGCAAAATACATTACAACCCCTGAAGAGGAAAAACAATTATGCGCATAGTAATACGAATCGGCGGGTCAGTCGTAGCTTCCCCAATTAACACTGAATTATTGGGTAAATACGCTGAAATTATAAAAACAATAAAGAATGATGGCTATGAGGTTGCTGTGGTTCTCGGCGGCGGTGCTTTGGCTAGGGAATTTATTGGGATAGCAAAAAATTTGGAGTTGGATGTTAATGCGCAGGATGAAGTGGCTATTTCATGTTCAAGGTTGTTTGCGCAGCTTTTCTTAAAGAAACTTGGAGCTGATGGTTGTAGTAGAGTTGCAACTAGTCTTGATGATGCCGAACATTGCCTCAGTCAAGGTGGTGTTGTGGTTATGGGTGGTTTAAGACCTGGAATCACAACTGATACTGTAGCAACTCTGTTGGCTGAACGCATACATGCGGAGTTGCTGTTGAAGGGCACAGATCAAAACGGAATCTACAATAAGGACCCAAAAAAACATCCTGACGCAGTGAAACTTGACAGATTAACTTTTGAAGAGTTAACGAACGTTTTTGAGCAAAACGAACACAAAGCAGGCATTCACCAGATCATAGACCCAGAAGCAGTTAAGGTTTTAAAACGTAACAGGGTAAAAACCATTGTTGTTAGCGGTTTTAAACCAGAAAACATGCTGGCAGCAATCAAAGGCAAAAACATTGGAACAATCATAAACTAGAAGACACTGAATCTATTTTTTATTTTGTTAATACTCCTGTTCATGACTTTTTATGTGTTACGTTGAATGACTGAAGGTTATGTTTAAGTTAGATTTATGTTGTTTATTCTCTGCATTCCAATTTAGTGCTCAACTTAAGTTCATTTTCATTAAAGAATTATAGATTTAAACTTTCAAGAATAATTCCTTAGCGATGTTTAACCCATAAACGGCACAATAATTTCTTCAAAACCCGCTTAAAGATAGAAAACGCCAACTCAACAATTCAGCAAAAACCATAACCTCTCTCGAGCCTCCACTCAGAGTTACTATGCTACAAAACAACAGCAAAATTGCGAGGCATACAACTCTAACTATATCAAGAAGCATTCTTGCGTATCACCATCAACGGCCAATAGATCTGCCGGCAAGCAATCTGAAGTTGGCTTTAGAACCATACAATTAATCAACGATAACACAACTCAAACCAGCCTTATTCAATGAACTATCTACCGAACGTCCAAACATGTACTCGTCACCAACATTTCTCATTTTGCTTCAATAGTGAATATCTACTTTGTTTCGGTGTCAACTACAATATATACTTTAATGAAACCACGTTAAACCTTTAACTTCTTATACATCAATTTGCTACGTTCAGAGACTTTAAATCCGCTTGAACCCACAGCAATTGTGAGCCCTCGTATAGCTAAACATTTGAAGCTATATCCACTTTCATTTTTGATACTCGCCACCGAATAGTAATGTAATTTGGAGTTTTGAGGCCTTTAACATTCAAGCTTAAATCTCGAATGAAACCTCACAGTTGACGGTAGGGCAGAACATACACATGCACTACTGCTTAGAAGCTTGAAAAACAATTCTGGATAACGGCATCTGCCTCTTTCTTTATATTCGTTCATGGCTTCAAGTTCTCTTGATAATTTGCAACAAAGCATAAATCGATGAGAATTAAGATTTTTAACTAAAGCCTCGTTCTAACTATTCCAATTTCTTAAATAACCTAAAGATCAAATGGTCTATACATAAATATTTGTTATTCAATATAGAATGCAAAAATATAAATATTTATAATTATTAATAGTATTTCGGAGTAATTGAATTGAATCCATCAAGAAATGTTTGTTTTTTTTTTATGTATAATGACAATATTTTCGGTTTCATTTTCAATATTTGCCTTTCTTCCATGTGTGGTAGAGGCAGAATTATCTACTAACCAGAGCACAGGCATTTTGATACCTGCAGGCAATGTTACTTCATCTGTCAACGAAGCAAAAGGGCGGTCAATTTTAAGCAATGTCTTTGGTCTTGATTTAACAAGATATGCCATTGCCGCAAGTAGTTCGCAAGAAACCTACTTAAACGTTATCGAAGAAGAAAACGTTTACTATATTCTTCATTCAAATGACGGCGTTTTAGAGCTATCTTGTACTTTCATAGGTGCTAATCTTCGAAAAATAAATGTTTTCGAGAATAAAGGCATCCCTCATGTGGCCAAAGCTGTTGGTCCACTACTTGAAAATATGGATACAGTTGAATCAGCTAAAACTTTCTTGGATGATTATTACGGATTTACCAAAAATCCCTTTTATAATAAAATAGTCAATGCTAGAAAATGTTGATGTTAACAAGAATTACACGAAAATATCTGGTAATGTTAAACTTGAAGTGACTAACAACGAGGGATCAACGGTGTTCAAGTGGTCGTACACAGAAAAGGGTATGGATGCGCCATCCAAGTATGTAGCCTTACGTTATAAAAATGGTATCTTGAAGTATTTCATTGATAATTGGAATCTCTATAATGTTGGAAGCACAAAAGTTAGCGTTTCCGAAAAAGACGCCGTTGATATCGCTATGAAAGCGGTCAGTGCTTCTTCGTGGAATTTGGGTACAGGTAATAACACTGTGAGAGTAAGTGACTTTAAAGTTGCTAATGCGATGATTTGGGAAAATGTATTTGCGAGCAACATTTATGCAGATAAGGCGCGTAGTGAAGACCCTCTAATGCTCTACCCTCTGAGACATGTGTGGGTCGCTTTGGATAAGTTTTATCCTGGAAATGTTTACGGATTTAACGTCTATGTCTGGGCTGATACAGGAGCCGTTTGCGCTGTTAACGAGCGTGTTTCTACTATAGATGCTCCTGCAGATTTAATTGCGACTAACGATGATTTTACGGTTGAGTATTTAAATTGTGAAGCCCCTGTTAGTGACACTTTTAGATCTAGTTTTTTGTCCTCGATTGTGGTTGTTACTTTTCTCTCAGTTGGGTTAGGATGTGTGCCTGTACTGTATTTCCTCAACAAGAGGCAAAAAATCCCCAAGCGGAGTATGCTCAAGTTTTGGGGTATACTGCTATGTCTTTTGATGTCATCGATGATATTACTGCCAATGGTAAGTGCATATCCCACTAGGAGAGCGCTAATTTGGGGCTCCGAAAGCACAGGGTGTACTTCATATTATGGTGAATCTGGACGTAAAACTCAAAATGAGATCACCCGACAACAGATTACAAGTAATGCTCTTAAAAATTATTTCGAAGCTGATCAGTATGACGTTGATAATTATCAGGGGGAAGATTCTCTTAAGAGTTGTATTTTAGCCAACATCTCAAATGCAGAGAACTATTACTCGAAGGTAGCAGTAATTGATTTCGATCATGGTGTGGGAAGATCCGATTACATTAGAGACCCAGGAGTTTTTCATTATATGTTTGAAGATAATGTCGGAATGATCCCTACTGTTGACCCTGATGGCGATGATCCTGATAATTGGGTAAATACTAATATGGTTTACGACATGGATATCTACGATGAAACTACGGGAGATACTTTCTTTGCATTCATTAATACCTGCGCATCAGCTGATTTGACATATCAAGATGATGATCCCGTACGCGGTATGCCTTACGCATGGACACATCGTATGGTTACCAGTAATCCAGATTCTAATGAAATGAGCGATGATGGCTATGGTGATCCAGATAACGGCGATTTCTGCTATATGGGTTTTCCATGGGGTTCAGCGTCTTTAAGTCAGACGATAAATGGTGTCGGACCAATATATGCGAATTGGGTTGAAAAATTCTTCTGGTACGCATTAATAGGTGACAGATCAATAAACGAAGCTCTCGATGAAGCATCACAGGAAATTTACAATGACGATTTTGGAGATATTGACTTGGCTAATAGTTTTGGAGCAATATGGCCAATGTGGAATACAACATATTATAACCAATGGGATTATGACCCAGCGCCTAATTGTAAGTTAGTAGTCTACGGCAATGGGGATATACACTTGTATCAGTACTATGTACATGAATATCTTTCTGCCACAGGGTATGGCTATGGCGGTGGAGAATATCCAGACAACATTGAAGGTGCCAACGATGGTCAATACACACGGTTGTACGCATACACTGTTCCGCCGATTACAGGGCAAGCAGTAATCGACTGCGACTTAGGTTGGGTAGCTAGCGGTCACATTTACCTTTATGGCTACACGACGGTCAACAGCTATATCCAAGTCTGGGTTTCTAGTGACAACAGTAATTGGAACCTTCAATCGGCTGGATATATCAATCAAGCCTCTCCCGATTGGATTGATGCAGGAACGTATCTTGGAGGACAATTCAGATATATTGCCGTAGTGGTGTATTATTATGGTAATTTCTACGTTGATTCGCTATTGATAATTCCGCCGATTTGATAAGCGAGTGAAAGACCAAACAAGGGGCCAATAGATTTGAAATTTGGGGTATTGAGGAAAATTCCCATGTTAGTTTTACTAGTTCTATTATTTTCCGCTATTCTTATTTGCCCTTCAATAGCAAACCCTTACTATAAGGAAATAGGGCGGGTTGATCCCGATTCTGAAACGAAGCCTCCGACAATCACTATGTTCTCACCAAAAAATCAAACGACATATAACACCACCACTCTACACTTGTCATTTGACGCTAATATAGGAGAATCAAAAACAGCATACAACAGAGCCATTATGAGGGCATCCTATAAAGCAGATTGGCTGACAAATAAAACTCAACTACTTGACACATATAATATAAATCCGTTAATGGGGCGCATCGCCTATAATACAAATTATAGCTGTACCCAGGATTTGACTGGTATACCCAACGGCGAACACTCAATAATCGTAATGGTAGAAGAGTTTGGTTTATACGAGATTAGCGGTAGCCCATTTTGGTTTCATTCCTTTAAAATAGATGTTTATGTCACTATTCAATTAAACAAGCTTCAAAACCATATTGAGGTGCTTGGCGTGTTTATCGATACTGAGTCACCGCCTTTGATTTCTAGTTTGTCTATAGAAGATAGGGTTTACAATTCATCCAGTATCCCGTTGAATTATACCGTTAGTGGCGTTGTTTCGACGGTAAAATATAGTCTAGATGGATCAGAAAACGTGACCCTTGCTGGGAATACAACCTTAACTGGTCTGTCTAGTGGGAACCATACTCTTAGAATCTATGCAATAGATGAGAATAGGCATATTGAGACATCGCAATCTACCTCTTTTTCCGTCACAGAATCACAATCCATCCCGATTTGGCTTTTAACGATTGCATTTGTTGCTGTCGTTTTAAGTTTGTGCCTGCTGGTTTACTTTTTCAAACGCAAAGGCAAAATATAGAACTGTTCAAACCAGAAAACATGCTGGCAGCAATCAAAGGCAAAAACATTGGAACAATTATAAGCTAGAAAAAAGAGGCTATCTTCAATTTTTATTTAGTTAATAGTGTTGCAGTTTTAGATTTTTTGTAAATAACTTTAAATATCAAATATGATATCGCAGCTGATATCGATAGTGATATTTATTGGTTGAAGAAAAAGAATTACAACACAGAAAACACCAACACCGCATTATGCATCACCGAAACTGGTTCCGACACAATGCTATGGTGCCTAAAGGATTCCTACGTTACCATGTACTTGAAGCTCTCAGTGAAAAACCACTTTCCGGCTCTGAACTCATAGAAGAAATACATCACCAAACTGGCGGACACTGGAAACCCAGTCCAGGCTCAATCTATCCCCTACTAGCATGGCTTCAAGATAACGCACACATAAAAGAGCTGCCTACAGAAAATGGCCTTAAACGCTACGAACTAACTCAAAACGGTAAATCTCTATTAAAAGACCAGATAAAAGCCCGCGAAAGATTCCACGAAGATATAGGCTGTATGTCACATCCCTTTTTTGATAGGTTCTTTAGAAATTTACCCCAAGAAAAAACAAACACAATTCGCTCGTCAATGAAACGTTTGCTTGTGGCTTCTATTTCGTTAGGAAAAACTCTGAAAGAAAACTTTTCAGATAAAGACTTAGATGAAGCATTGGCTGTTCTTGATGAAGCATCTGAAAAACTCGAGAAAATAAACCAGAAACTGAAAGGCGATGTAGTATGAGTCAAAATGAAGATGTCATAAAAGTTGAGAATTTAACAAAAGTATTCAATAAGACACTTGTAGCAGTTGACCACATAAATTTTAATGTAAAAAAAGGTGAAATTTTCGGGTTTCTAGGACCTAACGGTGCAGGAAAAACCACAACAATTAACATGTTAATTACAGTTCTAAAACCAACTTCTGGAAAAGCCGAAATCCTATGTCATGACATAGCTAAGCAATCTGACGCTGTTAGATATTCTATAGGTGTTGTTCCACAGGAATACACTGCTGATGAAGACTTAACTGGATTAGAAAACATAATGCTCTGCGCAGACATGTATGGTATACCACGATATATTTCAAAGAAACGCGCCGCTGATCTTTTAGAACTTGTTGAATTAACCAAATTCAAAGATAAAAAAACACAAACCTATTCAGGTGGAATGCGTCGAAGACTAGAACTTGCATCAGGTCTAATCAACAGACCAAAAGTACTATTTTTAGATGAACCAACCTTAGGTTTGGATGTCCAAACAAGAGCAGCAACATGGAACTACATTAAAACCCTAAAAAAAGAATTCGGCATGACTCTTTTCATGACCACCCATTATCTAGAAGAAGCAGACTCACTCTGCGACCGCATAGCCATAATTGACCATGGAAAAATAGTGGTTGTGGGAACTCCAGAAGAACTAAAAGACAGCATCGGCGGAGACATAATAACCTTGAGTATACAAAAAAATACTGATATAACCGATATAATCAAGAAAATTCCCCAAGTTAAAGAAGTTAAGCTAGACGATAAAACTTATACAATAAAAACTGAAAGCGCAGAACTTACAGCACCACTAATTATAGAAGCTATCCGAAAAGAAGGTCACATAGTTTCAAAACTTTCCTTAACAAAGCCAACATTAAACGAAGTCTACTTGCAATACACGGGTAAATCAATGCGTGACCAAGCAGACGAATCCAGAGAGCGCATGGGACATGGTCTTATGATGAGGAGGCCACATTAAATGAGTCAAGAAAACAAAGTTTCAAAAAGTAAACTACATGGTCTATGGGCACTTACAAATCGTGAATTAAAGAAATGGTATAAGGCACCGGTAGTATTCGTTTTAACTCTAGTTCAACCTATACTTTGGCTTGGTCTGCTTGGAAACGCTTTGAACCTACGCAGTTTGGTCAGTCCAGACTCTTTGGCACTGCCTCCTTCGCTGGTTGCAGAGTTTACTGCAGACCAATTAGCGCTTCTACAGGACTTCATCTCAGGTTTAGGTAACTCTATGATGCAAGGAACCTTCGGAACCGATAGTTACATCAGCTTCATGGCTGTGGGCATGATAGTCTTCACTGCACTATTCACCACTATGTTTAGCGGTATGTCAATAGTTTGGGATAGACGCCTAGGTTTCCTCAATAAAGCATTAAGTACTCCAGTATCACGGGCAGTGATTATACTCTCAAAAGTGCTCTCTGCAACATTACGTGCAATGTTCCAAGCCACTATAATACTAATAATTGCTATACCCTTTGGATTCGCAGTTGGTGCAGCATTTACACCCTTAAGCATACTAGGTGTCTACGCGTTCCTATTCCTGCTGTGTGTGGGGTTATCCTCGATGTTCATCGCTATCAACATACGTTCAAGAAGTAACGAGACTCCAATGGCAGTCATGAACCTACTAAACATGCCTTTAACGTTTGCAAGCAGTGCATTTTTCCCGATAAGTAGAATGCCCGGGTGGCTACAAGCAATAGCAAGCGTCAATCCTTTATCCTATGCAATAGATGGATGCCGCCAATTACTAATCAATGATACAATCAACTATAGTCAGTTACTATTCCAATATGCATACGTAGGAATATTCGCAGTTGTGCTTTCATCAATAGGAATAATCCTGTCTTGGAGATACCTCAACAAATAGGCAAAAAGCAATAGAGAATAATAGTCCCCAGAAAATTCATAAATTATTTTTTTCTATTTTGTTTTAACGTTACAATTAAACCTGCTAAGAGTATGGCAATAATTATTAAAGTCAATAGAATCGCGATTTCTACTAAATTGAATTCTAATTGAGTGTCAGTAGTTGGTTGTGTAGGTATTGTTATTGGAGTTGAAGTAATAGTTGGGTTTGTTGTTGGTTGAATCGTTGGGTTTACTGTAGGCGACATAGTTGGTGTATTTGAGGGTATATTTGGTGCTCCTGCCACAATGGATTTCAGAATAGGGGTGAAGTTAACTTTTCCTAAGTTAAAGTCATAATTGTAATCGTAGATTTTTTGGCTAATCTCATCAGTAGATGTTGTTCCCCAGTAATTATTTGCTACAGTTACGTCACTTGTAGTATCGACTAATTTGAAGTTGTATTCACTATTTTCTTGGATGTTATTGTTCGAAATAGTAGCGGTTAACTCGTACGGTTGATACTGGATACCTGCCAGATTTTTAGCTATACTGTTCTTTTCTATTGTCACGGGGTTTGTTCCTGGAGGGGGACGGTTATACGAAGATAGTAGCCATATGCTTATACCTAAGTCGTTATTGTAGACGGCGTTATTTTTTACTGTTACCCACGAATTACTTATTGAAATCCCCGTCTCACAACCTGAAATTTGATTTCTCTCTATTGTCACTTCAGTTTTTATTGCTGAGTGGTAGGATCCGCCTACTGATATGCCGCATGACGGATTATTTTGACCAAATATACTGTTATCTGTTACTGTTGCTTTGGCTCCTGCAATAAACACTAATGGATAAGCGTTGATGTTTGTGATTTGATTGTTAGTGATAGTTACGTCGCCCCCACCGATGTCGCAGTGGATGCCATCACTAATTTGATTATTTGAAACTTCACCTGTGCAACCCCTTGTAAAAATCAGTCGTGCTTGAATGTTATTTGATGAAATTTTAGCTGAACCACCTACATAGCACGTTTTTGTTATTTGATTATTTGTCACTACTGAGTTGCCTTCTGCTCTAAGGTTCTCGATGTTGTTATATGTGACTGTTGATGACCCGCCCGCATCAAGTGCTGTAAAAGTGTTTCTTGTAATCGTCAAGGTTGTTGCCGTTTGCAGTGTTTCAGTAACTGTATATTCAAAGGTAGTTCCACCTGGACTCGAGGTAGTGTATATTACTTGGCCATTAGTAAAGTAAATTTTTTCATTAACAGTTCCTCTGGCTATTAGAGTGCCGTTCACCTGCAGGTAGTAACCGTTTAGGTTGACGGTTACCCCTGGTTCTACAGTTACAGTAACCCCTTCTCCAATTGAAGTAGGCCCATCCAATGTGTATGGACTGTTTTGTTTTGTCCAAGTTGTGCTTTGTGTGATTACACCATGAAAACTTGAAGCTGAACAATTAT
>JAAZBP010000071.1 GCA_012513715.1 Thermoproteota archaeon | reverse complement strand
TTTTCTTAATCACTAAAGACGGAGCCGTAATTGCTCAGTTCCGCGTTCAAGACGACACACTTGCAAGAACAGACGTGTCATTTGACAGTTCAATGGAAAGCGGAAGGATACGAAAAGAAATAGCAAAGCAGTCTCCGACTCCTAATCAACTTAAAATCGCAGATTTAAGGGTCGGCATGAAAAAAATTAACATCTCAGGCGACGTCACAGAAGTTTCTAACCCAACTAAGGTTCACACACAATTCAGAGACAACGCAGTGGTATCCAACGCAGTCATAGAAGACGAAACAGGAAACATTCTGCTTTGCCTATGGGACCAACAAGTTAACACTGTCACAGCAGGCGACCACGTGGAAGTTAAAAACGCACATGTCGCCAGCTTTAAAGGTGAAAAACAACTACGACTAGGCAAAAACGGAGTAGTCAACGTACTAGAAAAACCAATTGAAAACTAAACTGTAAAAGTTTTTGCTTCACGCAGAACACGCAGTGTCCTCTGAAGCTCTCGTGGAATATCATCAATATACAACGCCTGGTTTTTTATGGCCTGCTGAACTGCGCCAGCAGCAATTAACCCAGCTCCAACTATATCACAGATAGGTGTAGGCTCAGGAATCAAAAACACTGTTACACCCAACTGGATTAGACGTGACTTGTTACCTTCACGCGTTAACTTCTTAACCGCAGCAGCATTTCGCGTAGTCTCTTTCAGGTTTGCTGCAGCATCCACAGTAACCTTGCTTAATTCATTTATGCTCTTAGCTGCCGTTTTTGCTTGCTTAACATCCATAACTAAATCATCCGTTACCTGCATGCAATGTAGCCGCAGGAAAAAAACCTTCAAATCCAAATAACCCAGAAAAACAAGCCTTCCACAAGTAAACCCTAACTTTTTTTATTTAAACCCATTAACCTTGAAGCTTCTAACCCAGAATAGTTGCTGCTAAAAACAACAAAAAACCAGCCTAAAACAGCAGAAACAATGAAGAAAAACAACTTAAAACTATATTACCAACCAACTTAAAACCATATTTTAAGGCTCTACAAACCGGTATAACTCGTAACAAGTGAAATTCTTCACAGACTCAAAATATCGGCCCTCATCAATTAACCCAAACAACAAAAACCGATCTTTATTCTCTAAATAGGCATCATACCAGGTTGCTTTGCTTAGAGGCACCAAGAAATACTTAACATCAGAACCAGAAAGCCCAAAAAGCAAAGTGTCAGTGTCGTTGGACCGTAGAAAATCATATTTTCCTACGCCCTGACGTAGGTCCACAACTTTGTAGTCAATAAAATACATGAGTGCAGTGGGCTGCCGACCATAAGTCACAGTCACGTAGCTGCCGTCAAGGTTGTGACTGTAGTAATCAATTATTTCTGGGAGGTAATCTACAAAGTAGGCAACTTCAGTTCTATTTTGATACTCAACTATATCCCAGCCTGAGCCGTTAACATCTAAAACCATTTGACCCACGTTCAATGGAATAAAACAAACAACGGCTACGCCAACTACAGCAGCTACAGACACTAACCTCTTTCTACGCTTAGAAGACAGTAAATGACTAAGTTTTAAGCCGGATGATTCAACTCGCACCTTACTTCTTAAGTAAACAACACCAAAAATGCAACCGCAAACAAGTAAGCCAGCAGCCAAAGCTGTAGGCGTCAACAACTCGCTAACTTCAGGAACACCCACATACGTAAGGTAAGTGCCAGACAAATTCATAAACTGAAGCTGAAACACAACTATACAGCAGAGAAACACAAAAGCAGTTATGAACGCGAATAGGAATCCTTCAGTTTCACTGGGCTTTTTACGAGTTAAACGGTCATACATACATGAGAAGCCATATGCAACTGCAGTTGCTATAAAAGGACACAGAAGTAGTAGACGCCGGATTTCACTAATTGTATATTGAAAGTTGTAGAAGTACGCCCAATCCAAAACGAGCAGAACAAGCCATACACCTAAAACTGCGGCTGTAATGCTGTTTCTACCCCAAAACTTAACCGCGACACATGCTAATGCAACAACTATCAAAACTAAATATATACTGCCTAAACCTGTTACTGTAAAAAGCAAATCAAACCTCAAAAACCATAAAGCATCAAGCTGACCAGAGAAACTCATTGTGTTTGTTACAAAGTTTCCGTAGATTACTGCAGAACCAAAATAGAGGTAGTTGCGTACCATAAAGAA
>JAAZBP010000070.1 GCA_012513715.1 Thermoproteota archaeon | reverse complement strand
TTGTTCACAGGAAAAGGAAGAGAAGACATAGCCATACAAGCCCTAAACCTAGGAGCAAACTACTACATAAACAAACACGGCACACCAAAAACAGTCTACGGAGAACTAACACACGCAATAACCAATTTAGTTAGAGCCCGAAATGATGATAGTTCTCTTTTGACAAGTGAGGATGAAAATCGTTTATTGTTTGAAAACAGTTTTGATGGTGTGATGCTAACAAAACCAGACGGCTCTATTTTGTCCGCTAACCCTGCAGCGTGTCGTATGTTGAGGATGAGTGAGCAGGAAATTATTAAAGTTGGACGCCAAGGAATAGTTGTAAAAGATGAAAAACTAAAAAATGCGCTAAAAGAACGTGAACAGACAGGCAAAGTTGTTTCCGAGTTTACTTTTAAACGTAAAGATGGTTCAACATTTGTTGGCGAAGCTTCTTCTAATTTGTTTCTATCTTCTTCAGGTGAAGTTAAAAGCTGTCTTATTATTAGAGACATAACTCAACGTAAAAAAATCGAGGTGGCTCTTAAAAAAAGTGAAGAGCTTCAGAGAGCTATAGTTGCTAATTCCCCAATTGGAATAGCCACAATAGCAGCAGACGCAAATTTTTTGAGTGCCAACGAATCATTCGTCAAAATTCTTGGTTATTCAGAAAGTGAACTGCGAAAGATGGATTTCAAAGACATTACGCATCCAGACTATTTAGCTGATAGTATTATCGCTGTAGATAATCTAAATGCAGGAAAAGTACCTTTTTTTAGTTTAGAAAAAAAATACATAAGAAAAGATGGAACAATAATAGATGGCAAAGTAAACGTGAGTCTAATCAGAGACGAAAAAGGAAAACCCAGACTGTATGTTATATCTCTTGAAGATGTAACTTCACTTAAAAAAGATATGTTGGCTTTAAGTGAAAGTGAAGCACGTTTTCGCCAATTGATAATCAATTCACCTGACACGATTTACCTTTTTGATAATATCTCTCATAAGACTCAATTTCTTAACAGGGATACTTTTTTGGGGTATCCAAGAAGTGAGATAGAAGGTACAAATTCACTCACTGAACATATTTATCCTGCTGACAAAGAATCTGTTCTAAAAAATTGGTACGATATAATGCAAGGTACAATAAGCGGTGAAAAACCCATCGAATATCGTCTAAAAAGTAAAAGTGGCAAATGGGAGTGGCTTCAAAGTAGAGTAAATGTTTTACAGCGCGATGGCAAAGGCAAACCTCAGCTTTTGTTAGTTTCTTTATCAATTGTCACTGAACGCAAATTTGATGAAGAAAAACTCTTTTTATTCAATGAGAAAATTCGCGTCTTAGGTAGCTTAACCCGACATGATGTGGGTAACAAACTTATGACTATAAGGAACAGTGTTTATCTGCTCAGAAAACATGTTGGTGATGACCCAAGGGTGACTAAGTATTTTGAAGCCATTGATTCTGCAGTTAATTCAGCAAATAGACTGTTCGATTTTAGTAGAGTCTACGAGAAAATCGGTGCTGAAAAACCCTCAGTCGTTGATGTTGGTGAAGCTTTTGATCAAGCTATCTCTTTGATTCCAAATTTAGGTAAAATAAAAATTATTAACGAATGTCATAACTTAAAAGTTGTTGCTGACTCTCTTCTTGTGCAGGTTTTCCATAATCTAGTTGACAACACGATTAAATATGGTGGATTTGTGTCCCAAATTAAATTTTATTTTCTGGAAAATGACGATAAAAAACATCTGATTTATGAAGACAATGGTGAAGGCATATCTTTTGAAAATAAATCTAAACTTTTTAATGAAGGCTTCTCTACTGGCGGAAGTACCGGTTTAGGTTTGTCTTTGATTAAGAAGATAGTTGAGTTCTACGGTTGGACTATAGTTGAGGAAGGGGAACCTGGAGAAGGCGCAAAATTTACTTTAATAATAAATAACAACTAAAAAACCATAAAAAATAAGCTGAACTGGTTTATCATTAATCGAACTTTTTTTGGAATCCGCTTTATTTAAAAAGAATTTAGGATAGCGGAATATGTATGTGACCTAGTTAATGTTTATCCTGATTATTTGTTTTCTTATAAACTGAGGATTTTTCGTTAAACAGAAAAATGTAAAACTCCTGAGATTCTTTGAAAATTGACCAATTAAAATAATGATGTTGGGGCGTCTATATTTTATTCCACCAGTCAGGTACTCTTACGTTGACTGCAGCGTCTCCTTCCGGATCGTACGGTTTAATATCCAATACAGGTGTGTCGTCGTAGGCGTCTAAACCTTTAACCGTCAAAATGTTTTCCTCGACTTTTATTATCTCTACTAATGTTAAGCCAATGGGATTTGGGTGCAGCATCGATCTGCTTCCTAAAGTTCCTACTAAAGGTAAATCAGCTCGGCCTTTAGGATGTAGTTTCAATTTGCTCTTTTTTTCAGGTGAAATGCGGTCAAAATAGAACAGCACAAATATATGTGAAAAATCCTCAATTCCCTGCAATGTTTCAATTAGTTCATTTTTTATTACAATCTGCGAAATTATATCTCGATTTCCTTTATTGACATATTTGCTTTTTACGTAACCTACAGGATAGAGCACGATTTTTTCTTCAGAAGCCATTTAATCTCCAATGAATCATTAAGTTCCATTGTATAAAATAATTTATGTTAAAATCAAATTAAAAACAACTCAAGTATCAATTGAACTTCAGTGATATTATATAGTGGTCAAATTGAGTTTTTAGAAAAGACGAAGAACCATTAAAAATTATTTTTGTTAACTTTTAGCAATTAGCAGATTAAATATATCCATTAACATTTTTATGTTCTAATAACTTTTTTTCTGTAATAGTAGCATTGGATTTTTTTATGTTGAATTAGTAAGTTAAAGAATTACAAAAAACGACTATCACCGATGCTACTATTATAATCAAATCGTTAAAAATTAACACATAAAAACAAGCAGAGTGCCTAAAATTGGTGTCTATCTATGTTAGATAATTGTAAGGTTAGTTTTTGGATTTTTTCAGGTTAGTCATTTCAGAAGAAAATTCGTGTTTGGAAATCAAATGAATTAACGCTGTTGAGGGTTCTAATTCGAAAAAATTGGTTTTTCCGTACGAAGCTATGCAATATGTAATTTTTTTTATGTAAAAAACGAATTTTTATATTTGAATAAATTGTTTTTTAAATAGTATTATTGATAAAAAATTGTTTATTAAAAAAAAACTTGGTAGCGATAAGTCAAAGTCTTAACTTAAAAAGTTTAAAAAAAATAATGAACTATAAATAGTTGTTTTGTAAAAGCAATCGGTTTAGAATTGATTGGTTTAATTAATCAATCAGATTCGATTAATCTATGAAGGCGACAGGTTATGAGTAACGAGGAATCATGGCATGCCTTAGAATCAGCAGATGTTCTAAACAAGCTTGACTGCACAAAATCTGGATTAAGCTCAACTGAAGCAGCTAACAGGCTTAACAAATATGGTCCTAATCAGTTAGCTGCTGGACAAAAAATGTCGCCCATAAAGATTTTTTTGGGGCAATTTAAAAACATCTTAATAATTATACTAATTGCAGCAGCGATAATATCTTTTGTAACTGGGCATCAATTTGACGCCTCAATAATATTGATAATTGTGGTGCTTTCCGCTGTCTTAGGTTTCGTTCAGGAATATCGCGCAGAAAAAGCCCTTGAAGCTTTGACAAAAATGCTTGTTCCAACAGCTACAGTGTTAAGGGATGGACGAGAAGTACAAATACCCGCTAAAGACATCGTGCCAGGTGATATTCTAGTTCTTAAGGAAGGAGACAAAGTAGCTGCTGATGCAAGACTTATCGAAGTTAACAATTTACATGTAAATGAAGCCCCTCTAACTGGCGAATCTATACCAGTTGAAAAGAACATAACGAAAGTAGCTAAAGATGCAGCTATTTTGGACAAAAAAAATATGGTTTTTTCAGGAACAGCAGTTACATCAGGCAAAGCTAAAGCTTTAGTTATAACTACTGGAATGAATACAGAGTTTGGAAAAATTGCAGGCCAAGTAAGTGCTGTTGAAAAGAGAGAGACTCCTTTAGAGAAAAGAACTAAAGAGATTGGAAAATGGCTTGGTGCCGCAGCTTTAGGAGTAAGCATAACAGTCATAATTCTTGGGGTACTGCGTGGTCTAGACCTGCTTGAAATGGTTCTATTTGGAATTGCGCTAGCAGTTGCTGCAGTACCCGAGGCCCTCCCAGCAATTGTGACTGGCAGCCTAGCCATAGGTATGTACAAGATGGCAAAACGTAGTGCTCTAGTGAGAAAAATGCCTGCAGTTGAAACTCTTGGATCTACAACAGTCATCTGTACTGACAAAACAGGCACTTTAACCAAAGGAGAAATGACTGTCCGTAAAATTTACACACCTAGCTCATTTATCAAAGTAACTGGTGTTGGATACTCACCTAAAGGTGAATTAGAACTAAATAACCCGGATGTGCTGAAGACTGAATCTTTTTCACTCCTCATGAAAGGATCTGTATTATGTAATGATGCAGCCGTAGTTTTAGACGGCGATAACTGGATTGTTAAAGGTGATCCAACCGAAGGTGCTTTAGTTGTTTCTGCACTTAAGGCTGGAATTAAAAAAGATGAAGTATCTTGTGCGTATCCTCGTATAAACGAGTTTCCATTTTCCTCTGACCGCAAACGCATGACTACAATACATGCTGTTAAAGACCGACCAGAAGATAAAAAACTCATATTCACAAAAGGTGCCCCCGAAATTGTTCTGCGATACTGCTCACATATCTACTCAGAGAACGTAACTGAAAAATTGACTGAACAAAAACTCCAAAAAGTACTTAGTATAAACGAGGAAATGGCCAGTCAAGGTCTTCGAGTATTAGGCATAGCTTATAAAGAAATGTCTGGAGATTTAACCGACTGCACAGAAGAATCTGTTGAGAACAACTTAGTATTCTTAGGTTTAATTGGCATGATGGATCCGCCGAGAAAAGAAGCTATAGACGCTGTAAGACTATGTAAACAAATCAAAATCAAACCAATTATGATTACAGGAGACCATAAACTAACTGCTTTGGCTGTCGCAAAAGAAATCGGTATTTACCAAGATGGCGACGAAATTTTAACAGGCGAAGACTTAGAACGGATATCTGATGAAGAATTCAGTGATAAAGTCAGAAGAATAAGTGTTTACGCCCGAGTTTCCCCCCTTCATAAACTCAAAATTGTTGAAGCATGGAAAAATAAGGGCGAAGTTGTCGCCATGACCGGTGACGGAGTTAACGATGCGCCTGCACTCAAAAAATCCGATATCGGCGTCGCTATGGGTATAACGGGTACAGAAGTAACAAAGGAATCTGCAGACTTAGTGCTTGAAGACGACAACTTTGCAACAATAGTAAATGCAGTAGAAATGGGGAGATGGACATACGATAATATCAAAAAATATCTTACTTACCTGCTGCAGGCAAACCTTGTAGAGATACTTATACTATCCTTCGCAGTTTTGGCTGGTTATCCTCTTCCGCTTCTTCCAGTGCATATTCTATATATCAATTTAGCCACAGATGGGTTGCCTGCCATAGCTCTAGGTTTAAGTCCTCCTGAACCAGACGTAATGAAGAGACCGCCAAGAAATCCGAAAGAAAGCATATTCACTAAAGACGTTAAAGTATTCTTAATACGTGCTATCCTCATAGAAACGCCACTACTGCTTTGGGTATTCATAAGTGCGTTGCCACTAGGTATTGAAGTAGCTCAAACCCGCCTCTTCTTGGTATTGATCTTTTTCGAACTAGTATTAGCTCTAAGTTGTCGTTCACTAAAATACACAATAGTCAAAGTTCGGCCCCATAAACTGCTTGTGGGAACAATACTTTGGGAAATCGCCTTAATTCTGCTGATAATAAACGTGCCGTTCCTAAGAGAAAGCTTTAATCTCGCTCCAATTGGTTTGGATGAAGTGATTCTGATAGCAGGCCTATCTTCGATAGTCCTATTAACAATTGAAGTAACCAAACGCATTCTACATTACCGCGATGATAAGAACGAACAAAAAGCGTCTACACTAACTCCTTTGCCTCAGCCGATTAAAAACTAATTTTTCCATTTTCCTTCCTAATTCAGTTTCACATACTCCGAAACTTATTCAAGATGCTTAAACTTTCACCATCCGACTGATTTTTGAATTTGCATATGTTTTTCCCGTCATCTCGACAAAGTTCTTTTATATAAAGACCCGAAAATGTTTTAGCTTCAATGTTGCTATCCTAAAGTGTGATTTTATGCCCAGTGTTGCAAGAAGGAAACAAAAAAATACTCAGAATAAACAAAGAAAAAAAATGGAACGTGAAAAGGAAGCTAAGAAGAAAGAAATGAGACAACAACTGCCTCCAAAAGGCAAAAAACGCTAAAAAAGTAGGTTCCCTATATTCTGTTTAAACATAAATTTCCTGTTTGTTTATTGTAAATAAGAAAAAAATTTTACCTTAAGTCAAACTCGAGCAGGCGCCTATCTTTAGTGTAGTCATAAGTTTTTGTTTGGACGTTTTTTTAAAGTAAATTTAAAGACCTTATTCTTCATTCTAAAATACTTTCTTTTAGTGTCGTATTCTTTGGACTGGTAAGGTTTTTACAGGTGTTATTTACTGCTGTTAAATGAGCGCTTCAGGATATCTTGATGTCTTCTTTATAAGTAGCTTAGACCTCTTTGACGTTCTAAAGCGGTGTGTACTGCGATAGGCGAAAAACAGATGTTACCTTACAATAATCAATTATTTAAATGTCGAATATGCAATAAAAACTTTCAAAGTCCTGAAGAATTAAGAGTTCATAGAATGGTTCAACATAAAGGTCATATGTTAACAAAAAACCATTAAAACCATTTTTTGTTCTATTCACCTTAGATGTTAATCCTTTTAATATGAAAAATTATGGGGTTATCTGGAGAAAAATAAAGTTCAAGTGAACTTTAACTGGAAACTTCCCAGAAAAACTTTTTTGAGTTACCTATAATAAGTGAAAAAGTTTTTTATTATTTCCAGTTATTTTGTCGTCTAGACCATGCTTGCTTTTCTACACTGGGAACCGGTGATCTATTTTCCACTCTATCTCTAGAATCTGTTCTTTTTACTCTATGTTTGCTTAAACAATCTCGGCAATAAACTGGTTTACCTGGTGTTGGTTTAAATGAAACAGTATCAGTTTTGCCGCAATCACTACATTTTATTTGTACTCTATTTTGTTGTGACATTACTTATTATTCCTGTTAATTTTAAGCTATGAAAAATAGCGGAAGAATTAACTATAAATGTAAATATTTCGGTCGACTTAAATGTTTGCACAAGAAAAAGACCTTTTACTTTAAAGTTTGTCGTGCTAAAATTACTTTTAGATTATTGCAAATAACCCTTTATTTTTTATTCAGAGCTGTATTTTTAAAAATTAAATTTTTACTTTAAATAAAGGGTCTTTTTAATCCTGGGTGCTTCAGAATTCTCCAAAGTCTTTTTCTTCAAGCACATTTTCTTTTAAAGAAATTTTTCCGTTATCTATAACAATTTTGTATTGCGATTCACATATTGGGCAAGTAACAACTTGGTTGTGTGTTATTCCATCTTTGGAGAAAGTATTTCCGCAGTCTATACATTTTAAATTAATTATTATCCCTCATTACATTGTAAGATAATTGTGGTTTCTCAGCCAATCAGACTGATTTTTCCTATAGCGCCAGAAAATGTCTCCTCTAGTATCGCTTTGGAAATCCCATGGTGAAACAAGGACTATGTCTCCATCTCTTATCCATACACGCCTTTTTAGTTTACCCCTGACCCTGCATAATCTTTCTTTTCCATCTTGGCATTTCACCATTATTCTATCTGCACCCAACATTTTTACGGCTATACCTAAAACGTCGTTTTCAGAAGGTAGAACCATGTTGTCTAGACTTCCTTCATTTGTGATTTTTCTTTTACCCATTTAACATTCTTACCTGAGTTCTTATTCAGAATAATCTGAGAGAAAGCGCCTGATTCTGCTTTCTTTCTATTAAATTCTAATGGTTTAAAATAGTTTTTGCGGCTATATTAGTGTATTTACAAGAAAAGACTTTTTTAGCCATAAAACTGTCCATAGAATTAAAAATTTGGTTTTTTACCTGAAAAACCTTTATTTTTTGTTTATATTTGGTTCTTTGGCAGATTTTTGTGTCTTATAATTATAAAACAAGGTTTTAATTGATTTGTTAGGCTTCCTCAAAAAATTTAAAGTTGACTTTAGTAGACCCTGTATTTTTCGAAAATGACTTTTAATTTTTTATTTGAGAAAAACTGGTTATCGAAGATTTATAGTAACAGAGAAAAATTAGGTATATCTTAATCTGCGAATTAAAAAATCCTAATAAAAAAGGAGCTTTTGATTATGAGATTTCATTTAACTGAATTCCCATTGCTTTTGCAACACCTTTCCCATATTCAGGGTCAGCCTTCATACAGTTACTGATATGTCTCACTTTGATTTCTTTTGGGCTATCTCCCATTGCACGTGCTGTGTTATCAAATAAGGCTTGTTTCTGTGTCGGATTCATTAACCTGAATAGTTTTCTCGGTTGTGTATAGTAGTCGTTATCGTCTTCTCTAAAATTCCATTGATATGCAGGACCACTTAACTCTAAAGGCGGGTCTTTATAGTCTGGTTGCTCTTGCCACTCGCCATAGCTATTAGGCTCATATCCAATTGTGCTACCAGCGTTACTATTCACCCTCATTTGGCCATCTCTATGATAACTGTTGACTGGACAACGTGGAGCATTCACAGGTATCTGATGGTGGTTAACACCTAATCTGTAACGTTGAGCATCTCCGTACGAGAATAATCTGCCCTGAAGCATTTTATCTGGTGAAAAACTTATTCCTGGAACTACATTAGCTGGATTAAATGCTGCCTGTTCTACTTCAGCAAAGTAGTTGTCGGGGTTGCGGTTTAATTCAAAATAACCAACTTCTATCAGTGGATATTCTGCATGATACCAAACTTTTGTTAAATCAAACGGGTTATATGGCATTTTCTTTGCTTGTTCCTGAGTCATGACTTGAATGAACATTTTCCAGCGTGGAAATTCCCCTCTTTCAATGCTTTCGTATAGATCGCGCTGAAAACTTTCTCTGTCTTTTGCAACTATCGATTCAGCTTCTGCGTCAGTTAAGTTTTTTATTCCTTGCTGGGTAACGAAGTGGAACTTTACCCAGACTAGTTCGTTTTTAGTGTTAATCATACTAAATGTGTGACTGCTAAATCCGTGCATGTGCCTATACGAATATGGGATACCTCTATCGCTCATAGTTATAGTGACTTGATGAAGAGCTTCAGGAAGTGACGACCAGAAGTCCCAGTTGTTTTTGGCGCTTCTCATATTTGTTCTAGGGTCACGTTTTATCGCATGATTCAAATCTGGGAACTTTAAGGGATCGCGAAGGAAAAACACAGGAGTGTTGTTGCCTACTAAGTCCCAGTTTCCCTCTTCAGTGTAGAACTTCAAAGCAAAGCCTCTGATATCTCTCTCAGCATCAGCAGCGCCTCTTTCTCCTGCGACTGTTGAGAAACGAGCAAGCATTTCTGTTTTTTTACCTATTTCGGAGAATATCTTTGCTTTAGTATACTTTGTAATGTCATGAGTTACGGTAAATAATCCGTGAGCTCCTGAACCTTTGGCGTGCATTCTTCTTTCTGGGATCACTTCTCTGTCAAAGTGTGCAAGTTTTTCTAAGAACCACACGTCTTGTAGTAGCATAGGTCCTCTTGGACCTGCCGTCAATGCGTTTTGATTGTCTGGTACTGGAGCACCTGCAACTGTAGTTAGTTTCTTTTGAGGTTTGTCACTCATAAATTAACCTTCTTAACAATGTTAACTAATTTATAATGATTATTATTTAAACATTTATTTTTGTTAGAAACTATTTTAAGCAGCCTCCTTTTTAATATACTCTCATGAACGATCAGCAGCTCATAACAATGCTCAGAGAAAAAGGCTTCAAAGTTACACCTCAACGTCTCGCAATTTGTAGGTTTGTTCTTTCTAGCAAGGAACACCCGTCTGTAGAGAAAATTTATGATAAAATCCAAAAGGTATACCCGACAATTAGTTTAGCTACAATCTACCAGACACTACATTTACTAACAAAAATTGGATTACTACAGGAATTTGCGCTCTGTAATGGAAGCCTTCGTTACGACTCAAATATTTCCCCTCACCTTAATTTGATATGCAAGAACTGCGGAAAAATAATTGACTATGAATCTGAAAAAATAAACATGTTCTTATCCGAAATAGCAAAAGAGCTGGAACTTTCCCTTGTAGGGCAACATCTGGAATTGTACGTCTACTGTAATCAATGTAAATAAAACTAAACTTTCCAAAAGGAGGTGAAAAATATGACTAAAATTGATGAAGTATATGTTTGTAAAATTTGTGGAAATAAGGTCAAAGTTCTACAATCTGGTATGGGAACCCTAGTCTGTTGCGGTAAACCTATGACAGTAGAAGCATAAATTAAATTGGGTACCCAACTGGTATAGACAGCCTTAGTCTAATTCAATTCCTACTTTTATCAAAAACTTTCTCTTATCAGCAATCTATTTTTTTTATGTTACATTAAAAGTTATTAGCTTTAATTCATTCTTTGTTTAACGCATTTCTTTTTTCTTTTTATTCCCCGACTTACTACTTCGATGCCAAAACATTTTATCTGCTGGGAAGTAGAGCAGTTGATACACCTTTTATCTGTTTTTTCAACAAACTGGCCCATCTTAAGTCACTTCATTTATTTAAGAACAAAAAAACTCAAAAATGTTTTCTTTTTTTAAATACTACACTCAATGGGTGACTCTATTATCCATCAATCAGACTATACACCCTGTGAAACAGCTTGATTATGTATATTTACGTTTTAAGTGTCTATTTCCAATTTTGATTATTTTAAAAACTGCTCAAGATATTCAATTATTAATTTATAAGCTTCCATGTCTTCAGGTCCAACTCTTGTGTCATAGTAGCTATTGATTAAAACTTCACCTTCATTTTCTCCAACAGGCTCATTGTAACGTATTCTATAAACACATTTTGTTACAGCCTCTGATTCTGCTTGAAAAGTCAATAAAGGATACTTTACTCCAAACAAGTATAAATCGTATACTCCATCATTTCGGGATTCAATTACGAAATCTTTTTCGTCTGCCAGCTTCAAAAGACTATGTTTAAGTGTTCCTTTATACT
This sequence comes from Thermoproteota archaeon, assembly GCA_012513715.1. Classification (GTDB taxonomy): domain Archaea; phylum Thermoproteota; class Bathyarchaeia; order Bathyarchaeales; family Bathycorpusculaceae; genus Bathycorpusculum. The sequence goes on along the minus strand of JAAZBP010000070.1, from coordinate 25,786 downwards.
TAGGAAAATTCTTTTCCGTTTGTACTTCAGTTTTTCTTTTTGCTAGCTCGATTTTTTCAGCTATAGTCTCTATATTCCAGAGTTCTACACCCATATTTTCAGAATAGGAAACTGCGTCATCAGTGAAAAACGTAGTAGCTACAACAATTGATTTGGTACAATCATAGACACGCTGTGCATTCTCTGAAAAATCTAAAATAGCTTTTGTTAACTTATATTCTGAAGAATACTTTCTAGCTAACACCGCGATTTTTTCGCTTTCTTTCCGGACAACAAAATCAAAACCCAGATACCTCTTGTGTAATTCTGGTTGAACTTCATATTCCAATTCTTCAAATAACCAAACTATTAACCTTTCAAATTCCTCATTAGAAAGATAACCTACAGAAGAAGTGTAACAGTTCTTTTTTACCCTATTTTTACTTGAATCTGCCTGTTTCTTAACAAGTTTTTTTACTATTTTCTTCTCTTTTTTTTCATTCTCTGAGCAGTATTTTTGCTTTATTCTATTTGTTAGCTCTTCTGCTTTGTCTAAAGGAATCTGGAGTGCATCTTGAAGAACTTCGGAGCTCTCTATAAGTTGCTGCTCAAGTACTTCTTTTAATATTCCATTAAATTTCTGATAACCCATTCTTGTTTCCCTTAACTATTTTTAGTTGCATGTTTTGGGCATAATTGACTTTTGAATTCGTCTGTATATGAAAGATTAAGTTTTGAAAAAGTTTCTCCACATATATCGCAAAATCCATAATGGTGTATACATACACTTGTATTGTCATAACTGCATTTGTATTCAAGTAGCTTGCTATACTTTTTTCCACATACCGAACATACAAAGCCTGCTTCAGGTTCAATGTATTCCTTTAGGACTGGGTCAAGAGTCAAAGTTGCTTTTTTAGAGTAGATTTTTCCTGTATCAACCGATTGTTTAATACATTTTTCACAAACGTACAATGCGTCCTCTGTGGCATAACCTTCAGAGAAGGTATTTTTGCATATTGGACAATTAATCTCAACTGATTCATTAACACCTAAAGTTAATGATGAATGTACCCTTGAATTATTGCTCAAGTTTGCTTCAAACTTCACTTCAATAGTGTTAACTATCAACAAGTTAACAAGTTTAACCTTAACATTAGTTATGTATGACTCTTCTTCTCTTCTCAAAAGAGACTCATAGTTAGTTTGCCACCTTTGAAAGTTGAAATCAATCTTTTTTGAGATTAATTGCTCACGTCTTTCTCTTCTGAGTCTTTTATCAAAATTTTTTAGTTTGGCCTTTTTCTCTTTAATTAACTGTAAATCAAAAAGAAGTAGTTTTGCCTTAATTATTTCTTCTATTTTTAAATCAGCAACTTTCCATAAATCATCAAATACTTTAGGTTTAATTTTTCCTTTGACATCATCTATTTCTAATTCGTTATTTTTTACTATTTGGTCCTCGTTTAATTCTCCAATTTTTACAATATTGCTTTTTTCATCAATAAGTATAGTGATTACTTCTTCACTCTTTGGTTTAAGTTTGTTATGGAATGAAATTAAAAAATAAAACTGGAAAAACCTGACTGACTTTTTGTTTAAATTTTTTATTTCTGTAATGTTTCCATTATTAATAATATGATAACATGGTTGAGGTTTTACACATATTCCTATTCCTTTGTTTCCTAAAATCACTTCTTCACAGCCTGCACAGGAAGACGATGAATATGCAAAACGGTTTTTTAGATATGTTTCAATGTCCGGTTTCGGATTAACTATTATCTGAGATAGAATACCGTTTTCTAAACATTCTCTAAGTATCTCTTGGAAAGTAGGGCTTCCCAATGCGATAAGCGGAATTTTTTTCTTTCTTGAAACATCTGGTTGAAAAGTGTATATTATAGGCGGCTTACCATTTTGGAATGTTACTTTAATTACTTCGTTTTCTTGCTGAGTAATGTTGCCTTGTTTAGTTTTTACATATTCTCTGAGAAACTTGAAGATTTTTGTATTGTCCGTTTTCGTATTCAGTCAATTACCCCCTGCGTGAATTTTTCAGCTAATTCCTGTTTTTCTCTTGAAGCATTAAGATCATTAGATAGTCTTTCTAATTCTCTTTTTATATCCAAACGAGAATTGCTTCTAAGCAAAATTTCCCCAATTGTCCTCTGAATATCTTGAGCGCCGTCTTTTAGTTCAGCTAGAACTGTTTCCATCTTGCCGATAGTCATAGTGAACAAATCTATCTTTTGGTATAAAATGTGTAAAACGTAATCATCGATAGTATCTTTAACGCTTAAGTTGAAAACTGTAACGTCTCTGTCCTGTTGAAATCTGTGAATTCTGCCTATTCTTTGTTCGATTTTCATCGGGTTCCAATGTAAATCATAATTAAACATTATACAGCAATTCTGCAGGTTTAGCCCTTCAGCTGCTGCGTCAGTTGCAATAAGATATTTTGTTTCTCCATTTTTGAAGTTTTTAATTGTTTTTTCTCTTTCAATCTGATCCATATCACCCAGATAAGTTTCTGCCTTTCCAAATTCCCTCTCCAAAACTTCTTTGATTTTGTGAGCTGTAATTTTTCTTAAGCAGAAAATAAGAGCTTGTTCACGGGGGATATCCCCTATAATATTCTTAAGCAACTCAATTTTTGCACTTTTAACCTTGGATGCCATCTCAATTAATCTTTCTGCAACATCCGCTTCAGCAGGGAACCTTTCCTGTCTTTTCTTTAAAGATTGGATTGCTGCATATGGAGAACTAGAAAATGACTGTTGAAGTGTAATTGCCTGAAAAACTAGTATAGCGTTGCTTTGGGATAAACTAATTTTTCTAGAAGGGTTTTCTGCAATTAACGTTTCTATTGTCTTAAAATGGTTTTTACTCATATCTCGCAGATATTCAGTCGCTTCATCAATGAATTCACGTTCATTTGTTGTAGCTTCAAGAGTTCTAGTCTCTACACACCTGTTGGTAAATGGAATACCTGTTTGTTCCCTACGAGTTCTACACATTACCTCTTTTATTGTCCGCCTTAAATTATTCACTTCATTAGGTCTGATAACTCTACTTCGGGAGTCTTCTGCAAAACGCGAGACAAAAGCACGTTCACTTTCAAGAATACCTGGCTGAATTAAGTCTACAATACTATACAAGTCGGTAAGTTTGTTGCATAGCGGAGTTGCAGTTAAAAGCAACAGATGTTTTTTTCTCAGATTTGCTATGCATGTTCTACCTTTGCTGTGAGTGTTCCTAAATGCGTGAGCTTCATCAACTACTATAAGGTCCCATGTTCGATCAGATAGTTGATCAAATTTGGTAAGTAAAAGATTATGTGAACATATTATTCTGTTATCTTTCTTTAGGTTAACACGTTCCCCTGGTTTATTTGTTATGGAGAAAGTCTCTCCAAATTTTTCGTTCATTTCACTTTTCCATTGTGTTACTAGACTTTTCGGGGTTGAGATTAAAATTGAGTCGATTTCTCCTCTAAGAACCAACTCTTTCATTATTAGTCCTGCCTCTATTGTTTTGCCGAGACCTACTTCGTCAGCGAGAATTGCATTTACATTCATCTCATTAATTACTTGAAGTGCAGTATGCATTTGAAAATTGTACGGAGTAAGTTTTGTTCGTATGGCGTTAACGGCTATTAACCGGTCGATTCTATCTGTCTGTTTTATTTGTAGGGCTTCTAAATTAAGCCGAAACTTCTGAAACGTTGAAAAATTGTTTTTCTGGATTAATTTCCTAATATCATTACTGTCTGAATAGGAAAAAAAATATCTGTTTTCGTTTTTTTCCTCTCCAAATTCATAACATAAACTGTTTTTTTCTATTTCCTCATTTTTTTTCTTCACTTTTCGGGACGTAACTTTCAGCCTCTGATATTGTAGAATATTAATCAAAATTTAGGTGCTTCAGATATACTTCGTATTTTTTGTTGAATTTTGTAATTCCGGAATATGATAAAGCGCGTTTGCTATATTCAATTTTAATTTTTACATTCAAAGGCATCCCCGTTTTACTCAAAACATTAATATAAAAACTTAAAGTGCTGAAACTTCTGTTTTAGCCAACCTTTCTTAACTGTTAACATTATAAATACTGCTTTTTAACAACCTAAAATACAAAAACCTTGGGGGTGGGGGTAAAATACACAAAACATACCCCTTCATTTTTTTATGTTAAACAGATATTATGTGGTAGTAAAATGAGGGCTGTACAAGAATATTGAAGTTCTCTCTCCAGTTATAACTTTTTAAATACTTTTTTTACTTCAGCAATAGATTAAATAATAAATGAACATGTGTTGTTCGAAAGTTTTAAACTTCATCTTTATCTATACCCAAATAAAATTTATGTTATCAACTTGATACTAGAGGGCTGATTGTATATTATGTCTTATCTTGATGTGATTCTTACTCGTAGAAGTATACGCCGATATGAAACTAGGGATATACCACAAGATGTATTGGAGAACATTTTTGAAGCTGGTAGGCAATCTCCTTCAGCGGTAAACAAACAACCAATCCGCTTTATTGCTGTAACCGATAAGGAGCTTAAAAAATTTTTTTCTGATGCATTGTTTAACCGTTTTATTAAGGATGCACCAGTAGTTCTTGTTGGATGTGCTGATGTAGAGGCCCTTTTAACAGGTAAATGGGCTGTTGTTGACACTTGTATTGCATTAGAAAATATGGTTATCGCTGCGTGGAGTTTAGGTGTAGGTTCTTGTTGGATAGGTGCCTTTAATGAAGAAAAAATAAAAAAGTTACTGAATATTCCTGAACGTTGGAAGATTGTTGCCTTAGTTACTTTTGGTTATCCTGCTGAACAGCCAAGACCTCGAAAGAAGAAGAAAATTGAAGAATTATTTAGCTTCAACAATTTTTAAAACATCCTATAAAAATGCGCCTTTAATGAGATTCATTTCCTATTTTACACTTGGAACAGCTTTTTTAGCATATACCCTTAATAACCCTGTTGATTGGAAAAAAAGTTGTTTTTTAAAAAAAGTGTAGTTATTTGGTTAGCTCCATCTACCATTCAGATGTTGGGAAGCTTATCCTTCTTAAATATTCTCTCGCAAATTCACGGTCATAAGGTAATTCTTTACTTTTCAGTATCTGTCCTTCAAGTTTATCTAAAGCTAACCTAAAGGTTTGACTTACACCCCACCCCTCACTGGAACTGAAGAATGAACCTTTTACTGTTCTGAATTGCAGTCTGCAATGAAGCAGTTGTTCACCTTTGAAGTTGGTGCCATGTGTCTTCATGTAAACAAACAATGTTCCAGACTCAAGGTTTTTTCCGTATCTTCTCGAAAAAGACTCAAAATCACCAATCATTAAGCTACGTTGTGTTTCATCTATCTCTACATCTTTAGTTGAAAACTGAACTGTCAATCTTCTATCTTGTTTTTCTAATTGAGCTATAGGTTCAAGAAAATCTAGTTTCGTTATAATTCCAATAGGTTTTCCTCTTCCAGCAACTACTAAACATGAAATATCAAATTTACACATTTTATCTACTGCATATCTGAGTGTATTTTTTGGCAAAACTGTAATTACAGGTTTAGACATTATACCCTTAACAGGAATGCTTAGAACTGGAACCTTTTCCCCCACAATTTCGCCTGTTGTTTGACGTTGTCTAGGTTGAAAAACATGTACAATTATATCATGGATACTAAGTAACCCTACAAGTTTTCCATGTTGCACTACAGGTAAATGGGATAAATCTTGTTCTCTGAATAAACTAAGTGCAGCTCCTACTGTTGATTCATCTTCAATAACAATTGGTTCTTGAGTCATTATCTCTTCGATTTTGGTGTTTCCCCATTTTTCTAATACCGCACCATGAATCAAATCTTCATCAGTGATAAAACCGACAAGTTTTTCTCCTTCAAAAACTGGAAGTTGACGAATTCCACTTTCAATCATCAACCGAGCCGCTTCGTTTATCGAGGTTTTAGGAGCTACTTTAGGTGCTCCCTTCATTAAAGTTTTAACTTTGGTGGTTGATGGATCAAGCTTTGACCTTATTATCCACCTTCGAGCAATTACTCCCTTATACTTGTTATTGCTATCCATAACTGCCAAAACAGGTGGCATTTTTGCTTTAAATAACGAAAGACAAGAGGAGAGTGTATCGTTTTCACTGACATTACTATATCCTTTTGAAAATATTTTTTCAACTGTCTTAACCATGGGAAAATACCTCCTATATTCCTTCTCACGGCTTTATTTAAGCCTTAAAACAAAAATTCCTTAGGTCTTAAACCCTACTTTTTATGTTACCTTTAATTTGTTAACTATTCAGCATTTTTAATTGAGACTTTATTATATAAAACAAATAGTTACTCAATAGAGTCATTAACTTTTTAAACAATATAACTACCATTTAACTATTAAATAATTAATTGGGCAATGAGAAAAATGTTGACTCCAAGAGTTAAAATCTTAGTTGCCTTAACCGTATTCTTGGTTATAATATTATCAGTTTTCTTTTATGTTGAAAACTCTAGGTCTCATCCAGATTTATCTCGTCTCGCCCTTGTAGGTGATAGTATAACCCAAATAACCTCTTATCCCGACCAATTACAATCGCTTATTGGATTAAACTCAACAATAGGCAACTTTGGAGCAAGTGGTTCAACAGTGACTTTAAATTCTATTGAACCCTATTTGACCAATTGTTCTATGCAACTATTACAGGATTTTCAACCTACAACAGTTGTTGTAATGCTGGGTACTAATGATGCCCGTTCAGATGTTTATCCTTTTATCGATAGATTCATTGATGATTACAAGGAGCTGGTTTTTTTTCTTAAATCCTTAGAAAGTGATCCACAAATTTTTTTGGTTATTCCCCCTCCAATTTATGATAACAATATCAATTTAAGCAGTGAAAACTTTACTTTGGGAATAATACCTCGAATCGAAGAGGTAGCAAAAGAACTGAATTTACCCATTATAGATGTTTATACGCATATGCTTTACCATCCCGATTACTTTGTTGATGGTGTACATCCAAACCATGATGGGGCAAAAATAATTGCAGACGTAATTTATAGCAAGATAACTTAGCAAGAATTAGCCAATTAATTTTTTTAATATTGGCACTCTTTTCATTATTAAAACCAAACCCAAAGTGACTAACAATATAAAAATTGATGCGAGAGGGACTTCTAATAATGGAAAAATTGTCAAATCTAAGTAAAAACCTAAAAGACCTCTATGTAGCGTTTCTAAAATAATAATGTGAAACAAGAAAATAGGTAATGTATTTTTACTTATCACCCGAACAATTTTTTTGGCCCGTGGGTGATTTTTTCCTGGCCAGTCTGCTGAAAATGAACTCAGAAAGGTGTATAACCCAATAGACATTACCACTACATTCACTGCTAAATAATCAAAAAATACATAGTATTCTTTTAGAGGTTCAAGAGGAACACTCATTACCCAAGTGCTAGCTACAGTAAATATTAGTCCTAAGACTATGAAGGCGTACATGTATTTTCGACGTAATCGTACATTCTGTAAATAGTGACCTAAAAGGAAATATCCAGTATATCCTCCCATAATGAAAAGTCCACCGGGAAAACTGTAATTCGTGAAAACCGGCAATAAAGGTACTAAACTAATTCCTATAAACCAAACTAAAATTAGATATTTGATTAATTTGGGGTCCTTAAAAGCTACACTAGCCCTCAACAATGGAGTAATCAAGTAGAGCCCTGCAATAAGATATAGATACCAAAAATGGTAGTATGAACCTGAAAATAAGCTATAGAATGTACCTTCTAAAATATTAACAAACGTAAATGGGGTTTGAGTGATATAAAAACTCCACGCTAAATATACTGCTGTCCAAAAAACAAACGCTAAACCTATACGTTTAACTCTCTTCTTAAGAAACACTTTAATGGGTTCATTTATCTTGGATGTTTGAAGAAGTAATGATCCAGTAAGCATAACAAACAATGGAACACATGGAAGTGCAAGCGACTTGTATATAGTAAATGTCCACGAAAATGTTCCATTTAATACTGCTTCATATATCTGATTATGAAATGTATTTGTTACATGTAAAAAGATTACCAGAAATATTGCTGTAACACGTATCAAGTCAACAGGAACAGAAAATTTGCCTCTGTTTTCTTCAGTGATAGATTCGAACAGTTTTATAATTGATGCACAGCCTGAGAGATTTTCGAAAGCAAAGAATTACCGCTCTTTTATATATTTAGGCAGCGTTTTTATGATTTTAATCTGTTTTTAAGCTCTAACTGCCTGAATTAGATCTGCGGGAAAACTACTAAGCAGATTCTAGCCAGTTGCGAGATTTACAAATAGTTTTGCCATTAAGTTTTAAACTCAAACAGTCTGATTCTGGGCACATCTCAACACAACGAAGACATAAAGTGCACATTGTTGAGTAGATGTCTTTGTTGCTCTCGTAAACCTCAGTAACTTGAACTGGGCAAACACGTTTACAGATGCCGCATTTGGTGCATTTCTCCTCTTTTTTACTTAGACGCAAAAATGGTATATTTTTAAATCGATTAAACCTGTTTATAGCTGCAAGCGATATACCAGTGGGACAGAAGCGACACCAGAAACGTCTAACCTTAAATGAAATCCCTAATACAATGACGATAAAAATGTATGATAGCAATAAGGCAAATCCTGTATCTTTCAAATAGAGAAAAATTTCGCCTACATATGGAAAAGTTAGGTAGAAACCGCTTATTTCTGCTAAAGCCCCAAAGGGCGGTCTCCATGGTAGAACAAGCGGTTGAAGGGGCTCTAAAAGGAATGCGTATACTGTAAATGGTGGTTGAAGCCATAAAAATTTACTGACGTCATGTAAAGCGGTATAACTAGTTGCTAAGCCAGGTAGAGCTAATGCAATTATGACTAAAGCGATTATATATCGAGTTTTATGTAATACACCATTTAGGGATTCTGGCAAAGACCAGTGACTTATTCTCAATAATCTGCGTAACAATGTCATTATATCCATGTATAATCCCATTGGACAAACCCAGCCGCAGAATAATCTGCCCAAAAAAACTGTTGCAAAAAATATTATTAGTAAAAGGATTCCTTTCCAGACACCCACAATTGATACATAAAAAATTAGCATTAAAAATAATAACTGGATACTAACCCTTATAATGCTGAATCTTTTTGTTTTATCTTTCAGCCAATTCAAGCTTTCGCAACCAAATTTTATGTTTTGTATACGCTCTATTTTTAATTGTTTTTTATTATTCAAAAGATAGATTTTTTCTCATTTTTAATATCTCTTTCCCGATCTATTGTTCAGTCCTATGAAAACTATTATTTAATTTCTATCTCAAAAGTAGTTACGATTTTCATGTTAAAAGTAATAAAGCTTATTTTCTATGAAAACAATTCCACTTGACCACATATGGACACACTTGAAGTTCACAATTTATCAGTTAAGGTTGAAGATAAACTAATCTTAAAAGATCTAAACTTCAGCCTGAAAGAAGGCGCTAGCCACATCCTTTTTGGACCTAATGGCTCAGGAAAAACAACGCTTATTGGTACACTTATGGGCTTACCTGGTTACGAGGTTGTCAGTGGCAAAATATTGTTTGACGGCGTTGACATAACAGAAAAAAGCATCGATGAAAGGGCTAAAATGGGTATGATTGTAAGTTTCCAAAATCCACCTGAAATAACAGGTGTAAAACTTGGTGACTTGCTAAAACTATGTCTAGGAAAAACAGCATCTGATGAGTTTAGTCCTGAAGAATCGGCGCAGATTGAAGAATTCCGATTAACAAATTTTCTTCATCGTGATGTAAATCTGGGTTTCAGTGGTGGCGAAAGAAAACGTTCCGAAATTCTGCAGCTGATTTTTCTTAAACCAAAGTTACTCCTGCTAGATGAACCGGATTCTGGTGTTGATGTAGAAAGCTTACGGATGATTGCAATAGCTATTCAAAAATATGTTGAAAAAACCGGAAGTTCTGCTTTACTAATAACTCACAAGGGCGATATCTTAGATTACATTAAAGCTTTATACGGTTGCATCTTGCTAAAGGGTCAATTCCACTGCTTTAAAGACCCTCTAAGGATATACGAAGAAATCAAAAAATTAGGTTATGAAGAATGTGTTGCTTGTAGAATAAGAACCCGGGAGGGTTGGAAAGTTGAGTAAACCAACTGATTTAACTAAAATTCCTCATAAAATCCTCGAGGAAGCAAAACAGGCAGGTCTTGAAACTGAAGAAAAGAATCGATCTGCAACATTCGTCCACTTAGACCAACAGACAATAGCGTCTAAAGTGAATGAATTATATGAGGGTAAACTAGAGCTGTTGGATATCAAAGTAGCACTGAAAAAGTATCCTTGGCTTGAAGATTATCGCTGGAAACTTGTAGATAAAGATAAAGACGAATATACCAAGAAGGTAGCTGAAGATTACAGTGGAGGTTACTTTATGCGTATTTTTAAAGGCGCAGAAATAGCATTTCCACTACAGTCATGTATGCTTATCTCTAAACAAAATCTGGAACAGAGAGTTCACAATATAATAATTGCAGAAGAAGACTCAAAAGCACACATAATCACTAGTTGTGTACAACATTCTAACGTTCCACAAGCAGCGCACTTAGGTATTTCAGAAATATACGTTAAAAAAGGTGCCCTTCTAAACTTTACAATGATTCATCAATGGGGCGAAAACACTTTTGTAAGGCCTCGAAGTGCTACACAAATTGATGATAATGCCACATTCATCTCCAACTATGTTTGTATGCGCCCTGTACGAGATACTCAAATGTATCCTGCCGCTTACTGTAACGGTGAAAATTCCCGTGTAATATTTAATAGCATAGTATATGGACATAAAAATAGTCTATTAGATTTAGGTTCAAAAGCAGTTCTGACTGGGAAAGGCAGTAAAGCAGAAATGGTAAGCCGCGCGATTACTCGAGATGGCTCAAAAATGATAATCCGTGGTCTAATAGACGGCGATAACTCAGACTGTAAAGGACACCTAGAATGTCAAGGATTAATTTTTGATGATATTTCTTTTATGCAATCAATCCCCGAATTAATTGCCCGTAAAAAAGGCGTTGAAATAACACATGAAGCTGCCGTTGGAAAAATTAGCGAAAAAGAAATTACTTATCTAATGACACGAAAATTATCTCGTGAACAAGCAGTATCTTTGATAATACGCGGATTTATGGATGTAAGTATTCTGGGTCTACCGGATGCATTAAACAAAGAAATTAAGAAAATAGTTGATGCAGCTGCAGGCGCTGAATAAAGCACCTTTTTCCCCTTTTAAATAATAATTTTTTTACTTTTTTACAGTCTTCACTACAAGTTATAGATTTAATATTTCTTCAATTTTGTACATAATTAAAAATCAAATATTGATGGTCTATGGTTGGACTAAACTTTTGCAATTTAGCAATTTATAAAGTTAGTAAACTGTTTTATTGTTTTGGTAGTAAATCTTCGTATTCAGTATTGACCGTGCCATATTTATTTAGCAGTAAATTGTTTATTCTAAGCCACTCGTTACTTATTTTTTCCCACATAGGTCCATTTATGATGCTTTTCTGAACGTATTCGGATAATGATGTTTCACGTTTTATTGTTCTCTCTTTCCAATCTACGCTGATTAGGTTTGAACGTCTCAGATATTGTAGGTTTCTTGCCACTTGGTTGAAGTTTATCGGGTAACTTAGTGCGTGATTAAGGTCGTCGTTTAATGATTCTATTGTAAATTCATCTTCGCTACGAAGACTTATCGCTGCTATCATGTCCTGCATGAGTTTAGCAGTTTTCGTAACATATAACGCTCTTTTGGGCACCAGAACCTGCTCAAGGCGATATGCATGTCTCTTATAGAAGTACCCTTTAATGACTTCCGCTAAGATTACGTAAGCTCCGATGATCAGTATCAAGATTCCAAAGAATAACGGTGGAAGTGGAACAAAACCAAATATTTGTCCAAGCGGGGTGTTGGGTACTATCAAAGCAAATACAATTATTGCTATGCTACTGAATATCAAATATCTGCTTGGTTTGCTTTTCCAGAAGGGTCTTCGTCTAGTTCTAATTACAAATACGACTATTACTGCTGTAATTATTGACTCCACAAACCATGCTGTACGGAATAAAGCTGGTCCAGCGTTGAAAATATACAGCATTATAAAGAAGGTTAAGAAGTCAAATATGGAGCTGACTGGTCCAAGAGAAATCATAAAACGTTTAATGAAGGTCATATCCCAACGTTTTGGGCGTTCAATGTATTCTTCATCAACTTTGTCAGTTGTTATTGTAGACTGAGATATATCGTAAAGTAAATTGTTTAATAAAATTTGGACAGGCAACATAGGCAGGAATGTTAGGAATATAGCTGCTCCTGCAACACTAAACATGTTGCCAAAGTTTGAGCTTACTCCAATCATAATATATTTCATTGTGTTTCCAAAGGTTTTTCGTCCTTCAAAGACTCCTTCTGCGAGAACCGTCAGGTCATTTTTTGAGAGAATAATATCAGCTGATTCTCTAGCTACATCTACAGCATTATCGACAGAAATTCCCACGTCACAATTTTTTAGTGAAGGTGCATCATTTATTCCATCACCCATGTATCCTACAACATGTCCATTTGTTTTGAGTAAACTTATTATACGGTCTTTCTGAATCGGGTTTACACGGCAAAATACATTTGCTTCCTCAACAATTGCCATTAAAGCTTCATCAGTTTTGTTTGCTAAATCGTTGCCTACTGCTATCCCCTTAATTTCTAACCCTAGGTCTTCACAGACTTTTCTTGTGACAAGTTCATTATCGCCTGTTAATATTTTTAATTCGATGCCTGCTCTGGTTAAAAGTTGAAGTGATTGCTTAGCTGTCTCTTTAGGTGGATCAAGAAAAGCTACAAAACCTAAAAAGATCATGTCTACTTCGTCGTTTATTGAGTAGGTCTTTTTCTCTTCTTTGAGTCTTTTGTATGCTACACCTAAAACACGTAAGCCTCTGGCACTGTATTCATCGTATTTCTGTAAAATATTTTTTTGCGCTTCTTCATTGAGATCAGCTATCACTTCTCTCTGCTCGTAATATGAGCAGACTTTCATTATCTCTTCAGGTGCGCCCTTAGCTACAAAAAATCTTTGACCTAACTCTTCTACTACAACTGAAACACGTCTTCGTATAAAATCAAAAGGTACTTCATCAATTTTATTGTATTTAGATACGTCTATCTCTTTATGTTTTAGTATTGCTTCATCTAAAGGACTTTTTAGTCCAGTTTGAAAATTGCTGTTCAGGAATGAATTTAGAAAGACTTTCTTGTCTTCTTCACCTTCAAGGTTTACGTTTAACACAAGTTTAATTCTGTTCTCAGTTAATGTACCTGTTTTATCAGTGCATAATACGTTCATACTGCCAAAATTTTCTATAGCAGAAAGACGTTTGACTATGACTTCTTTTTTGGACATAGCCATTGCGCCTCGAGATAGATTAATTGTTATGATCATGGGCAACAATTCAGGTGTTAGCCCAACCGCTAATGCTACAGCAAAAAGTAAAGCCTCTATAACACCCATCTCTGTTGGATTGCGTAGAGATATCGTCATGAATACAAAAATCACTAGCAAAAAAGTGACTTGCATAATAAGGAAACCAAAACCCTTGATTCCTCTTTCAAACTCGGTTTCTGGAGTTTTCTCCATAAGTTTTTTAGCTATTTTACCATATTCGGTTGCTCCACCTGTTTTAACTACTACAGCTGTTGCTGAACCGCTGACAACAGAGGTGCCCATAAAACAATAATTATTCCACTCGGAAGTCGAGTTTTGTTTACCTTTTATAGCTCCAGAAATTTTTTCAACTGGAAATGATTCTCCAGTAAGTGCAGATTGGTTTATGAATAAGTCTTTTGCGCTGATAACTCTAGCATCTGCAGGAGCTATGTCTCCTGCTGAGAGATATATTATGTCTCCTGGTACTATCTCGGGGAATTTGATCTCTTGTTTGATGCTGTCACGTATTACAGTTGCAGTTGAAGTTACTTTTTGTTTTAATAATTGAGCTGCTTTTTCAGCTTTATTTTCTTGATAGTAACCAAGAATTACACTGACAAAGATAATAACTAAAATAATTATGGTGTTAGCGATTTCACCTAAAAAACCAGAAACTATTCCTGCGATCAAAAGAATAATGACAAAAGGGCTTTTAAAATGCAACAAGAACTCTTTGATTGCCGAATGTTTATGTTGACGTGCTAATTCATTAGGACCGTAATATTCTAGGCGTTCTGCTGCCTGTTCAGAGCTTAAACCATTTTGTGAGGTATTAAAATATTTTACAACTTCTTCACTTGATAAACTAGCAATTTCTTCTGTACTCAGGGCTGGCTTCATGTTTTTTACTAAGGTATCTATAGAATTATTGTTGTTCTGCTCCATCTTAGCCACAGCCCCCTTTATCTTAAACGGTACAATAATCCCGATGCATTTAAAGGAGTTTCTGCGCTCTGTTTGAATTCAATATGCCTTAAAAAAAGATGATAGTTGTTTGTGTTTTTTCGCTGTAGATTTTTTTATCTATATTCGTTTTCAATTTGAAAGTTAGTTGTTTTTTGCAAGAATTTCTTCTCTCTGAAACATTCTCACTCCTGCATAGATTATAGCAACATCTACAACTGCCAATATTCCTATAAGTGCAGCTAACACTAAAGGCCCAAGAATAATTAAGCCTGACATCTGACCAAAAACTAAGCCTAATACTGGCAAAAGAAGTATAACACTTATCTGTTGAGCCTCTTTGAATCCCTTAACTTTAGCTGATATTATCACAGTTAAACCTATACTGCATATAGCTATTACTGGAGCAACTCCAAATATCATTATAAGCCAATTAGCATTTGGTAGCAACAAAATTCCGTTGAATATTTCAAAGGTTATTATATCCACTATTGTCGAGTAGACTGCAAAGGATGCTATTGTAACAATCATTGCTGGAATAAAACTCACCAAGATTTTGCCCATTAAAAGTTCGCTGTTTGATATTGGTGTAGCTAAGAGTGCTTCTATTGTTTTTCTTTCTCTTTCACCTGCGAAACTGTCTGAAGCCATTACACTTGAAGCCATCACTGGAATTATTAAGAAGAAAGGTGCGAAGAAATATAGCACCATAATATACACCATAACTTGGTTAGGTGTCATCTCAGCAAGTAGAGCTTGTACATCCGCGGGCAAGTTGGCTGTTAACAATTGAAAGTCGCCACTGGAAACGTCTTGTGTTGGTGCATTTGAAACTGATGAAATAATGATTGGAAATACTACTGAAAAAATTAGTGGTAACAAAATTATTGGTAAGAGTACTTGCCAATTTCTCTTTATTTCTAGCCAGTCTTTTTTAAAAACTAGCCATGCTTTTTGCATGTTCATTGTTGTTTCCCTTCCTTTATTAGTTTAAGATATGCCTCTTCAAGTGAAGGGCGTAAAAGTTTTACTGAGAGAATCTGCCCTTGAGCTTCAACTATTGTTCGTACAATTTTAGGAGTGTCAACACGAGCATCGCCAACACTTACTGCAATTATGTTTTCTTGGTCTAACACTTTGACTTCTTTAGCATAATTCTCGTTTTTAATCGCATTTAAAACTATAGACGATACTTTTGTTAATTCAATTTCTAAAACAGGTTGAGGATTTATTTTATCACGTAGCTCATTAGGACTGCCTGTCAATATGCAGCGCCCTTTATTCATTATTAAGACTCTTTTGCAAAGTTTTTCAGCATCTTCTAAATGGTGAGTGCATAATAGTATTGTACGTTTCTCATGCTGACTTAATTGAAACATTAAATCTCGAATTTCTTTAGCTGACTCTGGATCTAATCCCGCTGTGGGCTCATCTAAAAATAGTACTGGTGGTCTATGTACAATAGCTCTAACAATGGCTAATTTCTGTTTCATGCCTTTGCTGAAAGTAGCTACTTTATCATTTCTTCGATCCCAGAGATTAAAAAAATCAAGTAACTCTCTGATTCTCTGTTGTCTTTCATCTGATGTTTTAATTCCGTAAGCAGCAGCAAAGAAATCCATGTTTTCATAGGCTGTAAGCCTTTCATAGAGACTGGGGTTCTCTGTTAATATGCCGATTGATTCTCTCACTTTAGTCGGGTCACTTCGGATATCATATCCTGCGACAGTAGCTGTGCCTTCTGTGGGCGAAATCAAGCATGCTAACATTCTTATTGTGGTTGTTTTACCCGCTCCGTTTGGACCCAAGAAACCAAAAACCTCACCTTTTTCTATATTAAAAGAAATGTTGTCTACTGCTGTTATGTTGCGGAATTTTCTTGTCAAGTTTTTAGTTTCTATCATGGTGCCTTTTCCTTTTTCTTTTATTATTTATTGTGTCTTAACGACAAATAGGTATTTAAGTGCGCCGAAAACGTTTTCACTATATGAAACTAGTAAAGATGCTCGATAACAAAGACTCAAACCTAATCTCTGACCCAATAAACCAGGAAATCCTAAAGGCACTAGTAGCAGCAGAACATTCCCCTTCTGAAATTGCCAAAAAATTAAACTTGTCCACGTTAAAAATCTGGCGAAGATTCCAAAAACTCTGTAAAGCTAAAATGATAGAGCAAACTAAAACAAAAAGAGTCGGAAACATAGAAAAGAAACTTTATCGAGCAACAGCCACATGGTATACTCCACATCAATACTTCAGCTTATCACCAAAAAACCCCGCGCTACAAGAAGCCTACATCATATACTCGGATATTCAAAAAGCAATGATGATTAAACTATCAAATTTCAGTGATGTTCCTGAAGGAGTTGATCCAGGCGACTTCTCTTTATATGCTAGCATGAGAGCCACGGTTGAAGTATATAGAAACCCCAAATTTCAATCAAAAATTATTGAACTAGAACAGAAACTGTCTGGTTACCACCTATGAACTAACTAATATTTTCGTTTTACAATTAAATTGTTATATTGCTATAGTACGATGTGGTCATCAAGTTAAGAATAATAAAAAACATTACCTTTTTAGGGTTAAAAAACATACATTGATTAGGTGAACTCTTTGGTTGATTCTTGCCAAAAATACCTTACATTAATAAAAATCAGTCCAAACATGGCTGCCAAACTCTATGAACCATTAATGGAGCTCAGTGAGCAACCCCTTGACGGTATAAAACTTCAAGAAGCCTACCAAGTATTTGGGGAATGGGATTTTGCTATCCTGTTTCAGGCAGATAAAAACATGGATGCATTGCGTTTTGTGTCAGATAAAATAAGGTTAGTTGAAGGCGTATTAGAAACTTTTACTGTCCCCCTGTCGCCGATAAAAAACTACTGTAAAAACTAGTTTAACCTTTTTTCTTTTGTATGTTTAAGGTTCAGGTATTTTAGTCAATTTATGTTTTTGTTGTTTTGTTGTAACTGGCCTATTTTTTCCATTTCATTACTAGTCTTGATTAAGCAGAACAAAATTGTTTTCTTGAAATCTACTCAAAATTTGAAACATGCTTTCTTATTTCTGAAAAATCAATCAACATTCTCGAGCATCAATTTACCCTTTGAAAACACTTCTATCTTATAGTTACACTGATTATCACAAAGCTATTAGTATTATTGATATCTTTACGGAATAATTTCTGCTCCGTTATATTTCATATAGTCAAAATCTTCTAAACTAATTTTGCCCTTTCTGATTAATTCTTCAATAGTGGGCACATTTTTTTCTACAGCATCGATTAATCTTTTGACAGTGTAACATACTTTACTGTATTCCTCGTCAGGCCATCTCTTAGTTATATTAGCATAGAGACAACGACCACCACAGACATCCAATATTTTGCAATCATTACAGGGTTTCTGGTTAACAAAAATTTTTTTGAGTGCTAATGGACTAGAATTTTTTATGGTTCCTAAATAATATCTTTTCATACCCCACATTGTTGGGCAAGGAATAATGTTACCATCAGTTTGGATGGCGTAGTTTATCCATCCCGCGCCACATCGCATTAAACTGGTTTTTTCTTTATGTAAAAGTGAGTTTGCTATGCCTAATAACGGGTAAAGTTTAAGCACTACACCATTCTGTGCCATCTGTTCAACCCAAAAATCTGCGAGTTCATCAACACCTAGAATATAACTTGTTTTAGTCCATTCCTCAAAGCTACGCCTCTGATAATCGTTTCCCCAGAAACCAGCATTCAGTTGCCAATGAACCGACGAAAAACAGAATTCATCATTATTCAGTAACCATTTAACCTGCTTTTCAACATCATTTTGCTCCATTACAGTCATACGAGCAATCAATTCACCGTTAAAGCCATTATTTTTTATGATTTTTAAATTATCAACTACTTTTCTGAAGGTACCTTTACCTCTATAATAGTCCGTTACAGATTCTTCCCCATCTATAGATACTAAAATTGTGTGGAAGCGGTTGACATATTCTGATTCAAGTTTGTCTAAGAGCAAACCGTTAGTCTGAATCATATAATGTTCAGGTTCAATCTTATTCATTATCTGACGGATTTTATCCATCTGGAGCAATGGTTCTCCACCATAGAATGTTAACACACATTCAGGGTCTTGACGACAAAACCGTTCAAGCAAAGACAAGTCATAGTTCACGCTATGAGGTAAATTATAGTCTACTTCTAGTTCTTCGCCGAAATCTTCGGCAAAGTCATCTAAACTCTCTCCAAAACAGTACTTGCATTGCAGGTTACAGTCACTAGTTAGCATCAAATGGAAGAACATGTTTTTACCTTAAATTACATTGTACTTAATAGTATTTTTCTGCAAGCTTTTTAGCTTCTTGATATTCATCTTCTTTTTTGTTTTTTGTAATTGGCTTTTTTGCTCCTTTTTCAGCGTCTTGTGCAGCTTTCTTTTTTGCTTTTTCAATATAACTTCTAAGGTCTCTATCTTTCATAATCTTTTCAGGCAACGTTTCAGGTGCATATATCAAAGGTAAAACCGCAAGAAACAGAAAAACACTAGCAAAGGAGAAAATCATCTCTTTCTGTATCCCTGCTAAATAAGGATGAAGAAGTAGTTGCATAAAATATGAAGACACATATGGTAAAACACCTAAAAAGTAAATTTTGTCTGCAGCTTTTTCATTTGCAAGGTCACCCCATATTGTAAAAATAAACAACACATAGAAAATTCCCCAAGCTATTCCATCAGCAACTATGTATATTATACTAGTTAGAAATATGTTTGAACCTGAAAAAAGTCCATTAACTGCATAACCTATCCCTAACATAATAAAACCAATTATGGCTAGTCTTTTACGTCCTATTTTATCAGCAATAAAACCGCTAATTACTGCAAATATGGCTGTGATAACGTACTCTGCGGCCATAAGTGTATTTATATTTAGTTCTGTTGAAAAAATTGAAGTTTGAATTGGCATCGCCATGTAATTTACAAGTGTGAACATGCACCAAGGGATAAAATAAAAAAAGAAAGATCTATTTGACAAAATTGTTGTATATTTAACATTTTCCTTTTCATAAACTGTTTTGCCCTCTTTTCTTAAAAAATAGAATATCACTAAGCCTGATACTCTAACTAATCCCAATATTATGCAACTAATTATTATATTATCAAAAATTATTAATCCAGTAACTGAAAAAATCATTCCAATTATGAGAAAAGCAAAGCCTCCAAATTTTGCTCTTTCTTCGATTTTAGTGGTTATCGCGTGTTGTCCCATTGTTGCTGGCATACCTATTCCGAAATATACCCCAAAAATAAAGGAAATAATTGTGATGTGCATTAAATTTGAAATTTCCAATCCTAAGGGAAGAATTGACAGTATGGCTCCAATTGCTATCCAATAGAACAGGAATTTGCTTCGGCTCTTAAATTTATCAAATAAAAAAGAACCGATTAGTCCTGATATTACAATAGCCCCGGTGTTTATGCCTATTATTAAAAGTGTCTCATGTGTGGTTGCGTTAATATTAGAAAGAGATCCTCTTATCATGTTAAAAGCTATTAGATACCAGATAAAAGCGTTAGCGACTATTATTATGTTGGCTATAGCCGTCGTTTTTTTTGTACCGTTTGGCGGTGTGTTCATCTGCTAACGCATCTACCTGAGTGATAGCTATTGTGCTTCCATCAAATTAAGGATTGAGGATTTTTTG
This sequence comes from Thermoproteota archaeon, assembly GCA_012513715.1. Lineage (GTDB taxonomy): Archaea > Thermoproteota > Bathyarchaeia > Bathyarchaeales > Bathycorpusculaceae > Bathycorpusculum. The sequence goes on along the minus strand of JAAZBP010000070.1, from coordinate 5,601 downwards.
GTGTAATTTAAAACTATTAAAGAACAAAAAAGTTTTAAAGTATGTGTGTACAACAATAATACACGAAAGGTGTGGGCTTTATGAAAAAAAACGGTATAATTCGATTAACAGGTTGGTACTAAAAACCTGTCAAAAATAGTTGAGAGGAACTAGTAAAATTTTTTCTAGTTCTTCTCTGGTTTTTTTGTTAATACTCGTCAATTGGCTAATCGCTTGTTTAGCATCCAAAATCAAACGTTTTTCGAGGTTAACAACTTCTTTAGATTCAAGGACGATGTCTACAATTTTTTCATGAACATCTTTATTCACAGGTTGATTTGCCAGAATTTTTTTTACCATCTTTTTTATTTTTTCATCTTGAATTGCATATATTATAGGGGCCGGAAGGCACTCATTCTTTAACCGGTTATTAAGTTCATCAATTTCTAGAAGGTCTACAAATTCTTCTATCATAATTGAAGTTATTCCATATACTCTACCAAATTGCCCAAGCTTTTCAATCTCCTCTGAATTTCCATTACCTACCGTAGCACCTATTTTCATAGCCAATTCTGGAACAACCGCTTTAAGATTAACTACTTCTCGATATTCTTCGGGTTGTAAATTCTCAATCTTACGAAGCTGAGACTCCAAAACTTCTCCACGGCATATTTCAAATACAGCGTCTGAAACTTCCTTCATAACTTTGCAGGCTTTATCTTGTGAAATCTGTTTGCCAGCTTCACTTAATATCATAATACCCTCAACAAGCAACACATCTCCTGAAAGAATCGTTGTCGTAAGACCAAATTTTCCGAAAACAGTCTGTTTATTTTTTTTCATAATTGAGTTGTCTATTACATCATCATGTAAATCAGCTGCTGCGCTAATTAATACAATAGCTTTTCCCCAAGAATTAATATTTTCTATTCTACCCCCAACTGCTTTACATGCCAGACTAATCAATGCTGGAAAAACTGGTAAAGCATCGCTCAGAGTCACCGAATTGAAGTAGCGTAGTGCCTCTGACAAATCACTGTTATCATTGTATTTTGAAGATATATGTCTCCGTGCATTCTCCATAGCTTCTATTCCTAGTTGATTAAATCTTCTCTTAATTGCCCTAATTTTGCGGTCCGTTGACATACATTAAACCTTAAAACATTTCTGTGCGATAAGCTTATTTGTTTATTTACTATAAAAAAGGAAAAAATATGTGTCTTTGTATGGTTTTTAATACCATCCTGTTAAAGCTGGTTTTGCTTTGATTATTTTTTTGTTCAATTTTTTCACCTCTCCTCTATTTTTTGTTAGTATAATTTTATTCCAAATATCCATTGATCCACTCTTGAACTTGTTGTACATCTAGTCTAGTGTGGTATGATACTCCGCGACAGTTGTCACTTGAAACAAATGCGTTAACAGCTAACACCATTTCTCCTTCATCCGAACTATATATTACTGGTCCGCCGGAGTCTCCAAATGTGATTCCGCCTCTATCTTGGCCGTTGTTGGCTGTTAATTTAAGGTATTTGTCGCCGCCTGCAAAGTTGTTATTCACAAGTTGGACTATTGCAGAGTTCCGTGATACAGTGCCCACCCACGAGTTTTCTGGATTCTTTTTCGGAGTAACTTGGTATTGCAGACCATACCCTATTACGCGTAAATCTGTTTTAGCTGATAAAGTGTCTGCAAAATTTTCTTCAGGTAATAATAAATGGAAATCGGTAAATCCATCGACTTCTTCCTTCAAGATGATTATGCCGATATCGCTTGTGGCGAATTCTTGGTTGCCTGCTAATGTTGGGATATATTTTGGATATACCTCGAATCTGTCTGCTTCATAAATTTTGTCTGCGTCGAAATCCACAATTTTTCCCTCTTCATCAATTTCGTATGGGATTGGTCCATCATCAAAACAAACGCTTACTGCTGCTGTTGGTTCTATTAAATTGTGACCAGCAGTAATCATCACTCTCGAAGAAATCAAAAAACCCGTAGCGTAACCTCTTAGTTCAGTTCTGTCTGTGTCACTGAAAAGGACGACAACTCCGACGTAACCTGTTGAATCAGCGGTATAGTTGCCCGTAATTCCGAAAGTTGTGTTGTTTACTAAAGATGAACAAAGCGCAACCAACAATAAGAATATCATTACCACAAATATTTTTTTCAGTTACGTGTCTCCTTTTGTCGTTGTCAAAGCGATTTTTGTCGTATTATATAAATTAATTAGGTTTTTTCTAATTGTGAAAAAAGTGTTCAACAAATGTACGCCGTCTTGAGAGCAAAACTCTTAATAGCTTAAGTTTTACTCAAAAGGTTCCATGAGCCAAACCAAGGAAATGGAGCAGAAATGGATAGCTAAATGGGAAAACGCCCATCTTTTCGAAGCTGACCCTGACTCAAAACGAGAAAAAAAATTGGTGACCTTTCCCTACCCATACATGAATGGTCCACTACACGTAGGTCACACATTTACTGCCTCTAGAGTAGACGCTTACGCTAGATTTAAGCGGATGCAGGGTTACAACGTACTTTGGCCTTGGGGTTGGCACTGGACAGGACAACCTTTGCTAGGCGCAAGCCAACGTGTAGCACGAGGCGACCAAGCATACATTCGTGTTCTCAGGGAAGTCGATGGGGTACCTGAAGAGGAACTTAACAAGTTTGTTGACCCCCTCTATATGGCTCAATACTATACTAGTGAAGGTCGTTTAGCAGCTAAAAGTGTAGGTTTTTCAGTGGATTGGCGCCGAGATTTTACTACTGTATTACCTACTTATCAGAAATTTATTGAGTGGCAATACAAGAACTTAAAAGAAAAAGGTTTTGTTACACGGGGAACCCACCCTGTTGTATGGTGCCCAAAAGATCAGAGCCCAACAGGCGACCATGACAGACAAAGTGGAGAAGGAGTAACCCCTGAGGAATACACGCTAATCAAGTACAGATTAGACGATCAATCAGTTTTGCCAGCTGCAACCTTTAGACCTGAAACAGTTTATGGGCTCACTAACATCTGGATTAACCCAGACGCAACATATGTTGAAGCTATTGTTAACGGGGAAAACTGGGTAATCAGCCAAGAAGCAGCTGAAAAACTCAAAGAGCAAGAACGCAAAATTGAAGTTAAACGCAATTTCAAAGGCAAGGAACTAATAGGAAAAACATTTGAAAATCCAGTTACAAAACTAAAGTTTCCAATTTTACCAGGTTGGTTTGTGGACCCAAAAACAGCCACTGGTGTAGTGTATAGTGTACCAGCGCATGCACCATACGATTGGTTAGCCTTACGGGATCTACAGCAGAAACCAGAAACTCTATCTCAATTCGGGATAGATTCAGAAATGGTCAAAGCTATCCAGCCTATTTCAATTATCACTGTTGAAGGCTTCGGAGATCATCCGGCAGTTGAAATTGTAGACAAAATGAAAATAAAAGATCAAAATGATCCTGCAGCTGATCAGGCAACCAAAGAATTATACAAAAAAGAGTTTCACAGCGGAATCTTGAAAGCAAATTGTGGCCAATACGCCGGAAAAACAATTCGCGAAGCAAAAGACCTCTTGATCAGTGATTTTCGCAAATCAGGCTTAACCGACAGCATGTATGATCTATCTGAACCAGTATTTTGCAGGTGTATGACACAATGTATCGTAAAGATTCTTTCAGATCAGTGGTTTCTTAACTATTCTGATCCCAAATGGAAAGAACTTGCTAAGCAAGTTGTAGATCAAATGAATATTTATCCTGATTCAGCCAAACCCTGGTTCAACACCGTTATTGATTGGCTACGTGAATGGGCATGTGCAAGAACAACAGGTTTCGGAACCCCTTTACCCTGGGGCAAAGGCTGGATTATCGAAACATTAAGTGACTCAACACTATACATGGCATTTTACACAATAAACAAACACATCAAACAAAATAGCATCAAACCTGAATCACTTACCCCTGAAGTATTTGATTATATTTTCTTGGGAAAAGGTAACCAAAACCAGGTAAGCGCAGATTCTGGTATACATTCTGATTTACTTGAAGAAATGCGTAAAGAATTCCTATATTGGTATCCATTTGACTTACGCAATTCAGCTAAAGAGCTTGTACCCAATCACCTCTCTTTTTGTATATTCCACCACGCTGCACTTTTCCCACCTGAACTCTGGCCAAGAGCCATAGGCGTAAACGGTATGTTAATGGTGGAGGGGCAAGGTATGCATAAGAGCAAAGGTAACTTCATAACCCTAAAAGGCGCTGTCGAAAAATATGGGGCTGACGCTACAAGATGTGCTCTATTGCTGGGCGCTGAGGGTATGGATGACCCTGACTGGCGAGCGGAAAACGTTACTGACTTAAAAACAAAGTTTGAAGCTTTGATGGGTTTCGCCGGAAACATAATATCATCAGATCAAATTGCTGAAAATACAGCTCTTGAACGTTGGCTTACTAGTCGTATGCAATGTCGTATTAAAGAAGTAACATCAAGTTTGGATGAACTTAAAACACGTACAGCACTTCAAACAGCTTTGTTTGAAACTTGGAATGATCTTAGATGGTACATTCAACGTAAAGGTAACTGCAATACAAAAGCATTGGTGGAAGCTGTGAAGGATTGGTTAAAGATGCTTGCTCCTTTTGCGCCTTTCTTATGTGAGGAACTATGGAGTCGAACAGGTGAAGACGGCTTTATCAGCGTAGCTAACTGGCCACTTTTTGATGACTCCAAAGTTGATGCTGCTTCAGAGGAACAAGAAAATCTGATAACAGACATCATGGCAGATACCAACAACATCTTGAAAGCCATGAAGATAACACCAACAAGAATATGTTACTATACACCAGCGTCATGGAAATGGGATTTGTACCTCAAAATTTTAGAAAAAACATTAACCGGAGAAGTAAAGATAAACGAATTAATGAAGGAATTTGCAGCGAATAAAGATTTGAAACCTCATATGAAAGAAGTAGCGAATATGGTTCCACGGGTTATCAAAGCTTTAACAAAAGTGTCAGGAATACGTAAATCAAATATGCAAAAAATACGGATCATAAATGAACAATTTATCCTAGAAGAATCTTTATTATTCTTGAAAAACCGTTTCAACGCCGAAATTGATGTGTACAGTGAAGATGATGCGGACCGGTTTGATCCTAAACGTCGTGCGTCTATGGCTATGCCGTACCAACCAGCAATATATGTTGAATAATTTTCTACTTATTTTTCCTAATGATGATTTTGTTCTATTTTATACTGTTTTGCTCTAATTTGTACCGTTAATGTCACAATATTTATAGCAAAGAATTTGTAATAACCTTAATTGTAGGCTGGGGAGCAAGCTTTAGATGCAATGCAAAGAAGCATTGATGTACGCCATCTAAAACAGCTACACGGTTGGCGTGTATCCGTAAGGACTTTGCTTCTTTGGGCTGGACATGCTAGTGTTGCTATCTATACTGTGACGTATTGGAGTTTAAGACGGCTTAAAAGTCTCTAATACGCTAAAGACGCAGCTTAGATGGGCCGAAAACAACACTAAGGCTCAGACTCAGCCTACTATAAGGTGGAGAAACAGCTTTCCCCCTTTTTATTATTAATCAGAAAGGAACATGTTGTCCAAAAAT
>JAAZBP010000069.1 GCA_012513715.1 Thermoproteota archaeon | reverse complement strand
TTGTAAGCCCTATTGGATTCAATGTGTTGATAATCTTAATAAACTGAACTATTCTTGGTCGATAAAAAGTACAATCATAAACGTTAATTTTTGATGTTAGAGCATACTCTTGTGTCAGAGAGAACAACATCTAACATGAAAGTCAGGTTAAAATCGGAAAATGAAGATAAATCTACGTGAGCAAATGATTAAACCGTATCTTTAGCAGATTTTTATTTGGCAATAAGATAAGTTACCAAAAGAACAAGAAGTTTCTGTTAAATTGGTAAAACACATAATAGATTACATAAATTCATGGCCCATGTTCACTTAAATTAGTTGGGCATTATTACTAAATATATAGAGAAATCTAAAATTGATAAACCAGTTTTTAGCAAAGATATTTCCTATTTTTGAGCGAATTCACTGATTCGGTTAGCAAGATTAAAACCAACGGAGTGTACTGCCTTCGAAACTTGATTTTACATTGCATCTTCAATTTTAGTTAATACAGTGAATAAACGTTAGGTTAGGTATATACTGCGATTGATTCAGTAATAACAATTATTGAATAACAAGAACACAATCGAGTCTATGTAGTTTTCTGAATCCAAAACAACAACGTTGAGCTGTAGTTTTTAACTTCATTAATTGGTTTTTTTAACATTACAATAATAATTACAGTTAAACATATTTTTAGACACTAAATCGCAACTCCGTTAAGTCTCGTGCAAATCTTACAGGGTCCATTGCCTTACGACAGTAGTACATAATAGGTTAATACAAGAAAAAACAGATATCGTAAAGAAGTAATAACGAACAATAGTTGTAAAAAATACAAAAACCAAAAATATATGAAATAATCAAATTTAACCAAAAAGACACAGTAATGAGAAATCTTTAAAGGTTAATCCGAAAAACTTCCCGCAACTTGAAGTCTTTTCTAAATCTAAACAGTATGTACAATAAAATTATTGAGAACAAACAACCCAAAATAGCCAAAAACACAATTCTCAGAGATTCTAAAGGCCAGAGAGCATATACCATACTTAGCAAACTGTCGCCAATCCAGGGCACTAAAGGCAAAAAGAAGAAAGGTACTGGAAGGTTCAACAGACAATAAACTAAGGCAACCAAAGAAATACTCCAATAAACTACACCCCTAACTTTTCCATTTACATAAAGAATAATTAACATTGGAATTAGCCAAACAAAAAATTGTTCACAAACAACTCTATATGAGAGAAATAGAGCACAGATACTTAAAAGAAAAGCTAAATTTAAATCAAAAGCTGGCTTTTTGAAACTAAATTTGCTGATTCTCCAATAAGCAACACTCACAAAAACAGCTACGAGTAGAACTGAAAAAATAGCCATAATAGAAACAAAATCAGCTGCGATAGTCAAATTAAAAAGTCGATTTAACAAAAATAAAGACCAGTAACTTAGACCAAAACCTAAGGGCTCTACAACTGGATCAATGGCAGCTGCAGAAAATAAGAAAAAGTCACTGAAAAAACTTATAGAACGATCAATATAGGGCAAAAAGATTAAAGCTGAACACCCAAAAAATGTACCTAAAAATTTTAGTGCATTATTTTTTCTTTCATCACCGATATATGTCTTGTACAAATAAAATATAATTGGAACTAAAAACAGCAGAGGATACAACTTTAAAGCCACACCGATACTAAGAGCTACACCAGATAGAGCATACTTCTTTTTTAGCAGAAAATAAAAAGTAACTAAAGAAAATAAAGCAGGTAGAGTATCCCACATACCCCATCCAGCGGAAATCCAAATTACGAAAGGATTCAAAAACCATAATAAAGTAGCCTTCTCAGCAAGACCTTTATTACTAGTTAAAGCGTTAACAATTTTGTAGAGAAGCAAAGCTAACAAAACATCAGAAATGAGAAAGGGCAACTTTACAACAAAGTTGAAAAGCAAACCGGGAACCACTTGTACGTTATAAGCAGGATAAAAATCTAAAGCAGCTGGAAGAGAAACCATGGGTACAACTCCAGTCCAAGCTGGAAGAATACCTGCAAGCCAATCATAGGAATATGCAACTGGAACCATTAAATAATGATACCAAAATGGTGGAAAATCCTGCAAACTAAAAACACCATTAACCAATAAATCGTTTGTATTTTGGTACCAAGCATAAACATCAAAGGAGTGAGCTGAAATAGGCATTAGTAAAACTCTGATAACAAGCCCAACTGTTAGTAAACAAGCCAACTTATGCACGGAGAAGAAAGTGAGAAGCTGCGTCAAATTTGGCGTTCTCAGTTTTTCACCCCATTAAAGACAATTATTATTGGCCTCAGCTGGACCAATTGTAGTCATCTTATTTCTAAATTGTGCACCCATCCAGTATCCAACTAAGTCTCATCATTAATTCCACTGACAAGATATATTTTGCTATTTGATGAGCTTAATATCATATAAAAAGAAAAGGTTGTTTACAAAAAAATAATTAAAAAAAGAGTTAAAAACAAGATTTACTAGGTTATGCATATTTTTTGTCGGTGTAACAATACCATCTTTGATATTGTGGAATCCATGTCAAAGGTTTATTACATGTTGGACACAGAGGCTGCGAAGCTTGAGGTTGAGTTGCAGCTTGGACAGGTTGCTGCTGTACTTGAGGTTGATAAGTTACAGGGGTAGCCTGTTCAGGTTTTAGGAGTATAAAGTCTGCTGCTGCTTGAACTTTCTCCCAATCAATGTGTCGAGTTTCTCCATCTTCATTTTCAACAGTTAAAGAAATTCCCATTTTTCCGATAGCGAAAGCTACATCTTTCACTTTGCCTACTAAACGACCATGCGCATCAATAACTTGCATTGCCACTAATGCATCTCTAGTTAGGGGTG
>JAAZBP010000068.1 GCA_012513715.1 Thermoproteota archaeon | reverse complement strand
ATAGATTTAATGTTGCATTGCATAAGTTACGTTATGTAATTATTCTAGTAATTTTGTTGTTGCCTTTGATTTTTTGGTTGCTTGATCCACAAGAAGTTATGGTTTCGCCTATTATGGCTAGGCTTTTAGCTGGGCACTATAGACCTTATGGGCTTCTTGTTGATCCGTTAGTGACAATTATTGTGCCTTGGACTGGTGAATTGGTTATAGAAGGGATTAACCTTAGTTATCCATATGCTCAGAACATAATAACTTATACAGGTGCAGATTTTGGTCCTATTTTTGTTGTTGCGTTTGTGGCTGTCACATTAGCGGGTAGTTTTGTGTTTAGGCGGGCGTGGTGTCGGTTTTGTCCTACAGGTGCTTCTTTGGCTGTTATTAACAGGTTTAAGGGTTTTAAGTGGGCGCCTATGTTATATGTGGATAAAGATGAGCAGAAATGCACAAAATGTGGGGTTTGTAAGCGAGTTTGCCCAGTTCAAGTTAATGAAGTGTATGATCAGAAGAGTGGAAAAATTGCTACTTCACAGTGTATGGTATGTGCTAGATGTGTTGAGATGTGTCCCTATGAGGATGCTTTAAAAATTAAGTTAGGTAACAAGACAGTGTTTAAGTCAAGAAACTGGTTGGAGCCGCCAATAACTGATTGAGGAGAAAAAGAAATGAAAAATAAATCTGTTGAAAATAAGTATCTGCCTGAAGTCCCGAGAAAAGAAATTGATGAATTAAAAAATACCGTGAAAACTGCTTCCCAAAAAATAATTGCTGATAACATTGCGCGTATGAAGAAAGCTGATTCGCATAGACCTGAGGCTATGAAGTATTTTGATGACATAGCGGACTTGTTTGGTCAGCGGCAAGAAGAGATTCAGGCTGAAAAAGAAAAAGGAAAAAAAGTAATTGGTTATCTGTGTCTTTTTGCTCCTACTGAATTGATTATGGCTGCCGACGCTATACCGGTACGGGTTAACTCTGGTTGGTATGACACTTCTAAGCTTGGTGACCGAATTGTCCCTGTTGAGGTTTGTCCAGTGATCCGTTCAACTATAGGAGCTAAAATGATTGAGTTGTCACCTTTTTTGGAGAAAAGTGATGCTTTAATTAGTGTTTTAACTTGCGATGGCATGACTAAACTTAGTGAGATTTTGGGTGACGCTAAAACTATTTGGGGCATGAATATTCCCAGAATCAAAGATAGTACGCAATCGCTTCGTTTTTGGAGTGACGAAATTAAGCATATGAAGGATCAGATTGAAAAGTTTACTGGAAACAAGATTACACGTAAGAGCCTAAAAGAGGCAATTGAGGTTAGTCATCGTGCAACTAAAGCGTTTAGGCGTCTTCAAGAACTAAGAAAGGGGCCGCCGGTTATTATGGGTCGGGATGCTATGTTGGTTAATCAGGCTTATGTTTGGGATGACAAGGTACGTTGGACTGAGAAAACTGAAGCTTTATGTGATGAGTTGGATAAGCGGGTTGCAAATAAAGATTGGGTATGTCCTCCTGATACGCCTCGGGTGATGGTTACTGGTACACCTATGTTTTGGCCTGACAATTGGAAGCTGCCTACACTTGTTGAAGAAGCAAGTCCTAAGGGAATCATAGTTGCGGATGAGCAGTGTTCAGGTGAGAGAATCTTGAATGATCCGATAGGTGTAGATGAATGGTCTATGGATGATATGCTTAAAGCTATCAGTGAACGGTATCTGATGGCTTCTACTTGTCCATGCTTTACTAGTGAAGACGGTAACGAAGACCGCATAAACTGGTTACTGAATAAAGTAAAAGAGTGGAATATTCAAGGTGTAATTTACTATGTAGTACGTGGCTGTATGCTTTATGCTATGGAGTACACTAGAGTTAAGAAGGCTTTGGATAAAATTAATGTGCCAGTATACTATTTGGATACCGAATACACTAGGGAAGACGTGGGCCAGATGAAGACTCGTGTTGAAGCTTTCCTTGAAATGTTAACTGCAAGAGTAGACTTCTGAGGTGAAGTGTAGTAGTGATTACTTGTGGAATGGATTTGGGTACTCAAAGAGTAAAAGTTGTAGTCTTAAAAGATGGTAAAGTGGTTGGTAGAGCTCAGGGGTTTTCTGGGTTTGATCCAACTAAGGCAGCTGAAAAAGCAGTCAGTGACGCCTTAAAAGAAGCGAACCTTACCATGTCAGATGTAAAGCATTTCTCTGCTACTGGGTCAGCTGTTGATATGGCGCCTTACGCTAATAGTACAGTTAGCATGATGGGTGCAGATGCGAAAGCTGGGGTTTTTTTGGTTCCTGCTGCGCGCACAATAATTGATGTTGGAGCTGAAGAAGCCCGGGCGTTGAAGTGTGATGAGAAAGGGATTATGGTTGATTTTGTTGTTAATGAACGCTGTGCAGCTGGTGCAGGAGCGTTTATTGAAGCAATGTCTAGGGCTTTAGAGGTAAAGTTGGAGGAGATGGGGCCTCTTTCTTTGAAAGCGGAGCGGGCAAGCCCGATTAATGCGTCCTGCGTAATTTTTGGCGAGTCAGATGTTGTTTCTCTTATTCACCGTCAGGAGTCTAAGCCAGAGATTGCCCGAGCGGTTTTTGATGCCATGGCTGATAGAGTTTCCTCAATGATTCATCGTTTAGGAGTAAATCCGGAGGTTGTTTTGGTGGGTGGAGTAGCTAAAGATGTTGGTTTTGTTGCTTCACTTAACCGAAAACTTGGGCTTTCAGTAGTTATTCCTGAGTATCCGGATTATGTTGGAGCTTTAGGTGCAGCGTTAACTGCTGCTTCCCGTGCTGCAAAGGAGGCACAATGATGAGTGGCTCTGATCCTTCTAAAGAGGAGTTTTGGCGTTGGCAAGAATACCACAGAATAGTGCCAGACATAAAATGGAGCAGTAAAGACGTAATTACTGCTGGCGTTGACGTTGGTTCAGTCGGTTCAAAGGCAGCTGTAATGGTTAATGGAAAAGCGTATTCGTGGGGAATCACCCGAACCGGCGCGAATAGCCCTGAAAGCGCGAACAAAGCCTTAGATTACGCTTTAAAAGATACAGGATTAAAAGTTAGTGACTTAAAGTTTATTGTGGGAACTGGGTATGGCCGAGTTAACGTGCCAATGGCGAATAAGGCTATAACTGAAATTGCCTGTCACGCTAAAGGTGCAAACTACATTTGGGGACCCAGCGTACGAACCGTCCTTGATGTTGGCGGACAAGACATAAAAGCCATAAAAATTGATGAAACAGGAAGGGTTGTTTCGTTTTTGATGAATGATAAATGCGCTGCAGGCACAGGCAGAGGTATGGAAGTGTTTGCTGATTTACTTCAGATCCCGATAGAGGATATAGGTGAAATATCTTTAACAGTTGAGAAGGAACCTGAACCTGTGAGCTGTACATGTGTGGCTTTTGCTAAGACAGAAGCTATGGGGCTACTGCGTAAAGGTTGGTCTAAAGAAAAAGTTTTAGCTGCATATACGCGGGCTATGGCTGTTCGTATGGCTAACCTAATCAATAGGGTAGGCTTAGAAAGAGAACTGGTTGTTACAGGTGGACAATCAAAGAACCGTGGAATCGTGTCTCGAATCGAAACTATATTGGGTGTTAAGTGTCTTCCGATGCCTAACTGGAGAGAAGATGGGTTAGATCCTATGGTTGCAGGTGCATTGGGTGCAGCTTTGATTGGTAAGGCGCTTTATGAAAAAGCACAGAAAACTTGAGGTAGATAGGTTATGATTACGCATTATGGCTACTGTGACGGTTCAGGCGAATACTACGTAGTAGTGGATTCTGATAGGTGCAGTGGCTGCGGCGAATGCGTAAAGATATGTCCAGAAAAAGCGCTTGAGTTAGTTACAGAGTTTATTGATTTAGAAGACAAAACAGTAGCTGCGGTAACTGAAGATAAACGTAAAAAAATTAAATACACGTGCGCTGCGTGTAAACCTGAAACTAACCAAACCCCGTGTGTTTTAAGCTGTAAGACAAAAGCTATAACTTGCATCTGGAATCCAAAATAAAATTAGTTTTTCTTTTCTATGAAAATGCTTTTTTCATTGCACTTCAATGAAAGCTCGCTTTATGGGATTTTTTTATTTAGGGGCTTTTTTGTATAAGCTAATTAATACAGACAGAATATAGTATATTGGGTATTATTGTGAATAATTGTGAAGTTATGGAAAGCAACGTTGAATCAATCGCGAGAATGCCCGTGCCCACTGTTAATGGGTCTACACCAGCAAGTAAAATTGCTTCCATCATGGTCAAAAATAACATAGGCGCAGTAATAGTTGTAAAGATGGGTGAGCCTGTGGGGATAGTCACTGAAAAAGACATAATAAACAGAATAATTGAGTCAAAAAAAGACGCTGATGACATTATTGCTGAGCAAGTCATGACTTCGCCTCTAATCACCATCTCCTATGACCGAACAGTTAAGGAAGCCTTTGAAATTATGCGTAGCAACAATGTAAGAAGGCTTGTTGTGCTTAAAGGCAAAAAAATTGTTGGATTACTAACAGAAAGAAGGCTGCTACTTGTATGTTTTCCTGAACACAAAAATGAACTGTTACAAAAAAGTGAAAAAGAAATTTGAAATCTACGTTACCCTAATGTAACATATGAAAGCAGAGTTACTGTT
>JAAZBP010000067.1 GCA_012513715.1 Thermoproteota archaeon | reverse complement strand
TATGAACATCAAGAGTTTAGCACTGAATCTACAAGGTTGATTTTAATAACAACCAAGTGAACACTTAGCCACTTTGTCGATGGATAAATGAGCTTAAGAATCGAGTAAAAGATATAAATTAATTTTTCTTATTAAAAGCAAAAGAGGATATTTTGATGAGTTCTTGGAAACTACGCTTCTCCATGGTCGCCACCTTAGCAGCCATATTTGGATTAACTACACTCGGGTTTTTAGTAATTCTTACAGTTGCTGGAGTAGGTTTAAGCATATACACTATAGGAATACTTGTAATCGTATTCAATATTGTTCAGTGGTTACTTTCACCTTACCTTGTAGGCGCGATGTACAAAGCTAGAGAGCTTCCAGAAAACGAAAATCCCAAACTACATCAAATTGTATCTGAATTAAGCCTAAAAAGCAAGATATCTAAACCTAAACTTATGTTATCACAAATTCCACTACCTAACGCGTTTGCTTATGGGTCACCTCTAACAGGTAACCGGGTAGCAGTTACTCAAGGACTCCTAAATAATCTTGATGAAGGTGAAGTTGAAGCTGTAATAGGACATGAACTAGGTCATTTAAAACATAGAGATGTTCAAGTAATGATGGTTGTTTCATTTTTACCTGCACTATTCTACTACATTGGCTATTCACTTATGCTTTCAGGCATGTTTGGAGGGCGTGACAATAGAGGGGATAACAACGCTATATTTGGTATAGCATTCATGGCTTTCTCATGGATACTAACATTATTCACGTTATACTTGAGTCGACTAAGAGAATACTATGCAGATAGACATAGTGCATTAATCGTTGATAACGGCGCAAAAAAACTATCCACAGGTTTAATTTCAATCGTTAAATTAAGCCAACAAAGTAAACAAAAGAAAAGAGAGGGAACCAACAATAGCGCATTTAAAGCACTCTTCATCTCAAACCCTGACCGTGCCGAGACAGAGGCACAGGAATTATACACAAGTTATTATTCAAACAAAGAAGACCTTTTAAGGGAAACACTTGCTAAAGAACCAACATCAAGTGACAGGTTACTTGAAATTCTTTCTACACACCCAAACATAGTCAAGAGATTACGTGCATTACAAAAACTGACAGGGAAAACCTAAGCGTAACCTAAAACATAAAGCCTATACCTCGAGTTAAGAAGGGATTAATCCTTTTTTCTTCACCAATAATTGAAGTCGCTCCATGCCCAGGATAAACCAATAAAATATCAGGTAATTGCTTAATTTTATCCAGAGAACACGACATATCACTCATCGAACCTTCTGGGAAGTCAGTTCGTCCTATGCTCCCTGCAAACAAAGTATCACCACTAAAAACTAGGTGCTCACTAGTAAGGCATATACAGCCACGAGTATGACCCGGCGTATGTAAAACTTTTAATGTTTCATTTCCGAAATTGATTAAGCTGCCATCCTCCAATAGATGAATAGCAGAAGATTTAGCCATTTTCAGGGTTTCAAGAAAATAGGCATCAAATGAATGGATGCATACAGGTACGTTAAATTTTTCTTGAAAAAAAGCATTACCTTTAATATGGTCAGAATGCCCATGTGTGTTAACTACATATTTGATTTTTAATTGCCCCTTTTCTATGTAATCCGTAATTGGTTTCGCTTCTGAAAGAAAATCTAATCCAGGGTCAATAATAATTGCTTCATTTGTATCAGCACAACTAACTACGTAACAGTTAGTGGATAACATTCCAACAGTAAAAGTTTCAATTTGCATCTAAACCAATTCTCACGTAAATAACAAGGATTAGAGTAAAATATAGTATTTGTTTTAATAGGTATTTTCGTCGGTTATATCAAAAAAAGATGGGTTAACGTAAAAAGGTTTATTTTATTGCTTACACCTTTGATGTGAAATTGCAGGCGGACAAACGTGTCCGTTGGGATGTGGCCGAAGGGCTGAACCAGAAGCAAATAAGACAATAAATGGAGAATAAATTAAAATGGCATACAAATACATAGCTAAAGAGTGGGCCAAACCTGAAGAATCGTTCGTAGACGAACTCATGCGTCAACGCCTAATTCAGTGGCGTAAGCAACCATCAACGTTAAGGATTGAAAACCCAACAAGATTAGATAGAGCAAGAAAACTTGGATATAAAGCCAAGCAAGGTGTAGTAGTTGCAAGAACCAAAGTCCGCAGAGGTGGACTAAGAAAAGTTAGACCCCGCTCAGGTAGAAGACCCAAACGTATGGGTGTTGCAAAGTTTAAACCAGCAAAAAGTATCAGACTTATTGCAGAAGAACGTACTGCAAAGAAATTCCCTAACTTAGAAGTTTTGAACAGTTACTGGGTTGGAGAAGACGGCAGACACAAATGGTTTGAAGTCATACTAGTTGACCCCAATGCACCAACCATTAAAACAGATAAAGACCTTAAATGGATCGCTGAAAAACAACACACAAACCGTGTATTCCGTAGTTTAACTAGTGCAGGCAAAAACATTAGAGGTCTACATCATAAAGGCTTAGGCTCCGAAAAAGTTAGACCAAGTCGCCGTAGAGGAGCAAGAAAACACAACGGAGAGAAATGGTAAATGCACCACGTAAAACCTATAAT
>JAAZBP010000066.1 GCA_012513715.1 Thermoproteota archaeon | reverse complement strand
TCTTCCCAATAGTCTGTTTGAGATTTTATCTAATATGGCTGAGATGTTATAGTTTTCGACAGAACATATCATTTGGGATTAGACACTTGAACGCAATTGTTCATTGAATTTTGTCATAATCAACGATTAAGAACAATTTTTGGGATGACAATTTTGAGTGGGTAGCAGAAAATTAAAGTTGATTTAAAGTGGACTTAAAATTCTAGAACGACAGTTAAGTTATTGGTTAAAGCGAAAGTTAAAATTTAGCAAATACAGACTTGAAAGTCATTAACTAACTGAAAAGGTATGATTTGGTTGGCTGAAGACTGCATATTCTGTAAGATCCTAAACAAGGCTGCTCCTGCAAGTTTCGTGTATGAAGACGACCATGTTGTAGCGTTTTTAAGTAACCGTCCAGTTAACGAAGGCCACACTCTTGTTGTTCCTAAGAAACATTATGTTAACATATATGATATGCCAGTTGATGAAGCAGCTTACCTGTTTAAGGTTGTTAAACGTGTTGCTCACGCAGTTAGAGACGGTTTAAATGCTGAGGGTGTGCGGATTGTACAGAATAATGGTTCGGCGGCTGGGCAGGTTGTTTTTCATTTTCATATGCATGTTATTCCTATGAAACCGCATAACGCCTTTGGTCACGACGGAGCATTTCGTGATTCCACTAAACCGCGAAGTCCAGAGGAACTGGAAAAAGATGCAGAAAAAATATTGCGTAAAATTTAGTTTTTTATTTTGATTTTTACTTCGTTTTAAAGTACTAAAAAACCTTAGCCTCTACCTTAAAGATAGTTTCTATCTTTTTGGTTTCGTAAAGTTGCTGATTGATGCCTCTATGTCTTTTGGCAGCTTTGAAAAGTTACAGTCTGAAAAAACATGTTTTCTTATGTTTATAGGTCCTCTGTTTTGAATGTTAGTGTTGTTGGTTAAGTTAGAAGTTGTCCACTTAAAGGGGGCATATCTGTCGACTACTTCTATTTTGGTAAGTTGTATTTGCCTGGTTTTTATGTGTAACTTGTAGTGTGTATTGCATATGACTTTTTAATTTACATAACTGGTTCTGGCGTTAACGGTATTTTTAAATCTGAATACACTTGACTAACTTGGGGACTTATTGTGCGTCAGATGTCTTTGAAGGTTTGTATGCTGTTTCTTGTCTGCCTTTTATCATTAAACACACTGGGTGCGTCAGTGGCTTATACAGTTAGAATTAATTTGGAAGGTGTTGTTTCACAGGTAATCGACGGTGACACTTTTTATTTAGTGTCAGGTGACCGGGTAAGACTTGCAGATATTAACACTCCTGAAATCGGAGAACCTGGATACGACAACGCAAAGGATTACACTTATGGTTTAGTGAATGGCCAAACTGTTTACTTAGATGTTGATGATGTTTCAAGAATCGATTCACATAGCCGTTTGGTATGCGTAGTCTATGTTGATTATAACGCTACTCACTATTTGAATTTGAATGAGGCTTTGTTAGTTTCAGGTTTAGCTGAAGTTTGGGATCACACTAACAACGAATTTGACCCTGATGATTGGCAACTTTACGTTTCAAAGTCAACTGGACTTTTGTCTCCGAATCCAACTTCTCCAATTACTACGTATCCAACATTGAAATCTACGCCTACAGCTCAGCCGGATTCAATATTTTTCAGTTACCTACCTTGGATAATTCTATTAATTGCGATTATTCTAGTATCGATAGTCATCCTTAGAAAAGCGAAAAAGTCCACTTAATTCAATGAAGTTGTATACTGAAATTTTTTCTTAAATAATTTCAATCATAAAGGTTCCTGCAAGTACATTTTAATGAAGCCTCAACTAATGTGGGCAAAAGGGGTTATTAGTAGACAGTTAACTGTAGACCACTGATCTGCTTTTTTCTCTTTTTTGCGTTTGATTACTGAGTGCAGTTTATGTTAAGCTCAAAATACGCTTAAATATAAAATTAAAGACGAATTAGCTCTCTGCTTTTTTGGATATCAAATATTTACGAAAGAATAATATATCAAATGTCACGCTAATGATTAATTAGATGTTTATGACTACTGAATCATCTGTTTGTATTTTCTCTCTTACTGATAAAGACATACCTAAAGCCAAAGACATGGATAACGCTGTTGAATGGCTAAAAAATAAAGGTGAAAACCCTCATTATTTGCGCTTCAGCAAACCTGAAGGGGTAATTAAAGAGTCAAAAGTCCTGTTTTTATTTAATTCCAGAATATTTGGGGAAGCAACTGTCAAAGAATCACCAGTGGCTTTGGAATCAACAGAACAAAAACAACTCAAACAGAGCGAAGACATCCTCTACAGATACAAAATGAAATTTTATGGGCACACAATCAAAATCTACAAGTATCATCCTACTAAAGACGAAGTAACTGATAAATTGAAAATTAAATTTACTCGACTATACACCTATTTAACTTCTAAACAATACAAAGATCTTCTGAAAATGGCGAAAATGTAGTTAACTCCAATATGTCCTCTTTTTTAACCGATTTTTTAGTATTGCGTCAGCAAGTACTTTAGTTAATTCTGATTCACCTAGATGTTGTTTCTGTTTTTCAATTCATTCTTTTCTGTTTTTGAGCAATATTTCGCTGGCTTTTTTCTTGTATGGGTTTTCTATGTTTTCGTTGTTTACTTTTGAGCCCTCTTCAACAAAAAACTTTACGTCTCTACCCCTTTTTCTTCCTCTATAAGTGTGATTGTCTAATGCGTAATCTGGTATCTCCAGTTTCTCTCCTGCTTCAATGTTGCCCTCCACATTTAGTAGTAGGTCATCCACTATTCTGCTCTTATATGTTCTAGCTAAATAAAGCACCGCGTGAACCAGAAACAGCTTTTTTGAACTGTTTTTCTTTTCTAAAGCTTCAAAATACTGTTTTTCCAAGACATGCACAATCAGAGTTGCCTGAGGATCAGCTACTCCTATGTCCTCTGAAGCTATAACTCTCAGCCTGTTCCACAACATTTTCGGATTAAACGTCTCAAGTTCTATTGCCCAGTAAACTGCAGGGTATTCATTACACCTACGGATGTCCTTCTGTAAAGCAGAAAGCAATTCGTAAATGTCGTATCCTCTTTCTGTAAGGGGTGTGTCAACTTCTCTTAATCCCGCTCCCATTGTTTTCAACTCTCGCAAAGATGTTGATGTATTCGCTGACAAAAAAACCTGTATGTTCAACTCTCAAAAATCAGCCAAACGGTCCCAGTATTGAAAAAATGCGTTCAGGTGAGTGAATGATATTGGAATTTAGAGTTTTAAGCTATTTAATTTGTGCCTCCTGTAACCACGCGTTGATTGGTTGTTGTCCAAAAATAAAATATTCTTCTTCGGCTAAATGGTTGCTGAATAAATGCTCATTGCTATTTATTCTTTCCAAGGGCAGTATACTTTCTATACTAAAGGCTGCTTTGTTTTGTTCATCACTTAGAAAAGAGGTGACTATTCTGATATCCAAGTAATTTTTGTTTTCGAAGTCTTTTAAACTCAATCCAAATAGACCATTTATGTCTTTAAGAGCAATCAACCGTGAAGAATCTTTAGGAAAATTATAATCTCGGTCTTTACCGAAAGTCTCCTCATACTTGATGATGCTGTCTCTTTCTCGAATATTAACTTTCTTGATTTGGAGGTCTTTATCTGATAGGTTTGTTATATTCAAGAAAAAGACATATGAAATAAGCTTAGGATAAGCTATACCAGATTCAGTTGACGTATCCCATTCTTTAATGTATACTTGGACAATTTCACCCTTTACCGATAACTCTTCGTTTGATGGAAAAACGTTCATGTAAACAAAAAGACCTATCAGGAGACCGACTATTATTATTACTGTTGGAAATATGACTAATTTTTTCAACACAGTAACCCTCAACTCAATATCTGTTATGCACTTCCTTTTCGTTTTTCGGATATTTATGCTACTTAAATCCCTACCCAAACATTGTCTAATTAGTCAATTTATTAATAAAATTCTTACACTTTTTTAGAATCAACTGCTTAGCTGGATATTGTAAAAATATGACTATTATTAATTCTTGAGAAGTATGGTTAGGTGGGCTTTTACACATTTTGGTTTTGATGTTTATGGCAGCACTGGCTTTGAGGACGCATCTACTGAGAACGGTAACCAGCTGTAAAGTTGGAACTTGAAGAAAAAGATTAAACTTGCTCTTAGAATCATGTTGAATAAAACTTTTTTGTTGGTAAGTTTTAAAAACGATAAAAAGATATTGGAGATATATGTTAGTGAGTTAAAAATGGGATTAATAAAAAGCAATTTTTACTCATACATTATAATTGCGTTTTTATCTTTTGTCTTATTATCATCGACCTTGTTCTCTTTTGATTTTGTTTCATCTCAGAGTTCTGGAACAGAAGTCTCTGGAATAATCACAGCAGACACCACATGGACACAAGCAAACAGCCCATACACACTTACCGGAAACGTCCTTGTAAACAAGGCAGCAACCTTAACCGTAGAACCAGGCGTCACTGTGGATCTTAACGGCTATTATATAATGGTGAACGGCACGCTTCAAGCTCGAGGAACCAGCAATGACAAGATAACCTTCAATGGCGCAGGCAGCGTCAGTTTTACACAAGCAAGCACCAGCTGGAATGAGCAGACCGGATTTGGGAGTATAATTGAATACGCGAATCTTGAATCAACTTCCATAAGCATCGGTCCGGTCTCTCCAAAGATCAGCAGCAACTCAATTCTGCAAATCAGCGTTGGCGGCTCAGCTTTGATTTCGCATAACACTATTCTTAACAGAATCACATTAACCAGCGAAGCCGAATCGCCCGTAATTTCATATAATACTATATCTGGAGAATTTCAAGTTGCTTACCGCGCAGGGTCAGCCTTGATTTCGCACAACACCATTAACAATGGAATAACAGTTGCCGATTCCGGCTTGACCACTGTTTCCTATAACACGATTTCAGGCGAAGTCCGTATCACTGGCAGCCCCGCAGTGATCTCACACAACACCATCAACGGTAAAGTCGTCGTATCGGGAAGCGAGTCAAGCGGAAGCTCGGCAACAATATCAGATAACACAATCACCGGAGCAGAAATCGGAGTCAGCCTCTCGGGAGGATTAGTCAGCGATTCGGCTGCTATCATTTCAAACAACAAAATCACGGCAAGGGATATAGGAATCAACCTGTCGCCGAGCATGACCAGCTCGTTTTACGGGGGGCGTTCAAACGCAACAATCATCGGAAACACAATATCCGGCTGCGAAACCGCAGGCATCATGATAGGTGACGATCAAACCCAAGGGGGTCACACTCCGCATAGCAACATCGCGAGAATTGAAAAGAATACGATTTCCAACAACTATTATGGAGTGAAATCGTCGTATGAAGCCCAAGTGTCTATTGAAGGCAACTTGATCTCTAACAACTATTATGGCGTGTGGGACTGCACACGCGTCCAAAACAATACTATCTCCGGCAACTCCTATGGCGTCCTTATGGTTCAATCGTTCAGTTACAACAACATCCAAGACAGCTCTGAATACAGTGTTCATCTGGGTTCTTCTGATTTGGGCTTTTTCACGCCGGGAGATGTGGATGCCACCCATAATTGGTGGGGAACAACTGATCAATCCCTAATTAAAGCGTCAATCTACGATTTCGACAGAGACTTCACCTTGGGAAAGGTCAACTTTGTTCCATTTTTGGCAGGCCCGAATCCTCAAGCTACTCCTGATACGTTCGTGTCAACGCCGGTTGATTTTCCTTCTCCGTCGCCTCCGACCTCGCCTTCCCCTTCTGGTTCCCCTGCGGTGACTCCTACGCCGGGCCAAGAGCCTGCAGAGTCAGTGCCGTTTGAGGCAGTGTTGGGCGTAGTTATCGTGGTTGTGGTGATTGCTGCGGGTCTTGGTTTGCTGGTTTATCTTGTTCGAAAGAAGTAGCAGGAAAAAGATTGCTTAGGTTTTTTTCTTGATTTCAGATAGTTTACGAAACTCGGTTAAAGTGAGCATGTTGTTTGCATGTAGTCCGTATCCGGAAAAGCTTGAGACAAAGAATAAGGTCAAACAGTTTTAATTGTTCATATTTGTCAAATTCAGGGTCGCTGAGAATCTTTTGCAGCTTTGTACTTCGCGGATTGTGATTGGCAAGGATAAAAATTACTTCAGGCTTATCTTCGGGGTTAAGCTTTACCTTGGCATTGCTTGTTCCTTTATTGAAATCCAGCAACTGGAGTTCATCTAGTTGATTGAACTGGCTCTCCATGGTCTTCAATAAATCTGTGTATTTTTCCCTGTTAGAAATGAATTCAGCCATATCTTTTAGATGTTCAAGTAATCCAGCTTTACCTTCAATAGCACCATCTCCATATTTCATCTCAATCAAGGCTGCTCTGCAATTGCTGCCTTTTTTTCTTTGGGACGCAAGCCAACGGATAGCTACAATATCAAAACGAGTAAGATGAGGTACAGTAACTTCGATATCAGACACGAAATATTCGGTTTCATTTGAGATAGATGAATTATTATTTTCGCGGGCGACCAATTGTTGAAATTCCTGCTCCGTGGTCTTACTTCTGCCTGCGAAGTATTCGTCCATTATATTTTTTCGTTCTGAGAAACAAGCAACCAATTTCTGTGCATCAGCCTTGTTTCTAATATCTTCTTCGGGATTGGCAACGACCTGTTCCGATTTAGCGTATTGAACAGCAAAGAAAGTCTTGTAAGAATCCCCGTTCTTAGTTGCTTTAAGGATATTTCCACCTCGATAGTAAATATTGACGTAACCATCGCGTATCGCTAACATCAAAGTATGATCTTTTTGTACTCTTTCAAGTATTGGTTTAAGCATCCCTTGTTTTAGGGCAACCATAAATTCAGGGGTTAATATTCTCAACTTTTCACTCATTTACACATTCCACCATTCACCATCACCATGAACTTGGACATTAAGAAACAGTTCTTTGTATCGCTCAGGAAGAAATGTGTGTATTGGAACCACCTTTTTTGGGTTGATTGCTTCCACGATTCTCTTCAAGTCTGCTGGGCTTGCATGTCCCGAAGTGTGAATACTGCTCTTTGGGATATCATTTCGTTCCAACCACTCTTTTAGATTTTGATATGACTCTTTTTCCCAGTAGCCTTCCCATTGAGAATAAATGTAAGTCGCGCCTTTCAAGCAATCGCCCCGTTCAAGGTCACGGCAATAAAGAGGCCTAAAAAGTAAAACAGACTTGTTTGGAGTCTCTTGCAAATTTTCTATAAAAATACGATTTGCTGAATGATGTTTAAGCAATTCAAACCAGGCGTTTTGTTTAATCTGGACGCGTTGCGCTTGCGGAATAAACAACGCAACATCAGGCCAGTTGGATTGGGGAATATTTCGATTTCCAGTCGCTTCCAAAATGGCAGCTGTATAGAGATCAATAACGAGCCGTTTTCCAGTTCGTTTACAAGCGCGCATTATGGAGACTACCCGGTCAATATTTTGGGCTGAGGTATGAACTAACGCCAAACCTTGAGTGGTAGAGAACGTCTGCACAAGTTGTGTCTCAATATCAGCTTCGGTTGGAAAACGTTGATCATCATTAAGTCTTCCCAATGAAGATCCCTCCAAAAGAAGCGTATCCACATCTTTTGGAGGAGTCGTAATCAAACGCTCGACCAAAATCCCTTTTCGCCCATGAGTACGCAGATCACCGCTGTAGAAGAGACTTTTTCCGCTACTCTCAATGAGGAGTGCATAAGCGTCATAAGCTGCATGGTCAACAAGAAAGGGGGTTATGTGAAAGGAGCCTACTTCAAAGCTTTGTTCGCTTTGGTAATCCCATCCCTTTGCGGGGATGGGCCAGTTGCAGGGTAAGAAGGGTGCGGCGGCAGTTAAAATTCGGCGAGCTGCAGGTCCCATGCCTATGGGAATTTTCGGGGAGATATGTGATAGTAGTCCAAAATGGTCAAGGTGAGGGTGAGAAATAAGGATGCCCAGCAAGGATGGGTCGTTTCCTTCGAGTCCACTGATATCGGGCAAATATTGGATACTATTGTTTTCTGCATCAAGTGGCAAGCCCAAATCAATCAGCAGTCGCTGACCAAGGCTTTCTATTTCGACACAGCTTCCTCCGATTTGTTTGCTTCCACGGTGGATACATACACGCATGAGGTTTCTTTCCGCCAAATTGCTGAATGATTGATTTTACAGCTCTTGGAATGCTTACAAGGTATTAGTCAAGAGAGTATAAAAAATGTCCATCATTCAGAGAGAATTATATTATTCCTGATAATCCCGATTCACCAGTGTCTTCTACTCGCTATGGCGGCTTAGTAGTGTAGCCTACAGTCGCAGAGGCAGCAGGCGAGGGCAGTATTCGAATTCCTCAAGTTGACAATAGCCTGGGCGCTGGGTTTGGAGAAGGCATAACTGATGATAATAGGCGTTTTGTCGCCGACTGTGAACACGTTGCAGGCTTTCTATTCTATGGGGTAGCTTAGGATGTTGTGGAAAAATGGTTCAAAGTAAATGACCCTGGCACATCGGAAGTGGATACAGAGTTTGACAAAGCGGTTCAGAAGGTGTTGAGTGGGCTTAAATTCAAAATGTCTTGTAGCAGCTAACAACTACAAACGCAGAGTTGGAGAGGATATATGCTGCTTTAGAAAAGCTACCCAACCTTGAGCGGCTAGAGGAGATTGCGGATAACCTGCAGAAACTAACTGGAATCTTGAGCTGCCTTGCAGATGCCAACTGCACAGTTGCTTCTGGTTCAATTCACGGTTCAGGAGTACCCGAATATGTCAGCTAAAACCAAATTTGATCCAATTGATCTATTTCTGAATTTAAATTCTACTTTTCTTCTCTTTTTAATAAAATGTTTTTTTGGATGTTTTTGCCTGTTCAAACGCATATTTGAAGGCTATTTGGGGCATGGTAAAAGTCCATGGTTTTCAGCTTCACAGTTTTTTTGGTTATTTGGTCCTGATTGGTTATGCCAAAAGTTGGGGGATGTTGATGGAGCAGAATTCATCTATTGAACAATTTAAGCAGGAATTAATTGAAGAGCCTGTTCAAACCGAAATGGCTCCTGAAAAGCAAAAAACAAAGCAAACCCAAAAAGAAAAGCGTGGAGGGCAAAAGTGGAATCAGCAGCTGCTAAAGCGGGTACTTAACAAAATCGACAAGATCGAAGCTACCCAGAGAGTTATCTTAAATGGACTTAAAGGCGCCGGCTACTTCTGTTTCGGGGTTTCTCTGATTGATAAGTACGCGTGTGTTGATGAGGTTGACTGTGAAATCATAGATTGTGTTAGGGCTGCTGGGTCAGCTGGTGTTTTTCCTAAGGACGTTGCAGCTAGCTTGCTGAAGTACAAACTTGAATACTACAATGTTAGCCGCCGGATTGTGCGTATGAATAGGAGCCTAAAAAAGGAAACTGGGGAGTTGTTGTTTGAGAAGCGTGGTCATAGGTGGGTGCTTACACGTTTTGGTTTTGATGTTTATGGCAGCACAGGCTTTGAGGACACATCTATTGAGAACGGTAACCAACTGTAAAGTTTCAACTTGAAGAAAAAGATGAAACATGATCTTAGAATCATGCTGAATAAACATTTTTTTTTGGCAACTTTTAAAAATGATAAAAATATTTTGAAGGGAAAAGTTAGTGAGTTAAAAATGGCATTAACAAAAAACAACTTTTACTCATACATTACAATTGCGTTTTTATCTTTTGCTTTATTATCATCAACTTTGTTCTCTATTGATTTTGTTTCATCTCAGAGCTCGGGAACAGAAGTCTCCGGAATAATCACAGCAGACACCACATGGACACAAGCAAACAGCCCATACACACTAACTGGAAATGTTCTTGTACAAAATGGGGCAACATTAACCATTGAACCTGGAACAAATGTAGACCTTAATAGTTATTATATACAAGTCAATGGTACTCTTTCCGCAAGAGGCGCTACTGACGAAAAAATAAATTTCAACGAGGGAACCATAAGATTTGCCAGCGTTAGTGACGCTTGGAATACGACAACAAATATAGGTTGTATAATCGAGAAGTGTGTTCTAAATTCAACTACAATATCTATTGAAGATACTTCTTTATTAGTTATCAATAACTACTTTGATAATAGTAGAGTCGAATGTTCTAACGGAATAAACTGTATTTCAAGTAACTTTTTCACGAAATCTACTTTATCTTTGACGGAATCAAATTCAACGATTTCAAATAACACCTTTGTGGATTGTTCGACAGCCATTGGTGCTAGGACAGGTATAAGTGTTACAACATCATTTCCTTTGATAGAGGGAAACTTGATATGTGGAAGCGAAATTGGCATCGGTATATCAAGTTGGTATTGGGCAATATCTTATAGCCCCATAATTTATAATAATGCTTTAATTAGTAATTCTCGTGGAATTTCAATTAATATGTTTTTGAGTAGAGGGATTTCTCCTTTAATTGAAGGCAATAATTTTTTTAACAATACTAACTACAATATTGAGTTAATTGCCGACTCTTCAGAGTACTCTAGTGATATTAATGCAACCTATAATTGGTGGGGAGTTGTTAATGCTCAAGCCATTAATCAGTCAATCTATGATTTCTATGATGACTTTAATGTAGGTGCCGTAGTTTTTGAGCCTTTTTTGTATTCGCCTAATACTGCTGCTCCAACATACACCAATGCTTCAGCAAGCGCCGGCGGCTCGATCTCGCCAAGTGGAATAACCAAACTAAACTATGGTGACAACATAACATTTACTATAGCAGCAGACAGCGGCTATCATCTTGTGGACGTTTTAGTTAATGGGACATCTATTGGTGCTACAGGTTCATGTTCGATAGAGGACATTTCTGGTGCTACTGAAATCATAGCAAACTTCGAAATCGACCCTACACCCACACCTACTCCTACTGCTTCTCCAACACCAACTG
>JAAZBP010000065.1 GCA_012513715.1 Thermoproteota archaeon | reverse complement strand
TAAACCTACCACTACCTCACTCATTCTTCCTACCTCCGATATCTCTATGGCTTATCGGAGGTCTATCCAGAAAAACCCTTTACATCCCATCTTGACTAAAACAGTTGGGTCAAGTCTAATTTTGTTAACTAATCAAAAAACACTTTAAGATGAATATTTTCAAGCAGTTTTCAGAATATTTCCTAGGTATGAAGCGAAATAAGTGGTACAAATAATTTTTTAAAAAAAGAGATAGGGTTATGAAGCACTAATCTAGCTGATATGCTTCTTCGCCGTGTTCGCTTAAGTCTAAACCTGCATCTTCTTCCTTTTCACTGACCCGAAGTGGTGAGAACAGGTTGACTACCTTAAGCAGAATATAGGAACCGAAGAACGCAAAGGGCGCTACCACCGCGACTGCTAACAACTGCGCAATGAACTGCTCTATGTTTCCGAACAATAGACCATTGACTCCGCCGACAGCAGCAGATGCAAATATACCTGTTGCTATTGAACCCCATATACCACCTACTCCGTGGCATGCAAACACATCTAATGAGTCATCGATTCGGGAGCGACCTGCTCGCCAGTTCGCAACCAAGTTTGATATTACACCAGCCGATAAACCTATTATCATTGCTGCAGGTACACTTACAAAACCTGCTGCAGGTGTAATAGCAACTAAACCGACTACTGCTCCGATTGCGATTCCTGCTGCTGAAGGTTTTCCTTTTATTACCCAATCTGCTAGCATCCAACTGACTGCTGCTCCTGCTGCTGCAAGGTTAGTGGTGACTAGTGCTGAAGCTGCAAGATCGTTTGCTGCCAGTGAACTGCCTGCGTTGAAACCGAACCAGCCGAACCAGAGTAATGCTGCACCTAAGAGCACATATGGAATGTTAGTTGGCTTAAACACTGGTGGCGCATCTAACTTTGCCATGTGGTTTTTCCAGGGGATTGAGTCTCCTGCTGGAACTGGACATCCATCAGTCTTTCTTCTACCGACAACCAAAGCTGCTGCTAGAGCCGAAACACCTGCAGCTATGTGTACAACTATACCACCTGCAAAGTCTATCGCTCCTAGGCCTTTTAGCCAGCCTTCAGGATTCCATACCCAATGGGCGATAGGGATGTAGATAACCGTAGACCATAGAACCATGAAGATTAAGAGTGATTTGAACCGTATTCGTTCTGCGCATGCACCGATGATTAGTGCTGGTGTGATAGCTGCAAACTTTAGCTGAAATGCAAAGAAGAGTAGTTCAGGTATTTCGGGGGCAAGTTGAGCGTTTACGTTGCTAATTGTTACTCCGGCCATTGCTAGTAAATCTGGGCTAAAGCCTATGAAGCCGTTGATTGATGTTCCAAAGACTAGGCTGTAGCCCCATAGTGCCCAGACTAGACTTATGACTGCGAAGATGACAAAGCACTGTACTATTGTTGATACTAGGTTTTTTTTGCGTACTAGACCTCCGTAAAAGAATCCTAATGCTGGGGTCATTAACATAACTAATGCTGTTGCAGTTATTATCCAAGCTATATCTCCTGATGCCATTTTACTTATTCCTCTCCACACTTGTTTAGTTTTTTAATTATTATCTGTGCACTTATAACATACAAGTATATAAAACTATTCACTTGATTAGTTAAAAACTAAATAAATAGACAAAAGAGTAAAAAAACAGCGTTAACGTGAAAGTTCTTTCAACAATCCAACGGTAACTTAACCAACATATAGAAATTTATCCAAAAATCAACTAACAAAAAGCGCAGCCTTAAAATGCAAAAAATACACTGACAAAATAAAACACTGCTAATTCAGTCAGCAAATAAATTCACTGGGGGTTTCTGACAATTCATCACTAACCACAATCGACTCGGTTTGATTTTTAACAGCTAAACCGATAGATTTTTCTTTTGATCTCGAAAAAATCACCAAAAAAGTCACTACTTCAACCCTACCAAGTATCATCAAAAAAATAAATAGCCACTTAAGTCCTAAAGACAATTCAGGCCCAACAACTCCTGTGCTCAATCCTGCGGTTGTGATTGCCGATGTTGATTCAAAAATTGAGTTTAAAGGATCATAACCGTTTAAACTTAAAACCATAGCTGAGATAAATATAACAGCCACCATCAAAAACATAAGGGTCATTATTTGAATAATCTCTGCATTGGAGTATAGTTTATCGAATAATTTCACTTTGTTATCTTTTCCTGAAACTACGTAAGTAACAGTTTTTCCAATAGTTTTTATTAGCAAAAGAAACCTGTAAATTTTTATGCCGCCTGCAGTAGAGAAACTTGCTCCACCTATAAACATGATAGAAATAAGAAATAGCGTAAGAGAAGTGTCTATGTTGCCTATGGGCATATAGCTGAAGCCAGTTGTTGACATGGCACTTAAAACGTGAAAGCCAGCATCAGTAGCTGAAATGTTAAAAAAAGAAAACAAGAGTACACAGGAAACAGAAATTATAATCAAAAAGAAAGTTGTTTCGGAATAAAGAAAACTTTTGAATTTTCTTTTATAGAGTTCAGCAAATAACAGAAAGTTTGTAGCACCAAAAAGCATACACAACGGAATCACTATGTTAAGAGGAGGTTGTGTGAGAACAGCAGTTAATTCTGCACCTGAAAAAGGAACAAAACCACCTGTGCTTATTGCAGCAAAAACTAGTGAACTTAAGTTTATTAATTCATGGTACCCTGCTAGGTAACTAACTGCAATCATTATTGCAGTTACAGCACAGTAAATTGAAATAATAAAAAGAAAAGTCTTTTTAATCCTATGATTTTCCTTGTAAAGCCCCATACTTTTAGCAAATTCTTTCAGTTTAGCTTCAGGATAAAAAAAAGCTAACAAAACAAGAACAATACCAATACCACCGATAAACTGCGTCATCGACCTATACAAGATAATTGATTTAGGCAACACTTCAAGGTCAGGTATTACAGAAAAACCTGTAGTGGTAAATCCAGAGACTGACTCAAAAATACTGTCTGTAATTAATTGAGAAAAATCACCAACTGAAAAGTTTATGTAAAAATAGGGAATAGCGCCAATTAAACCCAAGATAACGAATACAAGAACAACCAATATACAAGATTGCCTATAAGTCATTTCCTTTTTTTCACATAAAGAGTTAGTTAAAAACCCAAAAGCAAGAAGGGATGTTGCAGTTATAAATAAAGCAACAGTAGCGGAAGTCTCATTTAAAATAAAAGAAGCCGCTATCGGAACTAGCACCAGAATCCCTGAAACCTGCAAAACGAAACCAATATTCGCAAGCAGGACACTCAAAGTTGCTTTCATTTAGCCCTTAGTACTTTTAGGGGTTACTTTAAAATCTTTCCTGATTCGCACAAAAAACTTATAACGACATTATCCTTCTTTGCCCCATAAAGGCGAGTATGATGAAGTTTGGCTCTTTCACGTTTCAACCTCAAAAACCTATGGGTTTTGATTTTCATGTATTCCGTGTTAAACCGGAAACTGGACTTAGATTAAAACCTATGCAAGATATGCATAGTAACATAGCGGTTTTCGCTGACACACATACAGGAAAAGAACATCCAGACTGGATTTCTCAATCACCTTTAGGGTTAGCAAAGTTTGGAAACAACAATTTTAACCTCTACTGGAGCGTAATTTGCGCTACCCAACCTGAATACAGGGAAGATCAACTGAAATACATTGCAGATGTTGATAGACAATCACAGGGAATTTGGTTGAACAGTCAATACTTTGCAGAACATGGACACTGCACTTGTCCCCGCTGCCAAAAACTGTATAAGAAAAGCGGTTTAAGCTGGCTTGAATGGCGACGCAAAGAAGTGACTGACTATATTGCTCAAATCCGTGATGTCGTAAAAAAAGATTTAGTGCTCAGTATACAACCTGACCCTGTGAGCTCTTTAGAGAGGTACGGTGTGAATTTTGACGACTTCGCCAAATACGCTGACGTATTTAATGTTGTGATGTTCAGTAAAAACTATGCTACACCGTGGTATTGGGAAATGCTCGCTAGAGGATTTAAGAAGATACTCAAAAAGCCATTCTACATAAGCCTATACGTTTATGGTCCAGGAGACGCACCTCAAGATGTACCCACCACCCAAGAATTACTTACCGTTACTGCGCGATGTGCAAGGTCTGGCGCAGATGGTTTTCTATATCTAACCGATGGAGAAAAAGAAATTGTAGATTTCCAGAAAGAAGCCATAGAAAAAAGAGAACTGCGTGAAAAACTAAGAACTTACGGTGGAAAAGAAGTTCAAGAAGCACTAGATAAAATAGCAGAGTGGGAAAAAATAGTAAAATAATCAACTTTTTTGTGTTTATCTTTTTTTTATTTCTCAATAATTCTGGTTTTATAAAAAATTTCGGGTACGAGGTTAAAAAATGGCGCGGGATGTGGGATTTGAACCCAC
>JAAZBP010000064.1 GCA_012513715.1 Thermoproteota archaeon | reverse complement strand
AGTATGCTCGTGTCGTAACTCGAACAAGGTTTTTGCCTAAACGCGCTATTGTTTTAAATCCATTTGCTGAAATTGCTTTTTCACCTGCAGATAAGGAAAGGGTAGCAAATTTTGGGTTAGTTGCACTAGATTGTAGTTGGGAACATGCTCAGAAAGTTTTGAAAGGACATGTAAAAGGCACAAGTCGATGTTTACCAGTTTTGCTTGCAGCAAATCCAGTAAATTATGGGAAATTAACTAAACTATCTACTGCTGAAGCATTAGCTGCAGCTTTATACATTGGTGGTTTCATAGAGCAATCAAAAGAACTTTTATCAATTTTTACGTGGGGCCATTCTTTCTTTGAAATAAATTCTCGGTTATTAGACATCTACATCAATGCCAAAGATAGCACTGAAATAATAGAAATGCAAAATCAGCTTCTAAAGGATAATAAACCTTAACGTGTCATCATAAAATAAAAAAATTGATGGGATGAGCAGTCTGGAGTTAATAACTAACTTTTTTATGTTCTTAGCATCTGTATTGCTTATTTCTTTTTCAGGCGTTTTAATGCCTGGACCTTTGCTTGCTGTTACGTTAAAGCAGGCTGAAAAAAGTAAATATTCAGGTGCTTTAATCGCATTTGGACATGGCATTGTTGAAGTTCCATTGATACTTTTGATTTTCTTTTTACTTAGTAACTTTGAGATACCTCTCTATGTTCAAGCTGCAATAGGTCTAATTGGAGGATCTCTAATGGTTTTTATGGGTGTGCAGACTTTCAGAGGAAGAAATGAAAGTTCTAATTCCCCAGCAGCAGTTAAAAAAGACTCTTTGTTCGCAGGTATCTATACTACAGCTGCAAATGCAGGATTCATACTTTGGTGGCTTACTATCGGTACCGCGCTTATTTTAAACGCAAAAATTTTTGGGTTGATAGGCTTCTTAATATTCATAGGTGTCCATTGGCTCTGTGATTTTTCATGGTACTCAGTTACGTCTTTTCTGATTTTTAAATCTCAAAGATTTTGGAGCCAAAAAACACGTATAGGCATATTAATTTTCTGTGTATTCACATTCATTGGGTTTGGAGCATATTTCATGTTATCTGGGTTATGGTCTCTTTTAGTATAATTAAAATAGCTTCATCACCCTATTTGTTGATATGGAATTCAAAGTTGGAAATGCAACTATTCAGATAATCAAAAGCGATATAACCGATATTGAAGCAGATGCCATAGTGAATGCCGCTAATTCAATGCTTCTAGGCGGAGCCGGAGTAGATGGAGCTATACATAGTAAGGGTGGACCAAAAATTCTTGAAGAATGTAAAAAAATACGCGCCACTGAATGGCCAGACGGACTACCTACAGGAAACGCGGTTATAACATCAGGAGGCAATCTTAAAGCCAAACATGTCATTCACACGGTGGGACCTATATGGAGAGGAGGATTTTACAATGAGGCAAAGCTTCTTAGAGCAGCTTACTGGAATTCGTTGAAACTTGCTTCAACTAACAATTTACGTTCAATCGCTTTTCCATCAATTAGCACAGGCTCTTACAATTATCCAACAGACGAAGCTAGTCAAATAGCAATTAACGCCATTAAGGATTATTTGAAAAAAGAAAATAAAATAGAAACCGTAATTTTGGCGCTTTATTCAGATAAGAACTTGGAGATTTACACTAAAACTTCTCAAGCCCTTATTACAAAAAATTGATTTTTAAGATTTAAAAAAATAAGTAATTTGATTTAGGAATTCTAAACATCATTTGTTGTTTTAAATTCAATCAACGAAAATACTTCGTGTTTGTCTCCAAGGATTTTTCTGCCGCCTAAATAGCCGAGTTCTATTAGAAAACCAATACCTACCACTTTGCCGCCTAATTTCTCAACTAATTCAACATTGGCTTTTACGGTTCCGCCGGTTGCGAGTAAATCATCGATGATCAATACATTCTGGTCTTTGATTATGGCGTCGTCATGGATTTGTATTGTGTCGTCTTCGTATTCTTTTTTGTATGTTAAATCTATGCAGTTGTAGGGTAACTTGCCTTTTTTACGAATAGGAACAAAACCTACACCCAATTCATATGCTAATGGTGCACCAATGATGAAACCTCTTGCTTCGTTGGAGACAATTAAGTCTATTTTTTTACCTCTATAATGATCGGCTAATTGTTTGATTGATTCACGGAAAGCGTCTTTATCCTTTAAAAGTGGGGTTATATCCCAAAACACTACACCTTTGAATTCAGGTATTCTACGTATTTTACTTTTAAGATCAAATTTTGGTGTATTCATTTTATTTCCTTCCAGTTACACAAAAGCTCCTTTTAAAGCAGAATTACAACCGCAAGATAGTTCAATTGGAGTTCTAGCTACTGTTTCAGCTATAATACGTTTAACGTTTTCAACATTATTTTTCATGGTTGTTAAAATTTCGTCAACACTAACAGCATGTTCTTTCCAGACGTCATAATCAGTGACAGTTGAAATTGAGGCATAACAGATTTCAGCTTCTCTTGCTAAAACACATTCTGGAACCAAAGTCATGCCAACTACGTCTGCGCACCATTGACGATACATTTTAGATTCAGCCTTAGACGAAAAACGTGGGCCTTCAATGCACACGTATGTTCCTGTTTCATGCATTTTCAGTTTCATATCTTTAGCTATGTTGATTATGATTTTGCGTAGTTCAGGACACATTGGTTCAGCTACTGATATATGGCAGACTTTCGCCTCTGCTGCAGTATAGAATGATTGTTCTCTTCTTGTTGTGCGGTCAATGAATTGGTCAACAAACACGATTTCTCCAGGATGATAATCCTCTCGTAATGAACCAACAGTTGAAGGCGCTAATATGCGTTTGACACCGAGTTTTTTTAGGGCACAAATGTTAGCTCGCACATTGATGTCTGTGGGTCTTATTGTATGTTTTTTTCCATGTCTAGGTAAAAAAGCAACTGATTTACCATTCAATTCACCTATTGTTATTGAATCAGATGGTTTACCGTAGGGTGTGTCTACTGTTACTTCTTGAATGTTCTTGAGAAGGTTAGGGTCGTAAAGACCGGTTCCGCCTATTACTCCAAATTCTGCTTGCATGCTTTTTAGTGTCAATACTTTACTTATAAAAATAGCGCAGATACATGTGAGGTAATTTTTAATGTTTTATTTTACTTAGGGTCTATCATTTATGATTAGCTTTTATTGAATGAATTAGGCTTTTCCTATTGTCACTGGAATAGTTTGTTTTGTTCCATCCCTTATTATTGTAAAATCAATAATTTGATCTGGTAGTGTGTTCCGTTCTAGATACGAAAAAAGATCATCAGCATTAGCTATGCGAACATTATTTATTGCTATAATAACATCTCCGCCAACGTTTACATTATCATTTAAAATGGGTATCATCGCGTTTCCTCCTCGTAATCCATTTTGGGTTGACACTTTTTCAACTAACCAGCCATATGTGACACTGCATCCCATGGCTTGAGCTATTGGGTAATTCATGTCTCTACCAACGGCGTTAATTGATGGATGTTTATCGTAATAGCCATATGTAATTAAAGAATCAAGTTCTCGAAGTATTGTTGAAGAAGGAATAGCAAAGCCAAGTCCTTCTGAGTTGCTCACAGCAGCTGTTGTTATTCCGACTACTTGACCTGCATAATTGATTAGTGGTCCTCCAGAGTTGCCTGAATTAATTGGTGTACTTGTTTGAATCATATCCACAATAGGTTCATCGTTTTCTACAGTGATTGTTCTACCTAATGCACTAATTATGCCTGTGGTTAAAGTTCCAGATAACCCGTATGGAGAACCCACAGCAACAACAGGGTCACCTACACTAAGTGTGTCTGAATTGATTAGAGTTAAGGGTTTAGCACTACTAGGAATTGATGGAACAGAGAGAACTGCCAGATCTGCTTTTGAGTCTTGACCAAGTATTGTAGCTGGATAACATGTGTTGTCGGAAAAAGTTACTGTGATGTTAATAGTGCCGTCTACAACATGATTATTTGTTAAGATAACTAATTGATTATTAAATTTAGTTATGAATCCGGAACCTTGCTGTAAAATGTGAACACGTGCACCAAAAATGGTGTATTGAGGAACCAAATCTTGAATGATTACAACTGAAGGTTTAATGTCTTGATATAGTGCAGAAAGGGAAACATTATCGTTAAGCAGATATGTTGATGAATAAGGATTGGTGCCATCGTTAAGTCCAAGTTTGGATTCTAATGCATTCAGTTTATTATTGAAATCCGAATAGGTTATTGCATAACCGATTGTTCCACCTACAACTATACCAATTAAGAGAAGACCAATCATTATTGCAGCTGAACTTTTCCTAGTTTTTTCAGGCGGTGGTGAATCAAATAGATTATTCGCTTCTTCCATGTAAACCACTTAAGACATTATAGTTCATCAGTATCCTTTATTCCTTTAAGTTATTCTTTCAATACGGTCTTTATGTTAGTATTGAAAGAACAGCCAAAAAGGAAGGTATCTAGGGCAGATAGGGCCTATGGCCATTTTTATGTTTAAACCTTTTCGGCTGCCTTTCCAATTCTTCAGTTTGAAATGGTTTATTAAATTATTTTTCAAAATCTTGCCCAAATCTAACCCTAATCAGTTGGAGGATAGTTACTAATAGAATTAAAAACCCTGGTTTTTATCCTAAAAAAGAGCAAGTTTATTACTTAAACTACACTGAAAATCTCAAATAAACTCAAGATATGGAGTGGTAGAAATGTCGGCAAATGCACGTTCGTTAAAATATTTACTTGGATGGCTTATTGCCGGCACCCGGGGAGGGCCCACTCGAGTAAAAATAATAAGGTCTTTAAAAGAAACACCGCAAAACGCAAATCAGCTTGCTACCTCTTTAAAAATGGATTACAAAACGATGCGTCACCATCTTGAAGTGTTAGAAAAGAACAGGATTATAACGTCTATTGGTGATAGGTATGGAGCAACTTATTTTCTATCTCAAATGATGGAAGATAACTATGTCTTGTTTGAGGAAATTAGCAGTAAAATCGGGAAAAAGTAGAAAAAGGAGATACCGTAAGAGGGAGAAACAATGAATAGAACACAAAAAATTGCGATATTACTCACTGTTTTGATAGTGTTAACTGCTATTGCAGCAGTATTATTAGTAGAATACCGAAATAGTTTAGGAACCCAATTTCCTTTCTCTCAACCCAGAGAGCATTCACCCTATCAAGCTGACTTTGAATTTTTCTATATGGCGCACACAATTTTTTCAACTGTAAACATAGTTCTAACTACACTCTTAATCATCAGTTATTTGATTATATACCAAAAAACGCGTTCAGAATTTCCTCTTATACTATCACTTTTCGCTATGATGCTTTTAGTCAAAGACATTACTTTAAGTCCTTTTGTAATCATGTGGGGCGGCTTTGGTTTGTTTGGTTTAGGTCCTTTTGCCTTTTTACCTGACATATTTGAAATGGCGGCATTGCTTGTGCTGTTCTATTTAAGCGTAAAATACTAAAAAAAGAGACCCCTAAATCTTCATCTTCTAAAAGTTATAACATAGCTATATTACTAAAAGATAATAAGTTCCTCAGTAATATTTCATTAAACGGCGATTTTTTATGAATTCGACTTCTGAGGCTGGAAAAAAACCTAATAGGCTAATAAATGAGCAAAGCCCCTACCTACTTCAGCATGCGTATAATCCAGTTGATTGGTTTCCATGGTGCTCTAAAGCATTTGAGAGGGCAAAAATTGAGGATAAACCAGTTTTTGTTTCAATAGGTTATTCTTCTTGTCACTGGTGTCATGTTATGGAAAAAGAATCTTTTGAGGATCGCCAAGTAGCTGAATTGTTGAATAGAGTATTCATATGTGTTAAAGTAGACAGGGAAGAACGCCCTGATATTGATGCTGCATATATGGCTGTATGTCAAGCAATGGGACGAAACTGTGGTTGGCCTCTTAATGTAATCTTGACGCCCACAAAAAATCCGTTTTTTGTAGCGAGTTATATACCAAAAAGTAGTCAGTATGGAGGAATTGGACTTGTTGACCTTATTCCTCAGATTGAGCAAGTCTGGCAAAACCGTAAGAAAGAACTTGAGTTGATGGGTGAGAATATTAAAGAAAAAATTGATTCGCAATTTCTGGTGGATCAAGCGGCTCAATTAGGTCAGGCTGACTTAGATGCAGCCTATGACCAATTGTATTTATCTTTTGATCCAGAAAATGGTGGTTTCGGTTCAGCTCCAAAGTTTCCTTCATCTCACAAATTACTTTTCCTTTTAAGATATTACATAAAGTCAAAAGACAAAAACGCTTGGATCATGATAGAAAAAACATTAAATAAAATGTCAATAGGCGGTATCTTTGATCATTTAGGCGGAGGATTTCATAGATATTCTACAGATTCAGAGTGGATTGTTCCCCATTTCGAAAAAATGCTTTACGATCAAGCTTTGATGACCTTGGCGTTGCTGGAAGCTTTTAAAGTGTCCGGAGAACTAAAATTTAAAAAAATAGCCCAAGAGACATTAGATTATGTTCTCAGAGAGTTATGTTCTGAAGAAGGCGTATTTTTTTCTGCAGAAGATGCAGATAGTGAGGGTGAAGAAGGAAAATTTTATCTATGGAGCATTATGGAGCTTGAACAAGTTTTACCCAGTGAACTAAGGGATATTGCGGTTAAACTGTTTAATATTAAACAAGGCGGAAACTATTATGAACCGCGTAGAGGTAATACTGGAAAAAATATTCTTTACGTACCCTTTTCGGTTGAAAAGGTCGCTTCTGAATTGGATTTGACAATTGATGAAACAACTCAGAAGCTTGAAGCAATAAAGAGGCTTTTGTATTGTAGGCGAGAACAACGTGTTCGTCCATTTAAGGACGATAAAGTCCTTGTTGACTGGAACGGCTTGATGATAGCTGCATTATCAAAAGCTAGTTATGTATTGAACGAAAAAAAATATCTTAAAGCTGCAATCAAAGCTGCAGATTTTATTCTAAAGCAACTTTTAACTGAAGATAACAAACTTTTTCATTGTTATGTCAAAGGCCAAAAAACTGCATCAGCCTTTTTAGATGATTACGCGTTTTTAGCATGGGGCTTAATAGAACTTTATGAAGCATGCTTTGATGAAAAATATTTACTTGCAAGTTCAGCCTTAACTGAACGATTAATTTCAGATTTCTGGGATGAAAAAAAGGGCGGCTTCTATTTTACAGACAATTTAAGTGATAAATCAATTCCAAGGATAAAACAGGTTTATGATGGAGCGTATCCATCTGGAAATTCTGTTGCTTTGCTTAATTTGTTACGTTTATCACTTTTAATGGAGAATGAAAAACTAGAGCGATATGCAAATGACTTAGTTCGCACTTTTTCTTATGAAGTAAAAGCAAATCCTGCAGCATACACGTTTTTGTTAATCGCTTTAGATTTTTCAGTTGGCCCAAACTACAAAATTGTTTTAGTAGGCAAATTAAATGAAAAAGATACACAAAACATGATATACACAATCAGACAAGCACCTGTATTTAACATTGCTTTAAAAGTTCAGAAAGACGGAGAATCATCTGTTGCTTATAAGAGAATAAATGGAAAAGCTGCAGTGTATGTCTGCCGAGATAAAACCTGTATGAAACCAACTAGTGACATTAATCAGTTGACAAAGATATTATCCGCTTTAGAATAATCAGGGTAATTTTACGAATAATATCTAACATGTATTTTTTTTAACTAAAAGCTCATTACTTATTAATTATGGGAGTATTTTTGTATCTGCGATAATCTTAAATGGTGCCATCGTCATAGTTACTCGAAAGCTAAAAAGGCAGACTTGAAATGAGTAATCTAAAAGGGCTACCTAAAAATACATTAAAATATGCCGCTGGATATTCCCCTAACGACATAAGAACGCGAGTAGTTAAAAGTTTTCTTGACATACTAATATTAATTGAACTTAAAAAGCAACATCAGTTAAGCGGCTATGACATAACAACATTTTTGAATGAACAATTTGGCAAAATTATAAGTCCAGGAACGGTTTATGCTACGTTAAAATCCATGAAAAATAATGAATTATTAGACGGAAACATTCAGGATAAAAAAACAGTATACACATTATCCTCTAAAGGACAAGAAACTGTCTCTATAATGATGATTGATTTTCACGAGCAAATGGCGCTTTTTTCACAAAAATTTTTGACTTTATAATTTAAAAAATAGAGCGCCGAGAATGGGATTCGAACCCATGCGGACCGGGAGGTCCACGGGCTCTCAAGGCCCGCGCGTTAACCACTCTGCCATCTCGGCTCTTTTTTTGAATGTTACGTGAAGCTGTTATTTATTATTGTTGTTATGTGTTGTTGATTAAGTAAAGATAATTAAGATTAAAAAGCATAAAACTGCTTCATGAGTAAGAAAATAACTGTGTCGATAAAGAGGGAAATTTTAGAGGCTATATTTGAAGGAGCAAGGCATCTTTATCCTCGTGAGACTATACTTATGCTTAGAGGCAAAAAAAGTAAAGACATAATTCAGATAAATGACTTAATTATTCCGCCTCTGGCGACTTATGGTGAAGGTTTTGCAAGTTACCCTTTTCATTTATTACCCATGGATTTTTCGTTAGTCGGAACAGTGCATTCACATCCTTCAGGTGATAAGACGCCTTCTGATGTTGATTTGAACAATTTTTTTGGTAGAGTAATGATGATTGTAGGTTTTCCCTATATGACTGACCAGGATGTAGTTGCCTACAACTGGAGTGGAGAAAAATTACCTATACTAATTGTCGAATAAAAGTGAACATACATACTTGTATTTTCCAATAAAATCTAATGCAAAACAATCAGCGCCTTTTTCTGTACCGCGATGTACTTTGTCAACAGCATTGAAGCGTATGTGATGATAGAATTCGTGGAGTATAACAAATGGGTTAACCAATACATCGCTATTAAGTACCGATATCGTTTGATTCTTTGCTGTATAACAGCCATAAGCAGTTGTTTTGTGTTTTTTAGGTAAACCAACTTTAAGTTTAGGAACAGAAACCTTATAGTTTTTTGCAAGCAATTCTAGCGATTCTTCAGGCTTACCGTTTAGAATTAACCAGACAATATATGCTTTGAAGTTATTCTGTTCCATCTAAAGTCAAACTACTATTACGGTTAGGCTAATTAAATCAATTTATTGGCCGTATGTTCCTCTTCTAATTTTTTCAGCTAACAAATGAATAAATTCTATAGGCCAAACATCATCACAAACATCATCAGTTAAAATTTTGCGTTGATGATACATTGGAATAAGATCGTTTTTTAAGAGTAAAATTAAAAGAAACTGATGACCATATATTCGTTTGAACAAAGCGTATTTTCGAGCTTGTTTTTTAGTCATTTCAAAATGAGGTTCCAGTATTATTTTTCTTCCCTGAAGCCTTTTTTCTAGTATAAAATCAGGGGTATAAACTTCATCAGATAATGGGAAACTGATTGTTTCATATCCAAACGGGATATGCATTCGCAAAAGCGTAAGTGCAGTCTTCTTTTCCCAACCGCTTTTGTAGCGACTCATTTTTTGGTAGTATGCTTGGGGTTGACCAGTGATTTTTTGCATACGCTCAAGAAAGTCAAGTGCTGTTTTGAGGGTGTAACGGTTAAGTTTTTTTTGTTTTAGCCATCTACCCAAAAGAAAAAAAGGGTAATCAACTTTAGCTGGATCCTTCGGAAAAAGTCGCTTTGCGAAATCTGTTATTTTTTGTCTAGCATAAGCAGCTGATGCTTCATCATTCCAAAGTGAAGGTGTCGCTGTAGGAATCAGACCTAAACTTGCTGCTACATTTGTGTTTTCTTTTGTTAAAGGTACATAAAGGTCTGCAGGTAGGAGATGATCATAAATTTGCAGGTCAGGCTGCTGTCTAACCATCCAGCGCATATAAATCCACACGCGGTCTTTATGTGGTCCGCTTAAGGCTGGAATGTTTTGTGTTAAATTTTCAAGAAAATTTTTTGGTTTACTGAATTTTTGAGCGTAACTCAAGAGGTTACGTTCAGCTTGAGTTCGGATGAATAAGTTTACCGAAGCAAGTATTTCTGATGCAGCTTTTTTGTTTGGTCCAAGATCATGATAAAAATCAGCTTTTACTATTTCTTCCTCAAATATGTGTGGTTTTTTTATTTCAAAAAGTGAATTACCAAAAGCCTCATGTAAATACACTAATAACATTCGGGCGTTTTCTGGGTAACGAACTACTGTATCATCAAGAATTGAGGCTGCAAGTAAAAAGTAATGAGCAGTTATTTTTCGTTCCTCATATTTTTCTGAGTATGGATTAAAAAGTAGGCGTGGACTCATTCGTCTGTCCCATTGAACGTCGGCCACGTTTGAATTTTTATTTACAAATTCCACTAGTAGGGAGAGTATTTCAGACGTAGCCATATGTCCAAACCCAGACTCTTTATAATATTAACGGAAGGTACTTAAAACTACTACCATAAATACAACGAATTCCGTAGTAGTTTAATAACCGAAAATCAAGAAATGCAGTGCTAAACAAACGAAGTGCCTATATAGGACAATGCCGTAGAGAAAAATACAAAACATGTGGGCCGGTCGTCTAGCCTGGTTAGGACATCTGCTTGACGTGCAGAAGGTCGCCGGTCCGAATCCGGTCCGGCCCACCATTAATCTGCACTTGTTTTGACTAGAAATGTAACAGAACTTCTTTGTCTATCTTCATTAATTTTTTAAAATTTATCTTATGTTTTAGGGACTTTTTTCCAGTTTACCATTCTATGATAACACGTGAATTATCGCCAGTCGCCATTCGGTTCCATAAATTTCTATTGTTACCCAAAATAAT
Organism: Thermoproteota archaeon; assembly: GCA_012513715.1. GTDB lineage: Archaea > Thermoproteota > Bathyarchaeia > Bathyarchaeales > Bathycorpusculaceae > Bathycorpusculum. Next base: position 7,869 of record JAAZBP010000064.1, on the reverse strand, counting down.
TCCTTACTAATTACGTCAGATGAAGCTAAACTTGGTTTAAACTCATAAGTGCTATATCCTGCTTTTTCTGTTGCCATACGCTGACACGTAGCTAACAGGTCAGGGAACCCCTGAAAGACTGGGTTAGAAAGGGTTTCTGTTCCAATTTGAGCCTGATCAACATCGTATAATACAAGCCCATCAACTTGAATACCCATAAAAGTATAATCAGCGCCATTGTAAATACTTGTTATGGTTTGATTAATCAATTGATTGGGCTCTATAACAATTGTTACTGCACCAACAAAGGTTTTATCGTTGTTAAATATCGGCGCTGCCATAACTACACCATAAATGTTTTCGACAAGTTTGATTTGATTACTCATCACAGGACGCAGAGTTTGTCGCAAACGAATAGTTTGTTCTTGATTAGTAACGTCTGACCCTTCAATGTAACTTCTTTCTTCAGGTTCTACAGCAACTAGGATGCCATCAACCTCTAATGAGGCACTTTTAATAAACGAATTATTATCCACTAACGCGCTAAGAATGGCTCTCACTTGGCTACTGCCAAAATTTACTGTAGAAAGCTGCTGACAAGCAGATTGGATATCCAAGTCTACCTGCTCTAATTCACTATCTAACGCTGTTTTTACCTGAGTCAGCAGGTTACTCATTTCCTGTTTTGTTGCCAAACTTTCTTTTTGACTTGTAATGGATAAATTACTGTTTAAAAGATATACATTTGCAATAATCAAAACAATGACAATAGCAATCAGTGAATAAACTATCAGGTTATACTTAGCCATTTTAATAACCGCTTGAAAAGTACTTTGACACATATTTTTAGGTTTATGCTTACTCTGGCTGACGTTCTTAAACTAAATGTGCTTTAGTTGCAACCATACAAGTTTTTTCAAGCTGAAGTGGTTTGAGCGTATTTTTGCGGTAAATTTTCAAGCCCAAATTTAGTTTAATCTTAAAATTATTCTAAGAGTATTTGAGCGCCACAATATTCGCATTGAACTGTTTTTTGTCCTCTATAAACTTCACGGGTGTATGGTGCATAACATTTTGAGCATTGAATCAGTCTCTTCTGTATATTTTCAGTTTTTGTTGTTCCTCTATTTTTTGTGATGTCTCTGTCAGCGTCTCCTTTAATTATGTAGTCAAAGAATTTTGTTATGTTATCTGCCTCTTTTCCTTCAACATCAAACTGTATTTCTTCTTGACCAGCACTTTTTTTGAATCTAACATAAATTCCTGTCCAAGCTAAAAAGCCAACTCTGCCTTTAGATATCTCTTCTATTGCACCTATGGATTTATCGATTGATACAGTACGTTCTGTTCTTTTTTTAGTTACAATGAAAAATTTCTTTTCTAATACAACTTCTTTTTTCACTTCAAAGATAAATCGGTAATTAGTGAAGTATAATGTTCCTTCACTTTTATCGCCTTTCAAGATTTTTCCATCGTATGCTAAAATTGGGCTTTCATCTTCTTTTAAAGGAAAATTGGCTTGACTAAAAAACGCTAATGTTTTCTCAGCTATTTCCATATTTTCGTCTATATTAGAGACTTTTGAAAATAATTCTCTAATAGGTGAATTAACTTTATTTGCTTCAGTATATACTCGACTTCTCAATGAAGAAGCGGATGTAGATAAGCGGGATAGTGACATTTGAGAGTTCATTATGTTTCCCGAATTTATCTGGGACCTTAATAGACGAGCTTCTGATTGTAAACTATTAACTTGAACAGTTAATGGTTCAACATTGTTGGCAAGTGTTAATTTTATTGATGGCGCCAACTCACTCCAACTTTTAGATAACAATTCAATGTCAGTTTCCAAATTGCCAAGGGCTAAATAGCCACTTCCACGAATTGAGGAAAGACGACTTGGTAAAGAACTTGTAGCTGAATCTAGAGATGCTACATTTTTACGTGCTTCACTTATTGCAGATGATGAACCTGAAATGTCAGCTTCTATTGAATAAAGTCTAGAATAAAGCATTTGTTTTTGTCTATCAATTTGTGACGTCTATTTATCCTCCAGTCTATTATATAATCAAAGTTGATGTGTTTTAGATTTAATTTCTAAAATATAAGTACACTTGTAGCAGTAACAGTTCTATTTAAAAGCTTAATTAATTTTTGAAAACCCAATTTAAACGGTATAATTCTATGGATATACCAAATTAAGTGTTAAACGCTGAATTATACTCACGACAGCTTTTTTAGGATAAACAGATGTTTAACATCAGTGATAAAAATGTCATTTATTGAGAAAGCAAAGAAAAAATTAGGGGAATTAACAGGCTCAAACGATGGCAATGTTTCAAGTGCTTCTGATGTAGCAGGTCAAAGTACCGTTGATAAAGTAAAAAGTGAACAGGGCATATTTGATAAGATCCAAAATTTCTTTACGGGTGGTTATGGAACTAAAGAAGATTTAAGGGAACTTGATAGAAAACTAAGAGATGACTATAGTGCGGTATTCAAAAGAATGCGTCATAGATGGGAAGAAATTTCTTTATCTGCATTGAAAGCCAAAAAAAGCAATGATGATTACAAAAAAATCATTCAAGTCATGGATAGAGTTGAAGCTAAAATTAACAGAGCAGACTATGGCTATGCTGGACTTATGGATCGGAAAGGCAGCATAAAAGAAAACGCTTTAGGAAGCATTTTTGATTATGACAGAGCTTTAGGTACAGAAATTAATGGTCTAGAACAGAATATTGAAGAAATATATATTATGGTTGAATCTGAAAACTGGAGTGAGACTGCACCTAAAGTTAGAAGTGTAAAACTTTCACTTTTAGATATTGAAAAGAAATGGGATGGAAGAGAAAAACAATTTAGACCAATGGAGATATGATAAAATATGCCGATAATTGAAAAAGTTTCATGGGATACTGCAGGCGCAGAAGATATTGCATATAGATTTCCAAATCTAAGCCTAAAATATGGTAGTCAAGTAATTGTAAAAGAAAATCAATGGGCTGTTTTCTTCAGAGACGGAAAAGCATATGACGTTTTTGGACCAGGACGACATACAATAACAAGTAACAATGTTCCCTTGCTTACAGCAGCAATTCAAAAACTTGGAATAATAGGTGAAATTTTTAATTGCGAAGTAATCTATGTAAGCAACAGTCAATTTAAAGCAAAATTTGGTGGAAGCGCATATTCTGCTCCAAGCGGAGACATCAAATATCAAGCTGAACTTGGATTCTACGGGTACTCACTTTTCAAAGTTGAAGAACCAAAAGTTTTCGTAGCTGAATTTTTTGGTAATAAAGGAGTCAGTTCTTCAGAAGATATAGCTAACTACATAAGAGGATTCGTAAATGAACGTGTGATAGATGAGTTTGGAGAACACGATATTTTCACCCTTGTCAAAAATGTTGATGAGACAACTGATATTGTATCTTTAAAAATCAGTGATGAAGCCGCTCGCATAGGTATAAAAATTGTTGACGTTGTTTTTGAAGGTGTAAAAATTCCTGAAGAAGCTAGACGTTTTGCATCTGGAATGGGTCAGCAAGCTATGTCAATGCAATATATGAAAGAAACTGCTTCTGAACTAAAAGATTCACAAGGAGGCGGTGCTGCAGCAGCTGGATTAGGTGCAGGAATTGGATTAACGATGCCTTTTATGATGGCTCAACAGATGCAGCAGGGACAAGCTCAACAGCCACAGCAAGTAATCGTATGCCAAGCTTGTGGTGGAAAAAATCCGACAACCATGAAGTTCTGCGGAAACTGCGGAGCAAGCCTAGCACCCCCCTCTAAGGTAGTTTGTCAAAACTGCAAGACAGAAAATCCTGCAACCATGAAGTTCTGCGGAAACTGCGGAAAAGCTCTTGCTGTGCAATCTGAAGTTACTTGTGTAAAATGTGGAACAAAGAACGCTCCAGGAACGAAGTTCTGCGGAAACTGCGGAGAAAAATTATAATTTTCTCCTTTTTATTTTAGATTCTAAAAATTTTGCTTGATTTTGTTGATTTTATCGTTGAGGGAAACTCTTTTAAAAGATTCCTTGCATAGTTGTATCTGGTGAAGAAATGGCTGACCCAGTTTTTGAATGGTACAAAGATAAAGCAGGCAAGTTTAGGTTTAGATTGAAAGCAAGCAACGGTGAAGTAATAGCAGTAAGTGAAGGATACTCTTCCAAAGCAAACTGTGTAAACGGTATAGAATCCGTTAAGAAGAATGCACCGATTGCCAAAGTAGTTGAAGCTACTGAAGCATAAAACAGTTACTTGCTACCTAACACTTTGCTGGGAAAAAGTGTAACTGCCGTTACACTGTTCCTTTTTTCTTTATGAAAAACTTGAGATTAACTATATTTTTCTTATGTCCAAAAAAAGAAAAAGGATAAAATATTGTTTTAATTTACTCTGTCTACTACAAATGCTATCTTAACTACTGCTCTATATTCAACGATTTTGTTGTCTTTTACTTTTGCATTGACCCGTTTAACGTAAACAGAACGTATATTTTTGATTGTTTTTGCTGCTTCTGCTAAAGCGTTCTTTGTAGCATCATCCCAACTTATCGGTGAACTACCTATAAGCTCTATTATTTTTACAACGGCCATTTTTTAAAAACCTCTAATAGTTTATTGGTTAAGTGACTTTTATTAGTTGTCTTGGTTAAAAACTAACTGAAAATTATGGGCGTAATGTATTATTTGTTTAAGACAGATATTTTTATTTGTGTTATTTGTTCGTTTTGTTTTAGGCTGTCTAAAAATTTTTTTATTAACACAGCTTTTCCTTTTAGTATAATTACTTCTAGGCAATAGCCCTTATGGATATGTGTGTGTAGAAAAGTTGCAACTAAACCACTATAGACATGTTGGGCTTCCATTAATCTTCGGCGGTCAGCGTTTTCTTGGTAAATAAGAGTGATTGTAGCTACAGCTTCGCCGTCTATTTCTTCAATTTTTAAGTCTTCTGTTAGATAGAGCCTTAATGCTTGTCGTGCAATTTCAGATCTGCTAACAAATCCTTTCTCTTTCATGGTTTGGTCTATTTGGTCTAGCATCGACTCGGGGAGGGATAAGCTGATGATTGTCATATAATGCCTCTTATTTAAATAAGGATTTAACCTTAATAACTTTTATTAATTTAACTTTATAAATGCGAATTGATTATTAATGTTTTAAAAATATTTAATAAGTCGACTAGTTATTCTCGTGTATGAACAAAAAACAAAAAATCTTCCTCACAAGCATTGCTTTACTCATCACAGTAATAATGGGTATAGCAATCTCCTATAATGGCAATATAAACACGGAAAAAGTCAACATAGTAGTGACCTTTTATCCATTGGCATATCTGAGCCAACAAATCGGGGGAGATTTAGTACAAGTCACTCAACTTGTACCTAACAACACTGAAATTCACAGTTGGGAACCATCAGCTTCAAGCATTATAGCCGCTGAAAACGCGGACATCATAATTTATAATGGAGCTGATTTAGACCATTGGATTGAACATGATATATTACCCGCTTTGTCTTCTAACAAACTACGAGTTATAGTTGACTCAACAGATAACTTACAACTGCTATCAGCTACTGAGACTGAAATAGCTGAAGATCACCATGCGCACTCAGAATATGATCCGCATACGTGGGTTAGTCCATATATGGCTAAATTACAGGCAGAAAAAATTTTTAATGCATTAGTTCAAGTTGATCCAGAACATCAGAACTATTACACAGAACGATGGGAAAAAATAGAAAATGAATTAACAGATTTAGATGAGAATTATCAATCAGTCTTATCTACTGCACAGAAAACAGGAATTTTTGTGTCTCATGAAGCCTTTGGATATTTAGCTCATCGTTATGGTTTTGAGCAATATGGCGTTATTGGATTATCCGGTGATGAACAACCAAGTGCAACTACAATTGCTAGTTTAATTGATAAAATGGTGCTGCATGAAACCTATGTAGTATATGTTGATCCAGTTCATTCAGACCAGTATATACAAGCAATCAAATCTGAAGTTCAAAAACAGACTGACCAAAACGTGACTGTATTAGAATTATATTTAATGTTAGGTCCAACTGATAATATGAATTTAATAGAACAAATGGAAATGAATCTAAATAACTTAAGAATTGGATTAGAAGCAACTTGAGAGACACTAGCCAAATAAGAAAGAGAATAAAAATATAGAGCAGAAAACATATGCCCACAGAATCTCTTGTTTTAGAAGTTAAAAACGTCGAAATTAGTCGAGACGGCCAAAAAGTAATAGAAGATGCAAATTTTTCAATAAATAGGGGAGACTACGTTGGAGTAGTTGGACCTAATGGTGGAGGAAAAACCACTCTTCTATCTGCCATTCTTAATTTTTTACCAATAACTAAAGGCTCTATTAGACTATTTGGAACAGAAATAGCCAAGTTTAAAGCATGGGAAAAAATTGCATACATTTCCCAACAAGCTACAAGTTTTGAGAATCAATTTCCATTAACAGTAAAAGAACTCGTTTCCTTAGGCTGTATAAAAAAAGGTAATGTCGGACGTAGATTTCGAAAAGAAGATTGGTCAGCTGTTGATAACAGCATAAGATTTATGGGTTTAGAAGATGTAGCAAACAAACGCATTGGGCAGTTATCAGGTGGACAGAAACAGCGTGTTTTTGTTGCTAAGGCATTAGCTAGAAATCCAGAACTTATTCTTCTTGACGAACCTATAGTCGGTGTCGATTCAAATGCTCAAGAGAGATTTTACAAAAAACTAAGCGATTTAAATATTGAAAGAAAAACAACCATTCTAATTGTTACGCATGATTTAACATCAGTTTTCTGTCGCATGTCCAAGGTTCTCTGTGTAAGCAAAAAAGTTGAGGAAGCCAAAATAACTGATGATTTAGATGCAAATAAACTGCTAAAAAGAGCTTACGGGGAACATTTCCATTTTGTTTTCCATAAACATGAATGCAGCGGGGTATTCACAAATGGTCACTGCTAACATAATAGATTTATTCAGCTACCAGTTTTTTCAAAATGCTCTTATAGGCGGAGTTATCGCTGCAGTAGCATGTGCAAGTGTGGGTTTATTCTTAGTTTTGAAAAAGGAAGCAATGATTGGAGATGGACTATCACACACTGCTTTCGGAGGCATAGCTTTAGGACTATTCCTTGGCATCAACCCATTACTAACAGCTTTAGGTGTCTCACTATTAGCCGTATTTACAATATCATATATGCGTAGAAAAAAAATTGCTCCTACCGATTCTGCTATAGCAGTAATGTTAGCGATGGGTTTTTCTACAGGTTTAATTGTGATTAGCATAGCAGGCGGGTTCAACGTTGACTTATTCAGTTACCTTTTCGGCTCCATATTAACTATCGACTCTATGGATTTAGCGTTAATCTCTATGTTGGGTTCAGCTGTGTTATTGTTTGTAGGTATTTTTAGACGAGAATTATTGTCAATGGTTTTTGATGAAGAAGATTCACGTATAATGGGTGTACCAACAAGGCGTTTATCAATAATTTTTGATTTACTTGTAGCCATAACAATAGTATTATCCATTAAAGTCATTGGAACAATTCTAGTAGTGGCACTATTAGTATTACCAGGGCTTTGTGCATTAAAACTAAATTTATCTTTCAGAAGCACAATTATAACAGCAATAGGTTTCAGCGTATTAAGCACTTTACTGGGTACAATTTTCTCTGCAGTATTTAAATTGGCACCTGCTGGAGTAATAGTGTTTGTTTTAGTGTTCTTTTTCTTTGTAACATTGATATACAAAAAGTTAGGATAGACAAAAAAAATTAAAAATATAAATTAGAGGTGTGCACAATTTGTTTTTTATAGTTTGTCCGCTAAGTGATTTAGTGAGCGGGTACTGGGGT
>JAAZBP010000063.1 GCA_012513715.1 Thermoproteota archaeon | reverse complement strand
GAGAGTTTTCTTGTTTGTATTATTGTGTACCGCAATACATGGCACACGCTACTTGAAGGCTGGTCTTTTATGGTTGAACACACTTGAAAAATTGATAGCTTCAACTGCCAGAATAAAAATCCTAAAAATACTATCGAAACAACCAGATATGCGAATGAAGGATTTTCTGCGCAAGTTCGGCGGCAAATCAAGCGAAGCCTACAGAAACCTCGCTCGCTTTGAAAAGGCAGGCGTCATAACAACTGAATATGGCTGGGATGGGAACCGAAAAACTAGAACTGTGCATTTGATGGTTGACAGATACCGAACGCAAGTACTGCTTAGAGTCATAAAGATTCTTGCAGAAGCAGAAAATGACGAGGAGACTTTACCTGAGGCAAAGGTTTTCAGAAGATGACAAGTGAATCCTGCTTTTAGCTCCAGTAAGGGAGCTTGATTAAGTAGTAGCCTCTATGCTGCTAAAAAGATAGGTTGAACCCTTATTTGTAAAACTCACTGGAGCCGAAAATAAAAAATCAGACAATACTGCTGGTTTTTTACTCCTTTATTGTAGGTCAAGGTTTTGTCTTTCGAATTACTTTTCTTTTATAAATTAGGGCAAAAATTAAAACTGCAATTATGCTGAATAGTGCAGCAAATAAGCTAATCTCTGCCCAGTTTATACCTGGTTGAGTTACAGCTGATTGAGCGCCTAATTGTTGATTTGGGGCTGAGGTTTCGTTTGGGTTAACCTGTGATTGTTCTTGCTCTCCATCACTATTAGCACCGATGGTTATAGTTTGTGTGTTGCTCCAACCGCTTGATTCTCCTGTGACAATTCTTGCTGTTCCTGGTGCTCCTGGCACAATAACGATGCCTTGCTCATAGCCTATTAACGCTTCAATTTGAATGTCAACTTTGCCTTCTGTTGGTAAATAATCGTTGATTGGTACTAAAGTGTATTCAGAATTGTAATTCTGGCGTAAGTTTCCATCATTAGAACCATTGTACAAGCGATAATAATGCCAATCTGGTGAGAAATGTCCCTTTAGACGTATATTATAGAAAAGATTGATTGTCCAGCTTTTTCCATCAATCTCTAACTCGTATGGGGTGAAGGGTTGGTTTTTTATTTTAATCTGTATTGTTTTGTTTTCAACATGGTAACCTGGTTGAGTGGTTATAGTCTCTTTTCCTGTGTATGGATCAATCGATGTGATAGTAGTCGGTGGTACGTCATAGGGAAGAGACAAGTTTTCGATAGTGAATTCGGGTATAGATGGTTTGCGTATTGAGGTTTCGGCGTAAACTGTGGCAAGATTTGTAATAGCCCCAAGAACTAATCCGCTGACCATTGTGCATATCAGGATTGCGCTGAGTGATTTTTTCAGTGCGTAACACCCTGTTAATATATATGGTATAATTGGAATTTAAACATTCTTTAAAAGCATCTTTAAAGCTAGTGGGGTGTTTCTGAAACTACCCATTACCCTTAACGAGAGTTTTCTTGTTTGTATTATTGTGTACCGCAATACATGGCACACGCTACTTGAAGGCTGGTCTTTTATGGTTGAACACACTTGAAAAAT
>JAAZBP010000062.1 GCA_012513715.1 Thermoproteota archaeon | reverse complement strand
TTACACCTAAGATTATAGCGTTTTGTTTTTCTATATGCAAGTTTGCTTCTTTGAATCCTAATGCTTCAGCGGTGCATCCTGATGTGGAATCTTTGGGATAAAAGTAAAGGATAACTTTTTTTTCTCGATAATTACTTAACGAAACTTTGTCACCGTTGTCAGCTTGTAGAGTGAAGTCTGGCGCATACTCGCCTTCGTTAACCATTCATTTTCACGTCCAAAATTATTTTTATGAAATAATAAGACTAAATAGCTTAATTAGCATACTTCTTTTAGTGGGATATTAGGTTTATCTTTTACAGTTTAGATTACTGAGTTTTTGAATAAAGGTTTTTGCTACTTTAATGAAGTTGCATTTTTATAACTAAAAAAGAAAAGGAGGTTTTTAGTTGACTTGTTTATTCACGCTTTTTGAGCATCGAAAGTATTAGCATAAATAGTATTATTATGCCTAAGATGAACAAACCGACTGCTACAGGGATAAAGTACTGTTCGACAATCGTGGATGGAGGTTGTATAGGTGTTATTGTTGCATCTGGCGCTGGATCTACGTTGAACACAGTTAGTGCGTACGAAGAATAGTATGATATGCTGCCTTCAAATGTGGCATATACTGTGTATTTACCGGGTATATCAGGTGCCCAGCTAAATGAGAAGTAGCCATCTTTATCGGTTGTTGTTGTACCTATTGGTCGATAGTTGTCATTGGAGTCAAGAACATACAGTTCTACAGGTACACCAAGTATATTGGTTGGTTTTGGCTGTTGCATGTATATGTATTCCATCCATTTGCTCATGTTACTATCAGAAACAGCAGGGTTACCTTTTGCGCCTTCTGATTGGTCAGTTACTGTACCCTCGATCAATACACTACTTCCGAAAACAGATACTTTTGGTGATGCAACAATGGTTGTTTCACTTGGACCTTTACCGAAACAATAGACACGTCCGTCATAGTAATTGAAAGAAAGCGCATAGCCGTCAGCAATCACTGGATATAAACCCCAGAAGGAGATGTTCCATAGTCCTTGGCCAGTTACTGCGTCAATGCAGTACATCTTTGAACCTCTATAAAGCGGTGTCGAAGGGGAGTGTTCATTAGTTACAGCGTAAAGTTTCCCGTCGCATATTGACATTGCGCTGTCTTTGAACACATAGTGACCATAAACAGTTTCGAATCCACTAGAATCTGTATACCAGTTCCAAATATTTTCTCCTGTTGTTATATTATAAGCATGAATCATTCCGTCATAGCCAGCAGCGTAGAGAATCCCATTTGCAGATTGCCAGTCAGCATAAGGCTGGTAGACGCCCCATGAATTTTCGTATGGTTGTGTTGGTCCCCATGCAAGTTTACCTGTTCGAGTATTGATTCCGTACCAAACCATTTGCTCTTTAACAAATACTGGTAAAATATTTTTGTCAATGTGGCCGTTAAGAAGAGACCCTTCAAATGTACGATTTACTGGCCCCCAGAGGTTATTAATCGACGTTGGATACTGACCGTTGCCATCTTTCTGAATCGTATCTAAACTAACGTCATATGCTACATCACCTACTTTGGTAGTTCCAGGTGCAGCATCAGTATATGTTGCCCTTGCATAAAGCACACCATCTTTGATTTTCAGTAAACTCTGCGAACCAGGAATATCAGGTACCTTCACAGTCCATTCATAACCTTTATTTCCATCAAGCAGAGGCCCAACTGGCCTGTAATACCATTCAGTCATTGATTCGACTAGCACTTTAGATGAATTCCACAGCGACAGCGTGTTTGTTGCACCGGCTAATCTGTATATCAATATTTCTCCGTTTGGACCAAATACCATCGTTCCAGAACTTACATTCGCTATATCGAGTATCCAATCACCTGTAAACGCGTCATACATTTTGTAAGTCGAACCAGAGACACTCCAAAGATGGGGCATGACACCATGAACATTAGGTGTTTGCCAATTTACCAGCTGACCAAAAGTAATAGTTGTACCATTCTTGAACCAAAGTTCTTCACCTGTCTGTAAGTCTAAGCAATACAACCCCTGCCAAAGATTTGTGCCTAATCGCTGATTGAAATAAAGTCTACCTTGCATTATAATTGGAGGCTGAAATTTCCTGTCATATGTTTCGCCGGGGAAATAATTAGTATCTTCAAATTCGCCACCTACAACTCCTCCGAAAGCAATCTCTCTAGTCCACATAATATGAGGAGAATCCGGAGCTGAACCGTATGGATTAAAGTTGCCATTAGAATTGTAACTTCGAGGGCCATGAGGTCCAGCTGAACCTGCACCAAGCCAGTAGCCCGCTAATTGATGCCAGCCATAGTTTTGTGCGTTTATTGGTCTTGTCCAATATTCTGTCGGCAAAGGAGGGAAGGGTAAAGATTGTATCTGTTCTTCCTGAACTGTTAGTTCGACTTTTATGCTTTCGCTTGGTTTATACCAGTTAACTGTATTGCCTTGTGTGATGTTTTGTCCTGGGAAGTAGGCTTTAAAGAAGTATGTGCCCACGTCGGAAGGGGTATATTTTATTATTCCTGAACCTGCAGCATCTGAATCAGCAAGGTTTATTGTTTCTGTTTTGCCGTCGGGAGAAGTTATTTCCAATTTCCAGCCTTGCCACCTGTCACCTCTAGAACCAGCTGCTGTTGGCGGTGCTCTATCTAGCCAGTAAACTACGTTAGCAGTTTGTCCTACACCAATTGGATCGGGTTGAACAGTCAAGAAAAAGTACGTGGGGTAATCAGCAGCATCAGTCAAAGGCACATTTATTGCAGACGCAGTCAACATAAGTAAAATTAGGGTCATTACGGATATTACTTGTTTTTTTAGCAAGTCATATTCCTCTTTCAAAATATCATTTTTTTATATGAATCATTTATTTATTCAACTAGTATTTAAATAATTTTTTTCACATAACATCAAACCACTCCAACAGGTTACACATCGTAAAACAATACTTTGAAACAGAATGAAAAAAATACTAAAGAGAAACAAGGTTACTAATAACCATCAACAAATGTTTTAGTTAAAAATTTTCTATACAAAAAACAATCAGAAAAGTAGAGGTGCCGCAAGTTTACAAAAAAAATACAACAGCCCACGCGGTTATATATAGGGTTTGTTCAAAAACGAAGTCTACAGTAATTATCTTGTTAAAATATAATCAAAATATAAAAGGGTAAATACATTCATAATTTGGCTATTATGTACAAAATAAGCAATTAACTAAAAGTGTAAATGGTTAAAGTGGCAAATAGTGAAGGATACTTTTTGAGCGGGGTAATAAGTACAACATAATTCTAACCAAGACTCGACTTAGACCAATCTTTTCTAATTTTATTTAAAAGTTACACTTTCTGAATTCTCTCCTTTGTTTTATTTGTTAAGGAAATAGTGGCGCAACAGAGTGTTGAGACAGACTTAAATCGTGACATCGGCATATACTAAGTAAGCCGATTGCATATTGGGGAGAGATAATTGCAAATTCAAGAGGATAATATAGATCTTCTAACTGAAATAGGCTTCACCAAAACACAGGCAAAACTTTACTTGGCATTAATTAGAATAGGAAAAACAAACATAAAGAGTCTCTCAAAACATGTGGATACCCCAAGACAAGAAATATACCGTGCCTTAAGTGAACTTCAAGAAAAAGGCTTTGTCGAAAGAATACTTGTTAACCCTTTAGAATACGAAGCCACACCATTAAAAGAAACTTTGGAAAGAGTTCTGAATATAAAAGCAGAGGAATACAATAGGACACTGGATAAAACAAAACAGATTCAAATCCAATTTAGTAAAGAAGACAATATTGAGATAGAAAAAGAGAATTATAGCATAAAAATTATTGAAGGCAAAGATACAATCGTCAATAAATATAGATTTGCGCATTTAAAGGTAGTTCGCAGCGTTTGCGTCTGCTCTACTTTTCAGCGATGGATACAAATTGGCCGTGAAATTAACGAGACAATACAGAAAGTTTCTGACAGAGGTATAGAGTACCGTTTAGTTGTAGAGAAACCTAATGGTGATTTCTGTTTACCGCAAGAATTTAGTGGACTAAAATTAAATGAGAATTTCCAAATTAAATTTTACAAGGGAATTTTAGAGATAAACGCAGCGATATTTGATGACAAGTTCGCTAGTTTCAGTTTTTATCCTTCAAAGTCAATAGCAGAATCACCAGTGGTTTGGACAAACCACCCCAGTATACTAGTATGCTTCAGAGAATATTTTGAGAAATTATGGAGAAGCGCAGAAAAAATCTAAAACATATTTGCCAAATTAAAGAAAAACCTGCTATAAAGAACAGTATATAGTGAACCAGTTTTTAATCAAAGATTGTATTTAACGAAAGATTAATGTTCATAATAGAGGTAAATTATTACTGTGATAGTTATGCATGTTGTAAAAATCGTTGAGATAATTGGTTCTTCTCCTGAAGGCTGGAAGGAAGCAGCTGAAGCAGCCCTCAAAGAGGCTTCTAAAACAGTTAAGAACATAAAGAGTATTCACCTAAAAAAATGCACTGCTAAAGTTAAGGATGACAAAATCGTCGAGTACAGGGCAGTTGTTAAAGTAGCATTTAGCGTAGAACACGAGCGCTAAAAACCAAAATTTTTCTTTCAAAGCGAATAATCAAACGAAAAAATAGTTTAATCGCCGATAAACAACAGATAAAGATATTTGAAGTGAATATATTCTTATTTTAATGACAAATATTGTTTAGTTGCAAACAGATTTTTTAAGGAAAGCTGCATTTTAAAATATTAAAGCTAAACAAAATGTTTCCAAGTATTACTTGAGGATTTGAGGGTATTTGCCTAATCGTGTAGTTGATATAGACGAGTATCTTTCTGAACACACTAAGGATCTTCTTCATTATTCCTCAGAGGTAGCTTCTAAGTGGAACCGAAGAGAAGTGCGGACTGAACATCTTTTGTATGCTATTTCAGACAGTGAAGTCATTAAAGAAATCTATAGGCAATTCAACATTAAACCACAAGATTTGAAAAACTACATTGAAGAGTTTTTCCCCAAAAATCAAATAAAAACTGAGACCTTAGAGCTAAAACAATCAAGAATTTCTGCGGTAGTCAAAGAAATATTTGAATCAGCGTTCAAAGTTGCCAGAGAAATAGGGCACACCTACATTGGACCGGAACATCTTCTTGTTGCATTTATCGAAGAAAATACAGGGTTAGCTGGCGTAATTCTTAGAAAATACGGATTGACTCCTGAAGCCATTAGACAACAAGTCATCAAAGTAGTTGGTAAAGGAGCAAGAGATGGCAAAATATCAGCTAAAAGTTTGACTCCGCAACTGGATAAGTATTCGAGGGACCTGACTAAGTTGGCAAAAGAGGGTAAACTTGACCCTGTTATAGGTCGCGATTTTGAGATAGAAATAACCATTGAGATTCTTTCTCGTAGAACCAAAAATAACCCTGTGTTAATTGGTGAACCGGGAGTTGGAAAAACAGCGATAGTTGAAGGTCTTGCTCAGAGAATACAGGAAAGAGAAGTACCAGATATTCTGCAAGATAAAAGGATGGTTGAACTCAACGTTAATTCGCTCGTTGCTGGCTCTAAATATAGAGGAGAATTTGAAGAGAGAATCAAACAGGTACTAGATGAAATAGTATCTCAGAAAAACAATTTGATACTATTCATAGATGAATTGCATATTATAATTAAAGCCGGCGGAACAGGCGAAGAAGGCGGTTTGGATGTTTCACAAATTATTAAACCATATTTAGCCCGTGGTGAACTTCATCTTATTGGAGCTACTACGCTAAATGAATATCAAAAGCACATTGAAAAAGATGCAGCACTTGAGAGAAGATTTCCACCGGTTTTTATCTCTGAACCTACAGTTGATAACACAATTGAAATGTTGAAGGGATTGCGTAGAAGCTACGAGAAACATCATAAAGTGAAAATAACTGATGAAGCAATAATTGCTGCAGCTAAATTGTCAGATCGCTACATAACAAACCGCTACTTACCAGACAAGGCAATAGACTTAATCGATCAAGCTGCAGCTAGAGTAAGGATAAAGAATACAGCGCGTTCACCAGAAGTCGTTGAATTGGATAGAAAAATTAACTTTTTAAGACGAGAACTTGAAGGAAATAACAAACAAAGAAACTATGAGGAAACAACAAAATTAGAAAAAGAAATTCGGGGATTGAATAAAACTCGTTCCCAAGCAGAAGATAGAGACAGATCAAGAAAAAGATTAGTTGCGCCTCAAGTAAGTGCAGTCGATGTATCAGAAGTGGTTTCTAGAACTACGGGTATCCCTGTAACAGAATTAAGCCAAGAAGAAAAAGAAAAACTCCTTAAGATTAAATACAAGCTGCTCGAAAAAATAGTAGGTCAAGATAGAGCAGTCGAATCAGTTTCTAACGCAATTATAAGGAGCAGATCAGGGCTAACTGAGGGTAAACACCCTGCTGCGTCCTTTTTGTTTATAGGCCCAACAGGAGTAGGTAAAACTGAACTGGCTAAAACTTTGGGTTCGCTGATTTTTGGAGATGAAGAAGCTGTTGTTAGGATAGATATGTCTGAATACATGGAACGCCACTCAGTAAGTCGCCTTGTCGGTTCTCCACCAGGCTATGTAGGATACGAAGAGGGTGGGCAACTAACGGAGCCGATTCGAAGAAGGCCATATTCAATTATATTGTTAGATGAGATTGAGAAGGCGCATCCAGATGTACAAAATATCCTCTTGCAAGTATTTGATGAGGGACGTTTAACTGACTCTAAAGGACGACTGGTTGATTTCACTAACTCGATTATAGTCGCAACTAGCTGTATAGGTTCAGAAATAATCAAAGATTCAAAATTTGTTGACAGCAAAGAGAAAGAAGAAAAGATGTTAGGAGTACTTCGCAAACAGTTCAAGACAGAATTTTTAGAACGGATAGATGACATCGTAGTCTTTTCAAACTTGGAAAAAGATCACATTAAACAAATTATAAGCTTTCAACTAAAAAGGATCAAAAGAATTTCAAAACAAAAAAATATAAAACTGGAATTTGATCAATCAGTAATAGATAGGCTTGTAAGTGTTTGTTATTCACCTGAATTTGGAGCCCGCACAATAAAAAGAAGGATTAAACTTGAAATTGAAGTACCGCTGGCAAAAGAAATACTATCTGAAAAAATCAAGGAAGGTGATTCTATAGTTGTCCGTTTTGAAGAAAAATCAGGCAAAGTAGCCTTCTTAAAAAATTAAAAATACATATTTAAAATGATTTTAACCAAAATTCTAAACTTATAAAAATGAAAAAGGACCTATTTAGTTTTTGATTGCAACTGATTTTTGAGGTTATGTCGTTTAATCATGTATATCGCAGCACGTGCGTATTCTCTTACCACAAGTTCGTTATCTTTTGTCGCCTTAAGTAGAGGTCCAATCGCCTCTGGATTTTTCATGTCACCAAGTGTCTTTGCTGCACCTACTCTAATTCTTGAATCCTCATTTTTCAAGGCATCAATTAAAGGGAAAAAAGATGCGGAGCCTATACTTCTTAGTGCATCAGAGATTCTTTTCCTGTTAGTATCTTTGAAAGCTTCTATGAGAGGGTATATTGCTCTTGTATCTCGTAGTTTCTCGAGAGCTTGAACTGCACCTTCACGGACTATACAGTTTTCATCTTTTAAAACTTGGATTAGAGGTTCAACAACTTGGTTGCCCATTTTTATTAGTGAAGCACAAGCTGCAATCCTAATGTCTAAATAGTCATCTTGAAGCCTTTGAGCTAAAGGTAGAGCACAGGAAACATCTCCAAGGTCTCCAAGTGCTAAAACAGCATTTTCCCGAACAGACCTATCATCATCAGTTAATAACTTAACTAAACCTTCAACGTCGCAGTCATTTTTTAAAGTTTGAACATCCAAATTTTTCAGCTCCATTACATCGTACAAATTAAAGTTTAATAGAAGATTGTTGAATAATACTTTAGAAAAATTAAAGTTAATTGGGTATATAAAAAGTCTGTTCTATTAAAGGGATATTTTAAGATAGTAAATCAAGAGTTAAGTTAAATTTTGTTTATACAAAATTTGAAAGAGAAGTAGTAAATTGATAAATCAACACTGCAAAAAAAATTAAACCAAATGTAAATGAAAATTAAATTATACAATGCAGAAAAGTGAACTTATTGTTTCGCTGAAATTAACCAGAAAACAAATAAAATTTTAGGTATTCCTTTCAGAGGGAAATAGAAGTGTTATAGAATTAAATTTAAGAAGTGATACTGGTTCAACTTTTGAATTTCATTTGATAATTATTATTTTTTTGAATACAAGTAAATAGAGCACAGTTGCCACGGCAACACCCAGTCCAAGACCTGCGAGCAGAACAGTACCTGAGGCTTGATCTGCAGGTTCAATAAAAGGGGTTGGATAGTTTTCTTTGTTTTTTGTTGTGTTCAGGTCAGGTGCCGGCGCAGGAGTTTCGGTTGGTACCTGTGTTGGAGTAGGTGTTGGTGTCTGGGGTGGAGAATACGTCGGATTTGCTGTTGGATTTACCGCGGGTGGAGATGTAGGAGAAGGAGTAACAGTAGGCTCAGGAGAAGGAGTAACAGTAGGCTCAGGAGAAGGAGTAACAGTAGGCTCAGGAGAAGGAGTAACAGTAGGCT
>JAAZBP010000061.1 GCA_012513715.1 Thermoproteota archaeon | reverse complement strand
TCCCCAGTCAGGGTTTAGCGTTGAGGAACGCATTCTAAAATTAATCGATGAAAGCGAAATCGAGCTTGCGCCATTCGAGGTAGCTAGAAAAGTCCATGCCAAACGCTCAACAGTACGAGTTATCCTCCGCAAACTCTTAGACCGAGGCTTAATCCTGCAGCCCTATCCAGGAGCATACTGTAACAAAATCACCTACGGAATGCGGTTCATACCCATTTGTGTCCATAATGTTGGCTTGCGGTTTTTTGCTGGAACAATCTCTCATTGGTAAAAAGATGAGGTTGTGGGTGGAGTAAAGATTCATGTCTGTTTTGGAAAAGAACGGCGTAAAGTCAGCGGGTATATTGCTTGTGATGCAGGTATGAGTCATGACGCTTGCCTTTTGGCGCTAAATCGTTGGTTTGACCTTGTTGAAGGCAGGTTGGGTATGCCAGTTCTAGATGTGAAGTTACTAACCTTTGAGTGCAACAAAGACTACTATGGCGTGCGCCTTGACGGCGTCCAATGTGTCACCAAGAAGGGCTTGTATGGCATGGTTGAGGGGGTTTACCAGAAAGAGGAAAATATGGTTCGCACGGAATGGAAGGTTTCCTAGCCGATGAGCATTAACGCTTTTGAAGCCGCCCTAAAGAAAGGCATAAGCGAACATGACAACGTGCAGGCGTCTTTTGAGTTAAAAAAAGAGGTCAAGCGTGTCTCTGAAGCAGTCAAGTTTGCTAACAACCGTTTGTATGAACTAGAAAAGCTCAATACTGCAATGTTCAGCTCCCTTATCAAGCTGGTTGATATTGCATCTGGCTACCAAGAGGCATCTAAGACAGTTGGGGAAGGCGGCAAAAGTTACATCTCATAGATATGCAGTTGAGCGTTAATTGCAGTAGAGACCAGTTCAAACTTGAGAAATACTCGATTTAGTCTTTTTGGCATTGTAATACTTAAAGAACAAATGTTACTTTATGATTTATAGTATAAAATCACAAAAATGTGGCATTGCAATATAGCATTGCACAATCCATACTGCTGAGTTAGCTCTTGCTTAATCGAAATTTATGCGGTTTACCGGATTTATCAACTTCAGCTAGTCCTTTAAACACTAATTTTTGGAGTTCCACTCTAACAAAATTTGGGCTTCACCAATCGCCTTAGCTATGCCGCTAACCGTATTGTTTCCCTTTTCTATTTGTCCAAGTAAAGTTACCTCAATAATTTTTTGCTCTGCTGTTTTTCTTAGGGCTTTTTCAATTGGAGCTTCAATGCCGTATTTTGTTTTGAGGTCTTGTAGGTTTTGGTAGAGCGCATCTTCCCAGCATAAACCGGTTTGTTGGGATTGATTTTTGCATTCTTGAGCTATAGTTTCCCAGTTGAGGCCAGATTGAGCAAGTATTCGAATGTCATCCAAGTCTGTGTCTCTTGTTGTGATTCCTTTGAATAGAAATAAATCTTCTTTTGAGGCAATACTCACCTTTAGATTGCTGCCTTGATAGAGCGAGTTTGCTCTGTTTTGCATCTCTGCTGAAAGGGTTAGTTTGCCGCAGACTTTATTTAGAAAGAGGTCCCATCGAAAGCCCTCTTTGTTTTCCAGTATAGCGTTGGTTTGCATCTCATCGTAGGGTTCTGTGATGACTAAAGGATTCGGTTCCATGTAACCCATTTCGCCTAATGCGGCGTGTAAGCTGTTGAGGTCTTGTTGGTTTGTGAGTATGATATCTATGTCTTTGGTTGCAACTTTTAGGCCATAAAACGCCATGGCGCCGCCACCGATCAAGTAAAGCACTATGCCCTTTTTCGTTATGCTGTCCAACTTATCAAATTCTTGCTTAAGATAGTCCCTATCAAAGCCACGTCTTTGAGACATTAAACCATCACTCCATAATCACGGGCTTTCTCAACAAAGTCAACCCAAGTGGGTAGAGAGTGGCCTTCGGGTCGCATGTGGGTTTGAAGGAAATCAAGCATACCTGTCACTTGATGCTCTAGCCCAAGATGCTCAGCTTCCCGTATGAGGTATGTTTTGTCTATTTGCTTTTCAGTTTTTTTAAGTAACAAAAGAGCATAAGTTGAATATCGCACATTACTCGGCTCAATCAATAGTGTATGCAATATGGCGTCCTCAGGCTTGATTGTCTGTTTTGTGGTTGAGTAGAAGTAGACATCAAATTCTGAGAAAAGTGGCAAGTTATACATAGGGAAAATTGAGGTTGCAGTTTTGTGAAAATACCTATTTGACGGTTTAGAAGATTTAGCAGTTCTTATCAGCAACTGCATGTTACGCTGCCAAAGGATTACAGAATTATCTGAGAGTTCATTAGCAATTTTCTTAGCAAAAAAACTGTGGTATTCCTCTAAGAATTCTGGCAGACCTCTGAACTGGGAATTTACTTTACCTTCATGTGTTATTATTCCCCTTGCTTTGAAAACTTTCATGTAGCGCCAAAGAGTGTTTCTGGGAACGCCTGTTAGCTTGTCAGGACCAGTTAAAACTTGAAAAAGTATTTTGATGGCTTTATCTTTTAGCAAGTTTTCCCAGTCAACATGATCATAAATCGTTAATAAATTCCTTAGCAGTATTGCATGTTTTGCATCGCTAAGGTATACTTGCTTTTTTACGCCATTATTGTCAAGTTTTATTAAACCTTTGCTTTGCAGTTTTTTTAGGGTGTATGTTAGGAGCGGGGGCTTGATGGAGAGTTTTGCTTGGATTGATGACAGCTCATAGTTTCCTCTGGCTATTTCCCTTAGTGTTTGCAGTTCTGCTTTGCTGAATGCGTACGCACCAGAGGATGTTTTCATGGTTGTTCCATAATATTGAAATAATATTTATGTTTTTCAGTTTTATGGAACATTAAACGTTTTAACTCACCGATTAATGAAATGATGCACGGGTTAAGGTTTAATTACGCTCTTCACAATCAATTTTTTCTTTTATGCCGTTAATCGCTACAGAGACATGGCTATCCCAAGGTTCATAATATCGCATATATTCAAAGGTATTTACATTAAGCTTTAAGGTGATTGCAGCTATAGGTCTACTAAAAAGGTACACTCCACTTCAATTGCTTAGTAATCAGCTCAGGCAGCTGATTAAGCAGGAGGCTTCGGTATAAATGATTACTGTAGTTGGCGGGTCCGACGGGACG
>JAAZBP010000060.1 GCA_012513715.1 Thermoproteota archaeon | reverse complement strand
AAATTAGGGGATGTAGTTTGAGTGATTAGGAGTGGAATAAGGGAAAGGTGGAAAAACACTAGCCCCCTTTTTCATTTATGCTATAATTAAATAGATATTAAAATTATTATTAATCTTAAAATAAAAACATGAAACTACTAAAAATTTCTCTTTTAAGTCTCGCCACAATTTTTTCGCTGATTGTTGCACCTGCAACATTTGCTGAAGAAGAAAAGCAAAAAGAAACCCCTGCCCCTATTTCTTTATCAGATGTTGATTTTTCTAATTTTGAAATAATCTCTCAAGAAGGAAATAATTTTGAATTGACTTTTACTATAAGCAACGGACAAAGAGCTCAGTCTGGAGTAAGATATGGAGTTGCTCTTAACCCTAAAGATGTATATCCAGTAGGGGTAGCAAACGAGTATGTGTATTCTGAACTATTAACATTAGATTCTAATTATGAAACAACAAAAAATATAAAATACACAGCCCCATATAACCTAGAAGGAGATTATGAGATTCGTATTGTGGCTAAAAACAAACAAGGATTAATACTGGGTCTTTCAAAATATGAAGAAATAAAATTAGAAAAAAGTAATAGTTTTATAGAAGTAGTTAAAGATTCATGTAAGGTGGTAATAGCAGGAAATGGAGAGGAGTTTTTATTGAAAGAGAAAGAAGGAGCCTTTGTTATTCCAAAAGGAGATAAAATTTCTATTAACTGTTTAGTTAAAAACAATAACCAGAGAGAAGTTTTGGTTAATCCAAAATATGAAATATATTCAAATAATGCATACGGAGATTTAATAGAAGAAGATTTAGGTTTACCAGAAATAAGTTTTTTGTCTGAAGAGGAAAAAATGGTAACTTGGGATTTACCCAATCTTATAGGAGATAATACAAACGCAACCAAGATTTTCTTAAAAGGAGAAAATTTGTTATCTAATAGCTTGGTTATTTCATATAGCTACCCACGAGAAAAGCAAGTTGTTTCATTAAATAATATTAGTTTAGATAAAACATATTATACAAAAGGTGATCAGGCAAAAATTTCATTTATTTGGATTGACCCCACTCTTAACGATGAAGTATTTACCCTAAAAACTAGTATAATGGATAAAAAGGGAGAAGTTTGTTTACCAGAAAAAATTGAATTTCCAGTTTCTACCGGAGAAATTTCTTTAAATGGAGAAATAATAAAAAATTGTTCAAATCCTAAAGTCTTAGCTAAAATAGAAAACGAAAAAGGGGAAGTTGTCGCACAAAGTGATTTAGTTTTTCAAACAATTAACAAACCACAATTACCCGTTTTGGATATAGTTATTTTGGTTTTAATAATAATTCTTGTAGTCGCAGGGATTGTTATCTTTTTTGTTAAACCAAAAAACAAAAAAGAAGAATTAAAAAATAATGAAAATATCAACAATGAAATCAAATAAAATTATAAAAATTTTTGTTTTTTCTATAATAGCTTTTGCTTCTATAACTTTTTTAACTAAGGAAGTCTCAGCTTATTCTTGGACCCTGGCAGATGTGACTATAGTTTATGTTGGGAATTATGATGTAAGTAGCATAAAGACAAATCCACTTCCTGTGGGGTTAAGTTGCACCACAACTTATAACCCAGAGAAAGAACAGGATGAAACAAGCTGTAGTACAACAAGTGAGCCGGGTTATATTATTACTTCTTTCATAGAGGGAGATAATTCAACAGTTCCAGTAACTCTTCCTGAAATTCAATTTAAGGAAGATGGAATTCAATATGATCAATATTACAACATTTCTCCCTCTGGTTCAGGAAATGCTTACCCCCCAGTTTGTACTGGTGGATTGCTGACTCGTATCACTTGTGTTCCAGGAGATAATTATATTAAAGATGTGTGTCCTCATGATACCGAAACACAAGCTACCCCCCACTATTGCCAAGGAGGAAGAACCTTTAATGTGTCATTTAGGGAATACAGTCCCAGTGTTACTGTTTATGGAGACGACTTGATAAGAAAAATAGAAAAACAGACCGACGAAATGACAGTTCCTGCTCCTACTTCTCAAGGGCAAAAAAATGCTGGAATATATTGGACAAGTAAAGATGTAACTAGTTGCACTTGTACAAATAAAGTAGAAGGAGATTGTGGGTCAGGTTTTTCTTCTTTTCCCGGACAAAGTGTTGGGTATGCTGAATATTCATTAACTTCCCAAGAAAAATTTACGGTTGAATGTGAATAATAAAATAGATAAAAATTATTGACTTTTATATGTTTTTATGCTATACTTTAGACAAATAAATAAAGATATTTAAAAAATTTATATACATGAAAAATATTAAGGAAAACTGGGTATTGATAATAGGTATTATTATCATACTCGGGACTCACTTGGTGAGTTGCGAAAAAGTTCCAATACCCCCAGT
Source organism: Thermoproteota archaeon (assembly GCA_012513715.1). Taxonomy (GTDB): domain Archaea; phylum Thermoproteota; class Bathyarchaeia; order Bathyarchaeales; family Bathycorpusculaceae; genus Bathycorpusculum. The sequence continues at coordinate 967 of JAAZBP010000060.1, read as the reverse complement.
GGTAGTAGAACTTGAGCTCATGCCAAAGCTTGAGCTGTCTGTAACCCCCGATGGAGAAATTCCTTATGGGGATGTAGCCACATTGAAATGGAAGACAATTAACGCCTTAAGAGTATTTGTAGATGGAGAAAGACAGGAAGCTTACAAAGAAGGCAACAAGGGTACTGGTAATCTTTTCAAGACTACTACTTTTGAGGTAAAAGCCGTGAATGTAAAATTGTCTACAACCGAAATGGTTACCATAAAAGTTGGACCTTGGTGGAAATCAACTTTTGGCAAAGTGTCTTATCTACCCTGGAGATATAAAGCAATAAGCATTTCTAGCTTAGATGGAAAAACCTTAAAATACTGGATTCCTGATCCTGAATTTTTTACTTGGGTATATTATTATCACAGAGACGGCAGATTAACTTACTCTTCTAATTTGAGTAGTAACATTGATTCCTGGTTCCTTCAGGACGACAACACTATTTTGATGAATGGTGATCCATTTAAACTCCAGGTTAGCGAAAAAGAGATGGTACTTTCTTATCAAACCACTTGGAATGGTCAACAGGTTTGGTACAACTTGATATTCGAGCATGCTAGCGATGTCCCCACAGACTCGGATTAGTGTTCTTTGTGTAATATAACCGCTTAGCATTATAGTTAAGCGGTTTTTATATTTTTCAGCACTTCCAATTTCTTAATTTCTAGTTTTTGTTTTCTAAACCCCAGAACCAACAACCCATAACCCAGAACTTTTATTCGCGGCCGCGAATAAAAGTTCTAAATGTAAAAAATAGCTTTGTTTTATAAAACTTAAAAACAAAAAAGCACAATTTACACATTAAGAAACGGCCGTTTCTTAATGTGTAATTCACAAAAGCTAGTCTTTTATGGATTACAAACCAAGATTACAAACCAATCAAAAATCTTTACACTTTCAGCCATCGCAGAAAGTGCAAGTTTTTTAATCTTTTGTTTT
>JAAZBP010000059.1 GCA_012513715.1 Thermoproteota archaeon | reverse complement strand
GTCAGGCTGCCAAGAGCCCTCAATGAAGCATTTGTGATTAGCAAAACCTGTCTCAAAAGCTGTTCTTCTGGGAATCTCGCCAGTTACACACAACATTTTGCCAGCAATCAAATATGGTTGCTTTGTAAGGATTGGTTTGGGCAGCTGCATATATATGACCCTTATTAGTGCTAAACCGATTATTCCTGCGATGATCAGGCTTACAGTGTAGCCTATGGTTGCGCCTGTGCTTGCTAAGCCAAGAATTACTAGCCCGATTATAGTCGTAGTTTTGATGATACCTTGAATGATAAGCATAATGCTATTGAGCTTCATCCGCTCATAACCCGTAAAAATGGCGGTGGCGGCATTAATCAGTCCAGCCGCAAGTATTGAGAGTGACGCAATTTGTATTAAAGGAGCTATGGTTGGTCGATTTAAAACGCTAACCGCTAAGAAATCAGCAAGGAAGAAGGACACTATAGTTAATACTAAGCCTACTGAAACTTCAAATATTAAACCCGTCAAGAATATGCTTCTTATTTCGTTGGTTCTACCCTCGGCCCGGAACTGGGCGGTGAATTTTATTATCGCCGAGTTAACGCCCCAATCCCTAAAGATGCCGATTATGGCGGGGACAGTTAGAACTACTGTGTATAAGCCATACTCATCAGAGCCTAGAAGACGAGCGATGAATATAGTACCGACTGCAGAGATTACAGTTGAAACGATTAAACCCCAAAGTAAGTCAAAACTACCTTTAGCTGAAACCTTTGCAATATCGCCAGTTTTACTCATGCGTCGATTGCCCGCTTGAGGTACTGAAATGAAAAACCAGATGTTTATAGTTATGGTGAATTTCTCAATTCAATTTCGTGGCATGACACAATTTTTCGGGGAAAAGACTGCAAGGAATTTAGGCATTTTGAAGCAAGTAGTGAACAGATGCTGAGATTCGTGGTCTAAAGCATTATGAGCACCTTTTTCCGGTCGAATCGTAAAAGGAAGTCTCGCAATTGTTTTGTACAGTTACCTAAAACACCGATCAATCTATAGAATCTTTTTAAACTTATATCTAATATATATTAGGATAGCTAACTTAACTTAGGGCTCTCACGCAAACCCTCTAGCCAATTTAGAATAGTGGGGATAGCTGACATGAAGTGTTTACGTTTATTCACAAGAGAGAAGAAGCCAAAGCAAAGGCGTAAAGTAATAGTGTATGATTTGCATGATGGCCGACCTACTGAAGTATGGGAATAACTATTCGCACATTTGATGGCAGTTCTTCTATAACCTTTAGAAGATAGGTTCTGTGTTGTTGGCAGTTAATCAGATTTGGCTTTTTGTTGTTTTTTAGCCCATTTTATCCATGAGTTACTGCTTAGCGCATCTGCTATTGTTAGTGGGTGTGGTAAATCCTTTTTCATAGACCGTCTCTCTTCCAAGCTTATGTTGGGTTTTTTTAGATATAAGGCTGTTTGCTGCTCAGATGTTTTTTAGGTATTCTTTGACACAAGTTTGCAGCTAAACACGTTTTTTGTAATGAACCCAGTAAAATCACGGTATTTATATCTAAATGCAATTGCTATTCCCGCTTTATCACTTCTAAGATTTGTAAAGTTATCAAATTTATTCAAAGTGATGGCAATGATGACGTTGGTTCTGTTGATAGAGCGGTTAGTGTCAAGGGTAATGAGATATGAAGCATAAAAATAGCCTAATGTTAACGTTAACCTCTCGGGTGAAAAATAGCTCTATGTTTTATAAAAAAGGATGAAAAAATTATGTTACTATAGCTTTAGCGTTACCACTGCTTTAATACGGTCATATTCTGATGTGTGTTCAAGCAGCGTAAAATCGACATCCACCAGCTTAGCAGTATAACCCATAAACGAAAACTTTTTGCCTTCATGTTGCTCCCACCAATCACTCATGTATGGGAAACTGCCGTCTTTGTAGCGGAAAGTTGACCATGCTTCCTCAGTGAAGTACACATCACAAGTGACGCTTACAGTTATCTCCTTTCCATTTTTACTGACATCAACTGGTGTGATGGTTAAATTATCGATAAAAGGAAACTGTGTCATAACAGCTGTTGCGACAATCGGGCACGCCATCATAACAATTAGCATTGTAGTCAAGTAAGGCAATCCTGCAATTGAAGCCAAAATTATTTACCTCCCAAATTAAAGAGTCGGTATATAGAAAAAATTCTAACTGTTTTACCGTTCAAAAAAATCCCCTAATCAAAGGTTAGATTTCCAGTTTTATAAGGCTATAAGTAACTTTGATATGTACCTCTTAGACAAGTGTTCAATATGAATTTTTTAGACCCAAAAAGACTAAATCGAGCTAAGTTGCTATTATAGTACTGGGTATGGTGTCGGTTTGGCGCACTCCTTGGGATTAGTTTTTGTTTTTCTTCTTTAACAAGGCAGTAATCGGGATATTAAAGAAAACAGGATAATTTAAGGACTCGAGTGAAGCAAAAAGAAGCGAGGCAAATGGCCTACACTTTTAGGTGAGACGTCTACTTAATCAGTCCGTCTTTTAGCATATAGTCTTTAGTGGTTGGTAGCTTTTCATGCAGGTCAGTTGAAGTTATTAAGATGGATACTTTTTGTTCCTTCTGGATTTTACAAAGCAAATCAAGTGTTAACGCGGAGTTTTCGTCGTCTAAACTAGATGTAGGCTCATCTGCAAGGAGTACTGAAGGGTAATTTACAAGTGCCCTCATAATTGCAACTCGTTGTCTTTCACCGCCGCTCAGGTTGCCCGGGTATCGGTCTGCGAGTTTGGTTAATTCGAAGAAAGAAAGGAGCTCATTTGCGCGTAGTATGCGATCGGTTTTTTTTATGCCGTTTAGTGACATGGGTAACTCGATGTTTT
>JAAZBP010000058.1 GCA_012513715.1 Thermoproteota archaeon | reverse complement strand
TAGGATAAAGGGTTTGGAAGCCATGTTCCAGTAAGATAATGGTCTGTTCGTTTATAGGATTTGAATTTATTTTGCCTAAAAATTTTTGCTATGTCTTGGTGGTCAAGAGCGTGGTCTTTTTTGTGCCAGTAATCAGATAAAGTATAATCTATTGTCGGAACTTTAAAACCTATAATTTGAAAGTAGAGGCTATTTATTATGGGGTTTGAGTGGAAGGTTATACCTTTTATTATACTTGACAACATACTTTTTTCTATTGCCCAGTAGTAAGGAGAGGCCTCATGATCAATATATAAAATCCCATCTTTCTTAACATAGTCGCATAAACTCTCAAGGGAAGAGATATAGTTAGGCAAATGATGTAAAACAGAATATAATGTTACTAAATCAAATTGACATTTTCTAAATTTTAAGTCTTCTATAGGCGAGTTTATAACAGTTAATTTTTCGGGTATATAATTTGCATATTTTTTTCTTAGTATGGCGCACATATCTGCAGAGATATCAGTGGCTGTCACAGTATACCCCATTTCAAGAAGTTTTCCTGTTAAGTTACCTGTACCTGCGCCAACATCAAGAGCTATTCTTTGATTATCCGCAATCTGTTTATCTATAGCTTTGAGTTGAGCAGTAACTCGCCTCTGCTCTTTTCGGCTATATACTTCTGGGTGAAGAAGCTCATAGAATTTTGCTTCCGTGCGATGAACACTGATATTTGCTTTATGAATCTGTTCCTTGAAAGTCTGATCGTTGAGCAACGCCGTAATGCTTCCTTCTTCACTTTTAAATTGGTGAGTAATACATTTTGCAATTAATATAGTATTTTAGAAGATAAATAGACAAACTGTATGCAGACAAGACCTTATATTAAAATTTCATCTTTAACTTTTATTTAAGTATACGAAATGTTTAAGCATTAAACCTAACTTTTTGAGAACTACTATAAGGTGTTAAAACAGAAATGAAACCTCATATAACCCTAGTCAACCCAGCAGCGCCAGTTGGAGCTACAATGCACTGGCCTTTTGCATTATTAGGACTAGGGTATATAGCTGCTGTTTTGGAAAAAGCCAAGTACAAAGTTGATGTAATAGATTGCCAAATAAGCAATTTATCTTTAGAAGAATTCAAAGAAGAAATTAAAAAAAGACAACCAGACATAGTAGGAGTAACATCATCTACACTAACATATAAAACTGGTTTAAAGCTGATTAAAGAAGTTAAAGAATTATTACCCAATTGCATAATTATTGCAGGCGGACCTCACGTCACTTTTTGGGATGACCATGCCCTAGAAGAGTGCCCAGAACTAGACATCGTTGTTAGGAAAGAGGGAGAAAACACAATACTGGAACTTGTACAAAAAATTGAAGCGGGTAAAAGTTACGATGATGTTTTGGGAATTACATATCGCAAAAACGGCGAAATTGTGAGAACTCCAGATAGACCCTACATTGAAGATTTAGATAGTTTACCTTTTCCAGCTCGACACCTTTGGCCGATGGAGAAATTCAAAGATTACGAAGATGTACTTTATTTAATTATGAGTAGAGGATGCGTATATTGGTGCGAATTCTGCTGTACTGTACGCATGCACGGGCGCAAGTTTCGTATGCGAAGCCCAAAAAATGTTGTAGATGAACTAGAATTTCTACATAAAACATATGGTCACAAAAAGTTTACTTTCTGTGATGATGCCTTTACAGTAGATCAACCAAGAATAGAAGAATTTTGTGATGAAATCCTTAAGCGCAATTTAAAGATTGAGTGGAACTGTGGAAGCAGAGTTGACTTAGTAACCAAAGAATTATTAGCTAAAATGAAAGAAGCAGGATGCGTATCCTTCTGGTGCGGTATCGAATCAGGCACCCAGCAGGTTTTAGACGCAATGAAAAAAGGAATTACTCCTGAATTAACTGAAAAAGTATTGGGGTGGGTACGGGAACTAGGACTTAAACCTGCGCCAAACGTTATTTTAGGTTTTCCAGGAGAGACCAAAGAAAGCGCATGGGATACAATAAAGTTTGTTGAAAAAGTGGCGCCTGATGATTTAGGTTTCTATAATGTGGCAACACCTTTTCCGGGCACACCATTATATGATTTAGTTAAAGAGAAAGGTTGGCTTAGAGTTACAGACTTTGATAAGTACGATACTACTAGACCTATTTTTGAAACTCCTCAGCTTAGTATGAAAGAACTGGGTAAACTTCGTGAAGGTGCATTCCATCACTACTATTTGCGGAGAGCATACTTCCTCGATAAAAAGCGAAGATTCAAACTTTCAACTGCTATTGTTGTTGCTATACACTTCATCGCAAATATTAAACTTAAATTGAGAAGAAAGCAGAATTTTTAATTAATTTTTCTTTTTCTCTTAAACCGCAGTCCTTCAAATAGAAAGATAGAGGCTGATACAATCGTAACTATTGTTAATAACCAGAAGGAGCCTTCAACAAAAGAACCCAATACTAAATGGGGAATTAAAACTGCTATTTCAGCAATTAAAACTGCCAAGAAGATTATACCAAAAATTATAAAATTTGGAATGAGAAATCGCCCAATCCAGAAATAACCTTTTAGTCCAACTTTCTTTTTAACAAAGTAGTTACCATATTCGTCTTTGTCAACGAAATTTAAATCCATTAATCTTTGTAAATTGCGATATGCAACACTTGGGCTACTGAGGTTAGCACCGCGCATCAAATCCCTAGGGCCAACCGCTTTGCCGGTTTTAACTAGGAAAACATATGTAGAGAAAAGGTTTTCGTTGAGTTCTTCGTGCTGATTCAAACTGAAAGCACCTGTAAAGACTATTATCTTCGTTAACATTTAAAAGCCAAGCGTAGTTTTTCAAAATTCAAAGTCTGTGAATAATTTTTAAAAGGATTGGTAAAAAGAGTTTGTTAAGTGTCTATCAAAAATAGAAAACAAATTTTGTAGACAAAATATGTTCCATTAGAAAATGGAGGTAGAATACCAGTACGGCTAAATTATTTTTTGAGATAAAAAAAAGAAAAGGGATAATTTTTTGCAGATTAACGCTTTCTGAGCATCAGTATGATTACTATGCCTACGACTATTATAGCGATGATTATGCCTACAATTGCTGCAACGAAGTATTGTTCTACTATGGAGTCGCCTTTAGGTTCATCTGTAGGAGCAGGAGCAGCATCTTCAACAGCAATAGCAGTTACTGCACTTGATCCCCAGAACGATTTTGTTCCATCAAATGAAACGATTACAGTGTAGTCGCCTGGAACTTCAGGAACAAATGAGC
>JAAZBP010000057.1 GCA_012513715.1 Thermoproteota archaeon | reverse complement strand
TTTTTAAAAATTTTTATTTCCATTTTATAGTGGACTGATTAACAAAACTTTAAAGAGTAAAAAAACATTTCTTAACCCTAACGGAGTGAAAAGAATTGGAGGATAAAATTGCATTTATAGGCGCTGGGATGATGGGCGGCGCCATAATAAAGAGCTTAATAAAAGGTAATTATGCAGGCAAAATCACAGCTGTTGATGTGTCGTCAGATAAACTAAAAGAGTTGGAAAAGATAGGTGTTGAAACTAGTTCAGATAGCCGTAAAGCTATTTCAGAAGCAGACATCATTTTTGTTGTCGTTAAACCTTATGATGTTGAGAAAGTATTAAGAGATAATTGTGAAGAAATTAAAGGTAAAATACTTGTTTCAGCTGCAGCAGCTTTACCGTTAAAATATTTGATAGAAAGAGCGCCTGAATCACGTGTTGTAAGAATTATGCCTAACCTATGTGTTATGGCTCAGGCAGCTTATACAGCATTTTGTTGTGGAAACAATTTTACAGTGGAAGATAAAAAGAAAATTACTGAACTGCTAAACATGATGGGTATTTGTAATGAGGTAGAGGAAAAACACTTAGCGGCAATAACTGCCATGAGCGGCAGTGGACCAGGATATATGTCGATAATAGTTGAAGCTTTAGAATATGCTGGATTAAAGGTTGGATTACCCCGAAACATAGCTTTAGCTTGTGCTGCACAGACCGTTATGGGTACAGCAAAACTAATTCTTGATTTAAACGAGGAACCAGCTAAAATCAGAGATATGACGACCACCCCGGGCGGAACCACAATTGAAACTATATATCAAATTGAGAAAAGCCAAATTCGAACCGCTATGGTAAAAGCGATAGAGAAAGGCACTAAAAAAAGTCAGACAATACTCGAAAAATTAGAGATTAAATAGAGAAAAAATATGTTTGCAGCTGCAATCTTTGATTGGGACGGCACCTTAGCTGATACTAGACAGGCTATAGTAACGTCTTTCCAGAAGGCTTTAAGTGAAGTTAACTGTCAAGTTTCAAATGAATATATTGAAAGACGGATAGGGATAGGTGCATCCGATACTTTTCGGGATATTCTAAAATCCAAAGGAATCATTGATGAACTACTGGTTAAGAAACTTGTTAAACGTAAAAGCGAAGTACAAATCGAGCTGACAACAAAAAACCAACTTTTTGATGGCGCAAAAGAGCTTTTGGAAACACTCAAGGGAAAAATAAAGGTGGGTTTAGCGTCTATGAATAATCAAGCTGTGATTAGCCGTCAACTTGAAGTAAATAACCTTGAAGAATATTTTCAGGTTATAGTTACTGTAGATGATGTGTCACGTTCTAAACCTGACCCTGAAATTTTTTTGAAAACTGTACAGAAACTAAAAGTTGACTATAAACGCTGCATTATCTTTGAGGATTCGATATTTGGAGTGAAAGCAGCTAAAGCTGGAGGAATGTCGTGTATAGGAGTTACAACTGGTGTTTATAGTCTACAGGAACTTGAACAAGAAAAGCCTGATTTAATCGTTGAAACTCTCAAAGATCCCAGAATAGTACCTTTTGTTCTTCATTAAATAACACATTTTTTTCTCTGTGTATATTTTGAGTAAAAATGTAGAAAGCATATGATATAAAAAACTGGCATATTGTTTTAAAGCAAAAAAGACGAGGAGATTTTATTTTTCTCTCAAGCTTTTAGGCACATACGCACATCTTATATCTGAGCCGAAGATGTCACCAGTATAGAATAATGCAGCAGCTCGACAACCTCCGCAGATGTCCTTGTATTCGCATACACCGCATTTTCCTTTCAGATTATCTTTGTTTCTGATGCTTTCAAAGAATTGTGAATTCTGTATATCACTCCAGATGTCAGTAATTGTCTTATTTTTAATGTTGCCTATTCGGTAAGCATCGTTGAAACTACAAGGTATAGCATCACCGTTTTCGGCTATACTCATGAATTTGCCGAAAAAGCATCTTCCTAAAAAGAAGTTGTTAAACCAATTATCGAAATCGGGCATGCCACGTTGTTTAGCTACACGTGAATAGAATGGAATGTAAACATTGATGCCTGGTTTTCCATTATATCTTTGAGTTAAGTCATAGAGTTTATTGCAGACCCACTCGTACTGTTGAGGTGTTAAATCTGCTTTAAGGCTTTCTTTGTCATTGCTGTAGGGAATGAAACCGTGAAAAACAACCCAGCGTGCATCATACTTCTTTGCTAAATCTAAAACATGAACCATGTCTTCTTCGTTAGCATTAGTTACTTCACCAACATTTGCAAAAGTGTAAACCAGAACGTTAAGTAGATTCTCTTTTGAAAGCCTCTCAATAGCTGATACAGCAGCAGAATATGCACCCTTTCCACGGATAACATCGTTAGTTTTTGCTGATCCGTCTATACTTACAGAAATTTTGGTCTTGTTTTTAACAATATTTTGGAAAGCTTTATCGTCTAACATACGTCCGTCAGTGATTATACTTGTATTCAAACCACAACTTGTGGCGTAGTCTAAAACTTCAAAGAGGTCTTTTCTTAGAAAAGGTTGACCGCCTGTGACTCCGAAAAAGCTTGCTCCGAAATCTTTTACTTGATCTACAATTTTTTTGGCGTCTTTAGTGTCTAATTCGTCAGGAAATGGTTTTTTGCCTGCAGAAACACAATGAGCACAATTACTGTCACATTCAAATGTGCATCGCCAAGGTACTATGAATAGAGGTCCTTTTTTAGTTAAGATTCATCACCTTAAGAATATGATTTTACAAAAACACGGTTTTTAATATTTAACGCTTTAGATTACTGCAGGTTTTTTTATCATTACTTTAATTGATAGAGGTTTCCTACACTGTTATAGATGAATGCGTCTTTGAATGAGTCTATTAACGCATGGGTTGCACGCCAACCAGTGCAATGAAAGGGCACAATTAATTCTGGAGAGAATTTTTTAAGTTCAGTTATGGTTGCTGGAATTCGTTGTTCCCCTTCTTTCCCTGATAAATGAAATCCACCCATTACCGCGTAGATATGTGATATGTTAGTGATTTTTTGGGCGTAATTTATTGTGTTAATTATACCTGCATGTGCGCATCCGGAAATAATCACTATACCTTTTCCAGAGAGATTGAAAACGATGGCTCGGTCATCTAACATTTTGGGGTCAGGCTGCCATTTGTCACTTACATAGATTCTATTTAAATTATAACCGGTTTCGAAGGTATTTATTCTGGGAATTTCTCCGGTAATACAGGTGCTGTTATCTGCAATAAAATATGGTTGTTTAGTATTTATGATATCTACTGAATCTAAATTGTTTATCTTGGGAAAATGTGGATGTTTTCTTATTTCTCCACGGTTGTTGGCTGTTCCTCGGGGGTTAAACATGTCTTCATGTGTTATCAAGGGTATTTTCGGTTTTTTTATGTTTTTTAGTACAGAGAGTAATCCGCCGAAATGGTCATAATGGCCGTGAGAAAGAACAACGTAGTCCAGTTCACTTAAGTCTAGATTCATACGTTTAGCGTTTATAACTACTCCATCAGAGCTTACCCCTGTGTCAAACAAGACGCGATAAATTTTATCGTCTATAAACACGTTAATTAGTACTGAGAAACCGTTTTCAGCAATTGGTAAATCAAAACTTACATTAGGCTTAACCCATTGTCTAAATGTCTGAACAAAATTTTTGTTGCTGCTTGAATTGAAATCCACGGAGTTATCTACTAAACTTATTACCTCTACTCTTGAAGCTTCTCTTAATGTGGTTTTCTCTGTTGTCATTTAATCACAGGCTAAATGTCTGTTATATTGAATTGCATCGGGGCAACTTACAAGGGTTATGCTTCGAAATACGAGTACAACAATAATTATTCAGACTATAAAGTATGTTTATTTTATTTATTAGGAACTGTTACTTGGAGACGCTTTTTTGTTATGACTAAAAAAGAATTTTAGAAAAGTTATTAACTTAGAATTGTAGAAGATGCTAATCGTACAGGGTGGAATGCAACTTCAAAAATCTGTCTGTAGCGAAATTTGGCGGTAGTCTACTCGATAAAGAAGGCAAAGGAATCCAAAAAATAATAGACCAAATAAAAGCAATCAAAACAAAAGATGCTGTTGGACCTGTAGCGGTTTTTTCTGCTCCAATAGGATGCACTGACGAATTAATCAGGATAGGTGAATCGCATGCGCAGGAATGTGGGCTTTCAGTTGATTCTGTTTTTGAAATTTATGAACGCTTAACAAAAATGTACGTTAAAGATAATTGGTTAAAACAAGCGCATGAAGATTTGGCTAACTTTAAAACGTTAACTCAAACAGCCCTTAATACTGTTAATAAACGTTTCAGTGGCAACGTGAAAGCGCGAATATTAACCTTCGGAGGAGAAGTACCTATGGCTTGCCTAATGGATTACATATTAAAAAGTAACGACGTTGACTCATATAGTCTCTCTGCGGAAAATTGGCCGATTGTAACTGACGATAATTTTGAAGATGCCACACCTAATTATGAGAAAAGCAAAAAAAGATTACATTCGATAACTAATCTTCTTGAAGCAGGCAAAGTTGTCTGCATGGCAGGTTTTCTAGGGGTTACCTCAGATGGGCTTGAAACTGTACTTGGCCGCGGCGGATCTGACCTTACAGCAGTATTTACCTCATGCATCTTAAAAGACACATATAACACAAAGACTCTGCTTTACAAAGATGTACCTGTTCAAAGCGCAGACCCCAAAGTTGTGAAGGGACAAAATACTCAACATGTTAAGGGGTTAACATATAATGAAGCACATAAAGCATCAATGATGGGCATGAAGATTGTGCAGAGCCCAGCGATTGCAATGGCAAGACGGTATAATCAACCTTTAATGGTGGTTCCAATTGATGACCCCAACATGTCATCTACAATAGAAGCTGAATCAAATAGTAAAGAAATTGTAAAGTGCTTAACTGGAAAAGCTGGATGCGCTATATTATCTATTAATGACGAGAAAAGTCGGTCTCTGGAGGCAGCACTTAGGATTTGGGAACGAAGAAATGACTTCTTAGATTTAGGCGCTGAAACAATGGAAACTGGAGAACACATTAGAGATTTTCTGTTCTTAGATTCAGATTTCCTCAGAAAAAACGAAGAGCGACTTAAAGGATTTGATGAAAACCTAAAAGTTGAATACGGTTTAGGCGTCGTCACTTTAATTGGTGATCGCATGAAAGATTCACCTGGAGTGGCTTCTCTTGCAATTGGCGCTATTTCTGGAATAAACATTAAAAGAGGCATATTTGCGCCACACACGTCACAGATTATTCTGGTTGTTGAGGAAAAAAATGTTGGTCCAACAGTTGCGGCTATTCACTTAAAAAAACAGGAATTAAATAATTCTCCAAAATGGCCTATATCAGTTAGTTAATCTAAAAGTAAACAAAAAAGCAATTTTTTATTTGAAATTTTTTGTAAGAAACAGAGAAATTGAGTTTAATCAAGGAAAATTACGTTCACTTTAACTGACCTCTCTGTTTATGTAAAAAGTCTTTGGTTGGATTCTCTTAAAAGCGATTTCAGGAAACCTTAGTTTTCGTGAATAAATTTGACTGAAACACAACTTAACACCGAAGAGCAATTACTTATTTCTTTAACTTTACATAATTTTTCAGCTACAATGCTAAAGGATTTCGCGGAAAAAATTGTCAGACCCTATTTTTATGGAAACATTAACGAGGCTATAAGATCTTTAATGCAAAAAGCAATAGTTGAAGAAGAAATTGTCAGCAAGTCCTTTAAGAACCATAAGTAACTGGAATTATTCACTTTTTTAGAATAATCACTTATATTTGACTGATTAGCCGTATTGCATTCGGTGCAGTCTTTGGTTGGACTACTAGACTCCTTAGATGTAAAAGGCTTCAAGTTAAGGAATCGACTTGTGTTGCCGCCGATGCAGACGGGCAGAGCAACTTTTGAGGGGGCAGTAACTAATAAATTAATTAATTTCTATTTGCTCCGTTCAAAAGCTGTAGGTTTACCAATTGTTGAACATGCATATGTTTCTGGTTTAGGTAAAATCGGTCCTAAACAGCTTGGAATTTATGATGACTCGTTAGTTGAAGGCTTAACTAAATTGGCGCAGGCTATCCATTCTGTAGGTGCTCCTGCAGTGATTCAGATTAGTCATGCCGGTGCAGTTGCAAACAAGAAAGTAATAGGTGATTTGCCTGTTGGACCTTCTGAAACTGGGAAAGCACGGATGCTAGAAAAAAGCGAACTGTACAAGATTGCAGAGGATTTTGCTTTAGCTGCTGAAAGAGCAGTTAAAGCTGGCTTTGACGGTGTTGAACTTCATGGAGCCCATGGTTACTTACTGAATCAGTTTTTTTCGCCTTTACTCAATAAACGTGAGGATGAATATGGAGGGTCTTTGAGTAATAGAATGCGGTTTCAGTTACTAGTATTAAATAAAGTTCGTGGGATTCTCAAAGATAAACTGTTACTCTACAGGTTAGGCTCAGATGACTTAGCGCCCATGGGCACAAAAATTGAAGACTCAATAAAATTTGCACTAACCCTTGAAGAGGGTGGAGTAGATGTTTTGGATGTTTCAGGAGGTATGTGTGGAAGTGAACCTAAACAACTGCGTCAGATGAGGGGGTATTTTATTCCGCAAGCAGAGGCAATAAAAAAAGCAGTTAATATCCCGGTTATTGGAGTGGGTGGAGTCACTGAACCTGAATACGCAGATGAATTGGTTCGTGAACAAAAAGTTGATTTGGTTGCCGTTGGCAGAGCGTTATGGCATGATTCTTTTTGGGCAGAAAAAGCTATTGAAAAGATAAAACAGTTTCAAAATTAAAGCCAATATTAGATTTTCAAGTCAACTTTAGATAAATATTAATTCATAAAACTTGTTTATTTTATTAGAATATTATTCAATATACCGTTTATACGTTTCAGAAGAAAGGAGAAAACACATTGAACCTACCAACCTTTAAAGTGTTAGTTGTAGATGACGATAAAGATATTCTGTTTTCGTTATCTAAAGTTTTAGAAATGGAAGGTTACATAGCTAAAACAGCTGAGTCAGGCGGAGAAGCTATAGCTAAAGCTGGGAAAGAACCCTTTGATATTTTTTTAATCGACATAAAACTTCCAGATATGGAAGGCACAGACGTATTAACTCGTATTAAATCGATTAATCCAGACGCAATAAAAATAATGATAACTGGTAATCCGTCTGTTGATAACGCGATAAAGTCGCTTAATATTGGAGCTAGTTCTTTTTTTACTAAACCAATCGGGTTGGATAAACTACTAACCAATATGAAAGATAAGTTATTGGAGAGAGAACGTCAGAAAAGTTTTGATAAACGTAAAATACAGGAATGGGTTAAACTTCGAATCAGCAAAATACAAACCAATGAGTATTCCAAATTTGCTGAGGAAACAGCTGACCTCTTTGTGTTTTTTGGTTTAAGTAAATCTCAAGCTAAAATTTACATTGCAGTTAACACTTTGGGTGTTGCTACTGCAGCTGAAATTGCTGCTTTATCAAAAATAAGACGGGAAGAAGTCTACAGGATAATGCCTGAACTGGAGAATCGGGGAATTATAATCAGCAAATTGGATGCGCCAAGAAAATTTGCTTCAACTGAACCTCAGACTGCACTTAAAATTTTAATGGATACTAAAGTTGAATCTATGGAAAAGGAGATTCGGGACCTGAATCAGAGAAAAGAAAGACTGATAGAGATACTTCAGAAGACTTCTTTTGGGATACATGAAGAGAAAGCAGTGGAAGCATTATCGCGGCCGGAAAATGTGAAGCTAAGGTTAAAACAGATGCTTAAGAAGGCTTCCGCAAAAATTTTTCTGGTGGGATCAGTTGAGGAAACTCAAAAAATAATAAATTTGGAAGATGAGAGAAAAGCAAATGTTAAAACAAAAATAATCCTTGACATGAGCGATTCTGAAGATCAGGAAGATGAGGATGTTTCTGGTAAATCAACGATTATTTCTTATTTTGGAGATAAAAATTTTGATTTGAGGCAAATCAAAGAGTGCATGTTTAACCTTGTGATTGTTGATGGAAAAGAGGGGATTTGGGGTCAAGCTATTTTGGATAAAACACCACGTAAAGTTTTCTGGACTAATGATCCGGTTCAAGTTAAAATTTTGGAGAGAGCGTTTGAGAATCTTTGGCAGGAATCCTCGCTGATAAAGGCGCAGTAGATAAGTTAGTTTAACCGCTAGTGTGTAAGTGTAACATTACACACACATAACTGTTATATTTTAAGCTGCAAATAACATGTACAAGAGAGGAGAGGCAAATGGCAAATAAATTAACTAGATTAGAGCTTTATTTAAAAATTTTAGAAGCAATAGAAAAACAAAAAGCCCTAAAACTTGAGAATATAAAAGAAGAAACAGCCATCGACTACCCTATTCTAGAAAAAGCCATGAGTTTCCTTGAAAAACAAGCTTTAGTAAAAAAAGAAAACATGAAAAATGAGCCAATTTACACAAATACCCAAAGGGGTTACCGTGTAAGAAAATTTCTTTTTCAAAAACAAGAACCTAAAGAAGATTTTCCCTGTCTTAACCTAAAAATCGGATTAGTATAAAAAGGAGGAAAAATGAAGTGACAGAATTTGATAATAAAAGTAGAAGAGAACTTGAAGCTAAACTAGCAACTGTGTTGGATGATAAAATAGCCTGTTTACCAACAGAGCTAAAAAAAATCCTACTTGACGATCTAGTAACAGCTTTTGAGAGCAGACTAACCCTACTAAACAACATCGCATAAAAAAACCAAAAATAAAATCCATTCTTTTATTTCATTAAATCCACCTTTATACATGCAACAAGAATTTTTTGGGATAAGTTTTTGTTTAAAAGCTTTTATTCAGAACAAAACATACCAACTTGAAGGGGATTAAAATTGGCTAAAATTATTGTCGATTCGAAATGTACTGGATGCGAAACCTGCGTAAACATATGTCCAGCATCAGTCTACGAAATGATTAACGGCAAATCTGTACCAGTTAGAGCTAAAGACTGCATACTCTGCAGAACATGCGAAGCCCAATGTCCAGAAGGCGCAATCCAAGTATTTGAAGAAGAAGAGGAACAACCCAAAGCTGAACAAAAAATAGAAGAAAAAGAGAAGAAAAAAGAAAAACCTGCAAAAACAACAAAACCACAAAAAACCAAAAAACCAAAGAAAAAAGCAACACAAAAACCCAAAACAAAAGCAAAATAAAACAAGTCTATTCACTTTTTTATTAGAAGATTAAAATGAATCAGTAAATCAATGAGCAAAATCAACATGCAGGGTTCAATCATTCACTTGACCAATTTGATACCTTAATCTCTGGCTCAGAATAAATCGATACTGGTCAAACAATTACAAGAGTCATACCAAAACCTTAACCAATTTTAAACGGTATTGTTGATGCAAGCAAAGCTGCAGAGCAAATATAGAATTACAATATTACAATTACAACATAGAGAACTGGAAAACTTGTTAATGAAAAATTGAGTCCGACGCGGTAATAAGCGAAGAGTAAAAAACATACATAGTAAATTTATTAGATAATTACGATTTACAAATCAATTAAGTACAGTTAACGCCCAATTACTTAGATTTATGTCCCTTGCTTGTTGTTACAATTTCTGTATCCGTGATTGTTGCTGTATCTGTCATTTTTCTATTCAAAAGAAAGATAAAAATAAAAATTTAAACTCAAATTAACTTATTTTTTCTTTTTTTCTTTGTTAATACTTGAGAGTTGAATATCCAAAAATAAATGTCTCAAAAAATACTTTTTTAGCCCATTTTGCAACAGTAATGTCGCAAAATTTATTACATACAGATCGCTTTTAGAGTTGTACAGGTCAAGGAGCAAGCTTTAGAAGCAATGCATTGAGGCATTGATGCGTACTAATCCAAACAGCTACAAGATTAGTATGCGATAAAAACTTTGCCTCGCTGGGCTGAACATGCATAATGTTTGGTACATCTGAGCCTTGAAGCAGCAGGTTCAAAACGGCAGCAAGAATCTGCAGCGTCAAAGACAAGGCGTAGGTGGGCCGTAATCAACTATAAGGCTCAGACTTGACCTGTAAAAAAATAAATGGAGTTAAAAACGGAAACGTTGACCTCCACTTTTTTTTAAAAAAAATAGAATATTTAGGGTAATTTTTTCCTAGATTGACAAAATTTTTTAACTATTTGTTTTTAGAACTTTTACGGCAATCACCCATAAAGCAATTGCAGCACATATAGAAAATACGTCATAGATTATCCATGTTGTTGTCTCTAAAAGTGTTTCTGAGAAAGTTTCCGCACCATAGTTGTATAGGTAGTATATAAAGTCCGATATTGCTCTAACGAAAAATGTTGCGCCCCAAAAGATAAGGAAATATGCAAAAGCTTTTGTTTTTATTATTTTTTCAACTAAGCTTTTATTTTCACTTATTTTTTTTTACCAGCACTTATTTTTGTATTGATTTAGTTTAAAAAATTTTCTTTCAATAGTTTTAAAAATTGAAATCTACTTTAGCTAAAAACTATATATTATAAATAAACAGGTACATTAATAAATTGAGGAATAAAAATGGCTGGAAAAAGTAGCAACTCCGGGGTATCTACAGCTTTATTCGCAGGTGGACTAATTATTGCAATCTTGGCTTCAACTTTACTATCAGTTTTGGTAGTTAATCAACTTGGAGTGGGTACACAAGGACTGAAAGGTGATACTGGAGATACTGGGCCACCAGGACCTGCAGGAATTCTCAATCCGGACTACGATAGCGGCTGGGTAGAAACAGATAGTCGATTACATATTGAGTTTACTCACAACTTGGACACTAGCGATGTTTTTGTCTATGTAATTGCCAAATGGTATAGAGACTGGGACGGAAGCGGTGGACCTATGGTGCATCAATTTTACTATGGCGGGGACCAATACGGTGATTCAGGACAGACCCAAGGTTTCTATTGGACCACCTATACTGAAGACCCAAATTCAATAGAAGTTGAAATTTTCGGTGGAAGAGCTGATGAATTACGTGTACTTATTTGGAAACTTCCAGAATAATGAATAATATTTCCCTATTTTTTTATTAAAAAAATTTAAGGCAGTGTCCCACTTTAGATGTGTTAATCTTTTTGGTTGTTTTTCTATTTTTTTCAGAGGCTTAGACGCCGATAATATCCGCCAGTATCCCTGCTTATTCCTAAAAGCCTGGGAACACCAAAAAGTCTTAAATTAATAATTAAGTCGTCTAAATAAGGACACTGCCAAATTTAATAAAATAAAAATTGAAAATGAAAATAAAGATTTAATTTTAAGATAATATTGATACGAACTTAGCAATGGAGGCTATTAAAAACAATTAAGAAAAAGCAGAAGGATGGACGATTGGTCACTAAAAATAATTAAAGACACTGAGAAATTAGGTCACGCTCAATAACAAGTTTATCTAAAATATTTTCAACACTTCTGAAGCAAACCATTTTTCTTTAATTCTAAAACAACAGCTAAAGTTTTCTCAAAAGCGGGGTGCGCGGGTGCCAAAATGGACCGAGCGGGATTTGAACCCGCGGCTTCCGCGTTGCGAACGCGGCGATCATACCAGGCTGATCTACCGGCCCGATTTTGTTGAAAAATACTTTACTGTGGACATTTAGAGCTTTCGGTTTATTTCAGGCCATACTGAGAGCTTGACTTATTGTTTTTGTTTTGGTGTATTCTTGATTGGATATGGTTCATTGCTTTTTTGGTTTAAAATGTGGGTCATCGGGGTTTTGTTTTGTTGGTTCATCCCAGTACTTATCGTATTCTTGCGGGGACATCATGTTTGAAGCCCTCAGCTGTTGACTGAACGCGTCCAGTGCACAGGGATTGCTTAAGTGGGCGCGATAGATGCCTATGAGTAAGTCTATGGTCATAGACATTGAGACTGGTTTTTTAGCCATTAAAGTTAATTCTTCAGATACTTGGTGGAGGTCTTCGTATACTCTTAGGGGCAGATTGAGAGGTTTAACCATAAATATCACTTAGTTAGGTTTTTTGCTATTTGGATTGTGTCCATTTTTATTTTATCTAAATCTTTGCTTGTTGGTTTGCCTCTTATGTCGCCTAATCTTCCTAAAGTACTTAGGTCCAATCGTCCGTGGAATTCGCCTATTATGTACCATTCGCCTGCTATGGTGAAGCCTAAATGTTCAAAGTACTGTCGGATTGTTTTTCCTGCTGGAGTTGCCTCGTCTATTCCTGTATGTGGACCAGAATAGGTGCAGAAGATTAAAGCGTTTTTTCCCGGCACTTTAGGTGCTCCAGGCAAAATTTTTCCTTCATTTCGGTATTGGTCAAGCTTTGTTTTAAGTAAATCTGAAATCGGTTTAGCTGGACTCCACTGAATCGAGGGCGAACCCATACAGACCAAATCGTAAGAAAAGAAATCTTCACTAACTGCTTGTTTGGAATCCACAGTTTTAACGTTTATTCCGCTTGTTTCTAAGCCTTCCTTTATGGCGTTAGCAACTTTTTTTGTGTTGCCTGTGTTTGAAGTGTAAACAATTAAGGCGTCCATAAATTTTTCACCTACATAACAGATGAAGATACAAGAAAATAAAAGTATAAGCGGGTAAAACCAAAAAGTGAACATTAAAAAGCAATATAAGTTTAATCAATAAACGTTTAGACAAAAAACGATTCTCTAAAAAAGGAGTTAAACTGTTGAGGCAAATTAAACTTCTCTTTGCAGCCATATTACTCATTATTTTAGCTGTCGCATTTTTTGTTACTTATCACGGATTAGCTGATAAAGAAGCTGAACCGTTCCATGTGGGTGTTTCCTTTTGCGGTAACACAACCATTGAAGCTAAACAACTCGTAGATAGAATACAGAATTACTCAAACCTGCTGGTTATCCAGTCAGGACCAGTCAGCAAAAACCAAACCAGCCTAAACGAGATTGCGGATTATGCTACTCAGAAAGGCTTGGACATTATTGTTTTCTTTGGGATGTTTAATGATTCTTGGCAGCTACCTTGGCTTGACTATGCAATAGAAAGGTATGGAGAGCAACTTTTAGGCATCTATTATTATGATGAACCCGGAGGAATACAGCTTGATATACCATACGATGAATGGGCTCATTATTTCTCTTTAATTAGGGACACCTTTTCAGATTCACCATTGTATATAGCGCATTCTCAGGCTATAGAGGAATTTCTTAATGGTAACTTGACACGTGACTATAAGTCAGCAGCAGAAGTATTCATTGACCACATAAGAAGAGACAGCGGAATAATTGAACTTCAAAAAAGGAACTTGACAAGCTTCATTTCGGATTATGCCCTACACTGGTACACTTACAAAGGCGGCTGGGACGTTGTTTTAGCTCAACTTGGCTGGAATAACACTGTCGAACAAGACTTAGCTTTAGTTCGTGGAGCTGCAACATTACAGAATAAACAGTGGGGTACAATAATAACTTGGAAATACGATACAGCACCATACTTGGATACTGCAGAAGAAGTTTACAATCAAATGTGTATGTCATACACTTCAGGAGCAAACTACGTAGTCATCTTTAATTATCCTCAGAATGACACAGAAAACCCGTATGGAGTAATGACTGACAAACATTTTGAAGCACTAGAAAACTTTTGGAACAATATAGAAAACCAGAGAATAATTCATGGTTCATCTAAAGCTCAGGCAGCATTGGTTTTGCCTCAAGATTATGGTTGGGGAATGCGAAGAAGTGATGATAGAATCTGGTATTGGGAAGCAGATGAGTATTCAGAGCAGATTTGGAATCTGTCACGTCAACTACT
>JAAZBP010000056.1 GCA_012513715.1 Thermoproteota archaeon | reverse complement strand
GCCATGAAAACTACCCACAAAGTAATCTTTGGAAATGCAAGTTCCATGAAAGAAATAGGAGACAATACTATCGACTTAATGATTACCTCTCCACCCTACCCAATGATTGAAATGTGGGATGAAATCTTTTCAAAGCAAAATCCTTCAATCGGAGAATCCCTGAGAAATGATGATGGAAATAAAGCCTTTGAACTTATGAATCAAGAATTAGATAAAGTCTGGAAAGAAGTCTACAGAGTTCTAAGAGAAGGCGGATTTGCTTGCATTAACATAGGTAATGCGACAAGAAAAATTGGGACAGAGTTCAAGCTGTACTCAAGTCATTCAAGGATACTTGAATATTGTATCAGTTTAGGCTTTAGTTGTCTTCCAGAAATATTATGGAGAAAACAGACTAATGCACCAAATAAATTCATGGGTTCAGGAATGCTACCCGCTGGAGCATATGTTACTCTGGAGCATGAACATATCTTAATCCTAAGAAAGGGTGGAAAAAGGGAATTTAAAACTAATGAAGAAAAATTGAGGAG
The DNA here is from genome assembly GCA_012513715.1 of Thermoproteota archaeon. Classification (GTDB taxonomy): domain Archaea; phylum Thermoproteota; class Bathyarchaeia; order Bathyarchaeales; family Bathycorpusculaceae; genus Bathycorpusculum. The sequence goes on along the minus strand of JAAZBP010000056.1, from coordinate 7,393 downwards.
ACAGAAAAGTGCATTCTTTTGGGAAGAAAGAAATCTCTGGTTTTCTGACATATGGGAAGACCTTAAGGGAACTAAACAAAGCAACATTGATAATAAAATCAGAGAAAGAAGTGGAGCTTACCCATTTGAATTGGCTTACAGATTAATCAATATGTTTTCGTTAAAAGGTGATACCGTTTTAGACCCATTTCTTGGGACAGGTACTACAACAATAGCTTCTATGGCAACTGCAAGAAATAGCATTGGGTATGAAATTGACTCTAATTTCGATGACCATATTTCTTCAAGACTGAGCAATGGTATTGTTGATTTTTCAAACCAATTAATTGAGAATCGAGTTAGGAATCATCTTATTTTTGTTCAAGACAGAGTTAAGAGAAAAGGTGAATTAGGTTATACAAGTAAAGTTTATGGTTTTCCTGTTATGACAAGTCAAGAAGTTGAAATTGAATTTAATGAACTTAGAAATGCTGCCAAGAAAGAAGACTTTATTGAAGTGGAGTATAGTGAAAAACCCAGTTTCAAATTTATTAAAGGTGAATTATTTAAAGAGGGTAAATCACTTAGAGACTGGATTGAGCAGGACTAAAAATGATATTCAACTTTTATGCCATCTTTTAATTTTTCATAATATATTATCTTTACGTTAATGTTTTCATGAAGCATATTTTTGGTTTTATAGGTTATTGGTTTAATAGAAACAGGTATATCGCCAATGTATCCATCGATATTTTGTGATTCTTCTATGGATGTTGCCAATCTATAGTTGACCAATCGTCTTTCAGCTATCACCTTTAAGATGCTCTCTTGAAAGCATAAACCAACAAATGTTTTTGTAAGAACTAAATCTTCTACCCATTTTCTAACAAGGGCTTTGTCTATTTGTTTAATTGCGTTATTCAAGTTCTGAATCATTTCATATACTTTTTCAGTAGCATCGTCAATTGCTGTTGGTGTTTTTTGGTTGTACCAATTAACCCATTCTTTGTAGGTTTTTTTTGGGCATTCTTGTATTAGGTCAGATAATTGTCCTACAACTTTAGGTCTTGTGCCTTGGGCGTTTTGATTTGCTAAATTCATTAACTGGGATGTGTACTTGGGGAATTCAGTAATTTTTCCTGCAATATCTTGGGTTATCCTGCTGTTCTTGATTATTAATTCCATGGGATAAGGTGTTTAGTGCGACCTTGCCTATAAGCCATACTGAAAACGAGTGTTTTTACTCTTTTTGCCACCTTTTTTCCCACTGATAGTTTTTCCTTTAGTGCTTACCCTTCCTGAATTTTTTTTAACATTCAATGTCAGAATAAATATTCCTCCAAAAATAGACACCATTACTAAGCCAGTAACTTCTAAATAGAAACCAATTTGTTTATTGCTATTTAATACAGCAAGTGGCTCTGAACTTTGATAGATTGGATTTTGCATCTTACCAAGATTGCTTGAATTAGTTAGTGCAGGATATTCAAACAGAAGTGGAATACTCAAATTTTCATTTGCTTCTTCAATGCTCATGCCTTTTGGATAATACGAAAAAGTCGCTCCTCCATCTGAAGTTGGAGCTATTCTAACAAATCCATCCTCTGTATAGAATAGACCGCCTAATTGGATTCTGTTAGACCCTATCATCGCAACCTGTAGAATAGGTACATAATCAGGGGTTATTACTTCAAAGGCATATGCATTGTAGTTCCTATCCCAAAAAGCCAATTCATTATTTGGGTCAACAGTTTTCCAAGTATTATTTACAATATATGTTATTAGTTTGCCTTCAGAATCTCTTATAGTTGCTGATACCTGAAGTTTACCATTTTTTATGTCAAAATGAAATTCATCACTTGTTAAGTTGTTGTATGGTGTTGTGATGAATTTGCTCAGATTGATTCCATTTGCCAATTGCTCTCCAGTAAAATGAAAAGGTACTCTTTCACCAACATATAGATAAAATATCTCATCTATATTAATTTCAAATGGTGACAATTCACCATTTAATTTCTTTGTCTCTTCGATTATTTTAGCTTCGGCATCTGACCTCATTTCATTACCACTTACAGTTAATATTGCACTTATAATCACAATGGATAATGTTATCCAAACTGCAGGTCTTTTCAATATTTTAATAATATTAGCCAATGACATATTGCTTATTTAGTAGAAGTTATCTTAAACATTTTTCTTCTCATATTAGAGTACTGCTTATTATTTTATCACTTTTTTTATAATATTGCAAACAAATTGAGGTTGTATTTGAGGCTCAACACCCAAGTTAATATCAAATATAGCAAAGAAGATATAATATAATTATACAATATTAACTCTATGGGACTCCCTGACTCTGCTATCGATACAGGCAAAAAGTTTCTTGGGATGAATACTTACACTGACGAATTAATCCCTAATTGTGGTAGTTGCTTTATTATTTCAGGGACTCATGAAAGAACTAAAGAAATGGGTTTTTATGCATCTTGTAAGAAGACTGGAAAACTTGAATTAGTGGGTCCATATAAAAGCTATTTTGAAGCTTTGAAGGTTTTAGTGGCTACAAAGGGTTGTGACTCGTGCACTTTCAACAAAGCAGAATTAAAAGCAGCTTATCTACCCTTTCTTAATGAAAAAATAAAAGAGGAAATAGCTTCTACTTATGGAATTGGTCACCCCCCCTCTGTAATAATGAGTCCTTTGCAGCTCTTTGTAGAAACAAGAAATTACCTAAATATCAATTTCAAAGCAAAATTTGGAATAGACCTATTCAAACCATTAACTGATGACTTAGTAGCTGGTTTTGATTTAGCTAAACCTTGCGTTGACCAAAGAGATTTTGCTCTAAAAATTCAAGCACTGGCTGGATTGATAGATAGAATTGATGAGTCAGAACTAAAAAAGAGGATTAAGAACAAAGACGGTCTAAAAAATGGGTCAATCAATGCCTTAGAAAGGTTCCTTAATGAAAACTTCCCAGAATATCCCAAAAATATAATTTTTAACCTAAGGCATCTCTTGACTTTAAGAAGCAAAATATATCCAACTCATGCAAGTACTCCAGAAGTGATTATAGCACTTAATGGTTTTAGAATAGGCAATTATCCTTTGAAAGACTGGGATAAAGGAGTAAGCAAAATCCTCGATTTATGTTCTACCAGTCTATATGATTTACTGACATTGATTCAGCAATAGAATACCTCGTAGATAGTGTACTTGTCAAACTTACTATACCAGATTGGTCGGTGGATTAGGTTCCAAACAAGTTATCTAAACTAACCTGTTGTTAATAGAGTAATTCGATAATTATGAGCTTCAATTTAGCAGGAGACATTTTTGGAAAGCCTAAAAATAACAAAAAATCAAACCTTAAAGTTCTGTGTCCCAATTGCCACTCGTACATTCATACCAAGTCTATCAAGAGAAAGCCTAAAGGAAATAAGGGCATTTTCGGGTTTGGTTTTCCCTAAATATGGTAATAAGTCTGGGGTTGCCTGAAATTGTATCTAAAATAATTCTCGACTTTAAAGTAAAAATTAACTTTCATATTGGCTAAATTAGGCTAATTTTAACATCAATATGAACTGATAAAAACAGAGAGAAACCACTTTCTCATCGCTATTTAACAATTTTTGTTTTCTTCTTTTCTGTAATGCCCTCCTTTTTGTAGGCGCAAAGTAGAGATAAAACTTATATGATTTTTAGGAGGTCTGCTCTCGTTATTATTCCAATTTTGTTTTCTGAGCTTTCCTCAACCAGAACAGCATAATGATTTTTTAGCCCTTCTGCAACTTCGATTATTGAACAATACTCGGGGTATATGGGAACTTGTTCAATAACTTCAGCGTTCTCTATTGTTAGCGTTTTTAGCTCAGTTAACCAGTTGTCTTTAGATGTTGATTTTGACGGTTTAGTCATTCTATTTAGTAAAGTCAAATCTGTAACAATCCCTAAGCATGTATCTTTTTTTCTATCTTTTACAAGGAGTTGAGTGAAGTTTCCTTCTTCAAGTTTTTTCGCTGCTACAGAAATTGGTTCATCTGAATAGACATAGCTTGTCTCAGCGGATTTTTTTGCATATTCCTTTACTGGTTTGTTTGGAAGAGGTGAAGCATATTTTTGTAAATAATTTGTTAGTTTGGATGCTTGTTTATAGGTTAATTCGCTTTTTTGGTTTAGTATTCTTGATACTGCTGATTGTGATGAGACTCCAAGAAACTCCCTGAGTTTTTCTTGTGATACATTGTTTTCTTTAATTTGTTTTTTTAGGTGCTCAATGAGCCATTCTTCGTCAGGTAATTCAATCTCGTTTTTCATATACAATCACTACTATGCATTATTGGTATGAAATACTTATATATTATGCTTTTATTGCATATAATGGTGTGGTTGAAACATATAGGAATATGGGTGAGAAAAGAATGCTGTAATGGAGAATCATCTAAAATTTCTGTTTTTTAGGTGAAAAGTTCGCCGCCTTAGACAAAATGGGCTCTGAGGTTTAGAAAAACGCTCTTTTCACCTTACAGGTGAAATATTGCAAATAAATAAGAAAGAAATGGTTGATAGTGAAGATTTTTTTCACTTAAGTGATGAAGAGTGGACTTCACATAAAAATGAAAAATGGGGAATGATTGGAGAAAAAATAATAACTCAAGCAGTAAAAACGCTCTATAAAAAAAGAGACGGTTGGATTGTTGACTGCAATAAGTTTGGAAAACTTTCTACGTATAAAATGGGTAGTGGTATGGATATTGTAGTGACTAAGAAATCCACAAACGAAATGGAAATAGCTATAGAAGTTAAAAATTTCAAAGCACAAAAAAGAGCTTATGGAATAGATTTTGTTGAAAAACAAGTGTTAAGCAGACGTAAATACAAAAGTCGACCTGCGTTACTGGTTATGACTTATTCTAAATTACTCACAAGGAAAGCAAAAGAACTTTTACATAAAGAAGGTTGGGGTGTATTGTACTTGGAACATAGAATTAAATGCTTTAAAGATTGGAAAGAAATTTATCCTTTGGCTGACAAAATCAGAGAAGCAATAGAGAATGCAAAAAAGATACATGAAGAAAAAATTGCAAAACCTCAAACAAAATTACAAATCTAATAGTCACAAAATATTTTTTTATTAATTAATATACTTATTATATCTATATGTATTATATTATCTATCTATTAATTAATACTATACTTATACATAATATAATAAATAATATAGTTAATAATAATATACGATAGCCCTATTACTAAAATAAACATATTTTCTTCATAACAATAAGGTGTAAATCATTAGGTCATCTGTTATATGATTTTATCAAAAATTTCCACTGGTTATGGCTGTTAAGAAATTTTTTTACATATGATTTTTACAACTCAAAGAAGTTTTAATGCTATTTAATGTGTTTTTTCGACTTTAAAATAAAGGCTAATATACCAATCAAAACCACGATAATAACTGCAATTATCGCTATGTAATTGGCTATTGGAAAATCTGTTTTTCCTTTAATTGTGGTTAATGACGTATTGTTCTCAACTGAATGTGTTATTCCTTCAGAATCTTTGAAAGTGGCTTTCAATGTTATTTGTGAAGTTCCTATATAAGCATCATTCGGAGCATTAACGTCAAATGTAATGGTTTTCATCCCATCTGCACTTATTTCATTCAGGTTTTGGGAATCTTGAGGGAACAAAAATTGTCCATAGTCAATTACTGAGACAGTGACATCGGTAATTGTTTCAGTGTCAAAATTTCTGATATTCACTACAAGTGAGCCGCTGCTACCCTGCTCAATTGAAAAATCCTTTGGATGTAATCCAACAAAATTGTTTGTAGCTTTTATAGTAAATGTTTTTTGGTCTTCAAGCCAATTACCTTCAGTTCCATCGTTACCAATACCATAGAAATAGAGTTTTACAGTAACATCCATAGAACCAGTATTTTTTTCGATAAAGGAAAGTTTATCCCAAATGCTGGTGAACCAACTGAATTGGGGTACATTTGTTAAATCCATTGATATCTCCCCATTTGAACCAACATCAACAGAAAGTCCTGAAGACCCACTTGCAGACTCTACAAGGAAATCTTGTCCTCCTCCTATTACTTTTATCCAAAACCAGTTTCCAGCAGCATAATGAGGACTGCAGTTAATGTTGGTGAACTCAATATTAAGAAGAACTGGTGTTTGTCCCATGGTGAGCTTTACTGAACCACCGTTTATGACCTCTTTGAGGGTACCATCTCCATTTGTTACTTTAATGCTTGTTAAAACTGCATTATTTTCTGGGGTTTCAGTAGCTCCTTTAACAGTGGTAAATGTTGCAGTAAGTGTCAGAACCATTATTATTGTCAAGACAAAAACTATTTTAATTATTCTCAAAGCCATCCCTTAGCCTATTGTGAGTGTATTCGTATATAACTTTTAGTGTGTTTGTGATGAATAGCTGAAGTTCATTTTTAATTGTATGCATTATACACAGTCAAGTGAAACGGTATTGGCGCTATTAGTGATAATCTACCGAAAAAATTGAGTGATACCTCTATTCAACGCAAGGAATAACCAAATGTGCTTAATTAATTCTTTAATTATAAAATAAGAACTACTGTAAAACTTTTAAACAACATTCTGTTTGGACCAATGTTGTGTTCGTATATAGAAAACCAAAACAACCACAATTCCTTTAACTGGGGTTTATCATAGCATAAAGAAGAACTATCTGTGGACTCAACTCCTGCCCCCACCAATTAGAAACTAATATCTAATATCATATTGGGTCAGCCTACTTCTTTTTGATTGGTTAGTTATGGATGTTAATTTTTTAATGCACTTTTCCCGTAAATATGTTAAATCTCTCTAAGCTCAAACGATAAAACATAGCAAAATTGTTCATTGACAATAAAAAAAGGTTGTTTAAAACAACTATTACTGGCTTAATTGTGGAGTTATAAGAAACTTATAAAAAGGTAGGTAAATGCATAAAGCGGTAACTAAATTGAAAAGGTATCTTATAGCTGAAAAGTTAAGTCTGACATGGAAAAGAATTAGATGAAGTCTTATGTGTGTTTTTGTTGTAGCTTAGCCATTACTTGTTCCAGTAATTTGTAATCTTGTTTTATGCAGTTGTAGTTGCGTTTTATTCTTAATTTAAGCATTCTAAAAGTAACGTCGGTTATGGTTTCGTCATTTAGGTATTTGGTTAGGAGTTTTCTTTCTCTTTCTGAGAGGATTGCTTTATGCATAGTCAACAACCGCTAAGGTATCAATTTGAGATACTCTTATATTTAGTTATTGTGTAATAATTATTGTATACTATAACGATTCGGAGAAGAAAAAAATGGAAAATAAACAAGTTAAACCCCTTTCTTTTGGCGAGGATTTTCTTTCGGGAAAGAAAAGTCTCAGTGGTGTCG
>JAAZBP010000055.1 GCA_012513715.1 Thermoproteota archaeon | reverse complement strand
TATTTTTTTCATTTGTTGTTGTTCTTTCATTGACTTCTAGGTTTTGCGGTTATAGAAGAAATAGAAGAAGTCTATGTACGATTTTCCTGTTGCATTGATGTAGCTTTTGCGATTTTGTCTTTGCCTTCTTTATAATCGTACTTTCTGGGTTCATCTACCATCGGCTTGCCCTATAAGCAACTATCGTACATAGGGAAAAACGGTAGGTTTTCCATTAAATCCTTCATCAAATTCTTAAGATCCACAACAACTGCAAAACAAAATCACAAATAAAGAAAAAATGAAAGTTAAAAGTAGTAGTCTGCAAAATTTGCTAGACAACTACTTTAATACAAAGAAAACATCAGAAATAACGAAAATATGGGATTTTAACAGAAAAATCAAAAACATAGCAGCCCAGGACTCTTTACGTGAGTGTTTTTAGTGGAAGTCTTAGGTTACTGTTGGCTTGTCCGTTTTTGTCAAAGTTTATTTAACCAAATTTTTCTTCTTTTAGTAGTAGCCATGAAAACAGTGATTTTCCACATCGTTTAATCCCAAGAATTGAATAATATGGCGAGCTAACACAGGAAGATAAAGAAAAAGGGATACAGGAATATAGATAAGAAAAGCTACAAAACACAAAAAATAAGCCCTTAACTGAAATCAAAGGAGCAACTTGACGGAGCCAAAATCTGAAACACCTTTTAACATTGACTTAATAAAGGGATCAAAAATAGAAGCAACCCAAAGTAGCCGCCTAATAAGAAAACAAATATAATGCCTTTGATTAGCTTTTGAATTGACGTTTATGGTTGTACTTGAAGAAATAGAGCAAGCAAGAGAGACATTGCTAAAGTATACCAGAGAGGCTTTTTTTAGGTTACCCACTTTAATGAAGCCTCAAATACTGGATATTGGCTGCGGATCGGGAGTACCCGCTCTCGAATTAGCAAAACTAAGTGATGGCAAAGTAACAGGGATAGACACAGACCAATCTTGTCTGGATGAATTCAGCAGGAAGATAAAGGCAAAGCAGTTAGCTAAACGAGTTAAAGCAATCAATATGTCAGTTTTTGATATAAAATTCCCTGACAAATTTTTTGATGTCGTCTGGTCTGAGGGCGTAATCGGAACATTAAGCTTTGACAAAGAACTCAAGCAGTGGCGCAGACTGCTTAAACATGATGGCTACTTAGTAATACATTATCAGCAAAAATGTGCTGCAGACGCAGTCTCAAATCTGCCTCAGTACGGTTACAATCTCGCAGATACTGTTTTATTGCCTGCAGATGCCTGGTGGACCGAGTTCTATAAGCCTCTGGAAGAAAAAATGGTATTTCTTCTCCAAAAATATGGTGGCAACTCAGATGCTCTTAAGCTGCTGATGCAGTTTCAGAAAGAGATAGATATGGTTAGGAAATGCCCTGAAGCTTTCAGAACTGCATTCTACATAATGAAGAAAACCTAAAAAACTGTCTTTTGTAAGCTGTAAATTATTTTGAAGCGTTAACGACTTGTTTAGTTAGTTTCTGTGTTTGCGTTTCTGGTACACCAACAAACCAACAGCAGCTAAAATAAAGCCCACTACAAAGAAAGCAGCAACAAGAACTGTTGGAAAAGGCTCTGGTTTTGTTTCTCCAACAAAGTATACAACCACATCATGGATGCTGTGTGAATAGGTAATTTCAAATATCCAGGATTGGCTTGTTGACGTTATTGCGTATTCAATTGGTTTGCCATCAAAAAATACGCTTATACCTTCAGGATCAAAAGCCGGGTCTTTTTCTAGAGTAATTTTGACGTAACCATCTGTTCCGCTGGGTCCCTCAGCAGAAAAACTAAGAACATGAGTGCTTGCATTGAAATTTAGCTGTGTTATTGTTGAATTTGAAGAAAACTCGGTAATGAAATCCCCAAATCCTACAACGCCAAGATTAACGCTTACACTTGTCTGAGGAAAACTGGAATTTCCCATCCATGTTGCCTTAACCTGATAGGTTCCACGTGAAGGTTTCCAAACTGCCAAGTATCTGCCGTAATCATCAGTTTGCACCGACGTTATTTCATTCCACACAGCGTTCTCAATGTAAGTTTTACTTGAAAGAACAATCCAAGCATCTGGAACTCCTACGCCATCACAGGTTAGGTTTCCGCTGATTGCAACTTCTTGTCCAGTGTAAACTGAATCACTGCTTAAAGATATATGGACAGTAACAGGTGTTTGCTGCCTTACCTCTATTTGCATTTCGCTGCTGCCGCCTGTTCCAAGATTATCGTCAACTGTAACGCCAACAGAGTAGGTGCCTGGTTCAGAGTAAATGTGGTTAACTGTAACGCCGGTTGCAGAGGTGCCATCTCCAAAATTCCAGGTGTAAGAGAAAGTGCGTGGTTCATGATTTTGGTTCCAGTATTGTTCCCACCATAAAGCATCGAAAACAATAACATCTCCAACCCTTGGCGTAAGAGGTGAATAAACAAATGAGGGAGTGGCATGAACAACTTGTGCATTCACAGTAAAAGGATGAGCAAAAGAAATCAATGAAAAAATAATTATAAGTGCCAATGCTGTTTTGTTCATGACTTCTTATTCCCTCGACGTTTTTTGTAGTAAACAAGCAAACCTATGCATATAATTGCTATTGATACCGCCGCTAAGATTGTTAGGAGATACTCTGTTTGTGGTAGTCCTGACCCGGAATTGTTTGTTGGCTGAATTGTTATGTTGGGTGTAGCTGATGGATAAAGGCTAAAACTTGGAACCTCAAAATCCTTTACTGGATTAACTAAGGGGTGGTAGTCGATGCTTCTGTTAGTTGCCCAATCATATCTGTCATCTATGTAGGGTGTATCCCAGATTCCCAACCCCTCGACCTCTGTGGCGTTGGGGTATTTGACAGTGTAGTTGCTCCAGTAGTTCCTATCCACTATGGGGGCATCTGCTAAGTCAACAAGGATACCGCTGTCAAAAAAATTGTTTTCAGTTATAACGTCGTCGCCGCCACGGTTATAATCAACAAACACTGCAGAGTTTACGAAAACATTGTTTTTTATGATGTTTACTTCTCCGCTGCCTCCCAGAATGTGTATACGTGTGTTCTCAAAGCAGTTGCCGATGAAACTGTTGTTGTTTGAGGGTGTACGTATACCTTCTGGGAAATTGAGGATGCGTAGATTTTTAACTAAGACGTTGCTGTAAGCGTTGAAAGTTTCGCCGTGGCCAATCAAATTTATTCCTCTCAAGTTGACTTCTTTGGGATCACCTTGAAGGGTATGTCCTGCACCGTCTATTGTGATTCCTGCTCTTTGAACTGTTATAGTGCCAAAAATATCTACTATAAACGTGTAGGTGTCACCGTTTCTTTGAAGCCAAACAAAATCAGTGTCTGGTTCAATACTTCCATCTGGACGAATCGTTAAGTTAAGCGGCGCTTGCGCATTAACCGGTAACGCAATGACTGAAAAAGAGAATATAAGGCAGAATGCAAGTAAAACAACGCATGTCTTCATTTTTTGTCAGAGATAGTCTTTAGGTTTTGGCTTTATAGATTTTTTCGTCAAGAAACCTTGACAAGCCTTAGTCAAGAAACCTTGACAAGAACGCTTAAATCAAGAAGTCTATTTCCTAGACATCATGGGAAAACTGAAACTTTCTCCACCCCATTTGCCGGAATTAAAATTAAATACGGGTTTTTGTAGAAAGAGCTTAACCTCAGTTCTTATTTGCATAATTTTACTTTCGCCATTTCTATTCTTTGATATGAGTGATGCTTTAACCGATCAATTAAGCCCCGGAGCTATCCTGATTAAATCCGATGGCACCATCGAAGGATCAGACAAACTTCAACGTAATGGCAACATATACACCCTCACCAGCGATGTTAACGTAGAATTCTCAAACTATCTTGCTCAGGAACTAACTCCTTTTCTGGTAATCGAGAAAGATAACATAGTGGTAAACGGTGCAGGACACACTGTAACATCTAACGGCACAGGACTTGGGATATACGCTAGAGGCGTACACGGGGTCACGATTGCTAATTTTACACTCAGGAATTTCACGGTTGGATTCAGTTCATACGTTTCTGATTTAATTACCCCTACGCATTCAGAATTAATCCGTAAACTAACCCACAACAATCAGATACTAAACAACAATATAGAAGTAGTAAATCCCCAAAGTATAGGTTCAGGCGTTGAGGGCTGGGGAATATTTGTAGAGTTCTCAGAGGATATTCTTGTCAACGGCAACACCATAAAAGCCGCTGACCCGGCTAAAGGTCTCTATGTTGGAGCAACCTGCAACAGAACAACCATAACCAACAACAGATTCATTGAATGTGGTTTAGATCTATACACTTTGGCGGAGAAAACCCTCAACAACAACACAATCGACGATAAACCCGTCGTTTTTATAACGGGCAAATCCAATGAAGTCATTGATGGCGGCGAACAGGTGTTTGTCTACAACTGCCAAGACATAACCGTTAGAAATGTTGCGCCTAACAACGATTACAGAAGAACAATACAGCTACAAGCAACCGACAACAGCATTGTAACGTCTTGTAAGGGTGTAATCGCTCTTATCGATTCCACAAACAACTCCATAACAAATAACCCAGCAAAAACCATTGCGCTCTTTAGCAGCAACTTCAACAGGATATACAGTAACGATCTCTCGGGTGGATACGTCATTTTTCCAAGAGCCTCATCTGAAGAGACTTATGGACGATGCATTGATCTAAGCGCTTCAAAATACAACGACATATACAACAATACCATCCGAAACTGCACCCACGGAATACACCTTGGAGAAGTTGAAGAGGCAAGCCAATACAACAACATCTACCAAAACAACATCTACAACGTAACATCAGCAATATTTTTCACTTATAGCCACCAAAACTTTGTTTACTCAAACAATATCTATAACAGCTCAACAGGTCTCTACCTTCAGGCAACAAATGACATAGTTGCTGCACAAAATAACATAACTGACTGTGGATTGGCATTATTCGTTATGGGTAGCAATAACCAGTTTTACCATAACAACTTGGTTAACAATACTAATCAAGTTTCTGTGGAACATCAAATGTTGTTTTCCTCCAGTATAGTCTTAGCCTATTCAGTAAACAACACATTCGACGCAGGCTACCTAGCTGGCGGCAACTACTGGAGTATTTTCCAGGGGGTAGATTCTAATGGTGACGGCATCAGCGAAACACCCTATGTAATTAACAGTGACAACTCGGACCGTTACCCCTTCACGCAACCAATCGGATTGTCTGATTATGTACCACCTGAAAAACCCCCAGTATACTTTGAGACGGCACCTACCCCCACACCTACGCCCACTCCTACTTTGACTGTTTCTCCAACTCAGTCTCCCACTAAGACACCAACGCCCACACCAAAACCGACTCCTGCACCAACACCTGCACCCACGCCAACCCCATCTCCCATTGTGACTCCTACTCCTACAGATTCTTTACCCAATAATGGTCCAACTTCTCCACCTAACACAAACTCAGATTTGACCGTAACTTTAACTTGGGTAATTATTGGAATCTTGGTTTCTGTAATTTCATTGTTACTGTATGTTAGGTATCTGAAGAGAAGCATCAAACCAGCTTCTAACATCATGAACTAATTTTTTGAGGGGATTTAGCTAAGTTACAAAAAAGGCATCGAAAAACCGCTAACTTGAGTAAGTAAACCTTTTCCCAAACTTGGATGTAACCCCTCTTTATAGGTCAAAAAACGTTGACAAAGGCGTAGTCAAGAAAGTTTGACGAAACTACCTATATACATCAACTAATAACACCAAAAAGAAGGTGTGTCGATAGTGGATAAACGATTTAAACTTGCTTTTATTCTGATCATCATTTCATCATTAGCCATCATGAATTCTCCAGTCAAATCACAGCCAACTGGCAACATAATAATCAGCTCTGATGGCTCTGTTACAGGAACAAAAGCCATTACTCAAAGCGGCAACACCTATACTTTAACCGCTAACATTACTGAATGGATTCAGGTTCAAAAAAGCAACATTGTTATCGATGGAGCAGGATACGCTATCAATGGAGCCGGAGTAGACTTAACAAACGGAATAGGACCAAACCAACCAAGCCCCTCACGTCCAATAATTAATAATATCACAATTCGCAACTTGATAATCAATGGAGACGTAATAGGAAACGGTGGCGGAAATTACACATTCTACAATAATTACATATATAGAATCAGTTTAGGGGGAACAATGTACAATAATATCACCTATTGCACCATAAATGATATTGTTATGCTTTATGGAGGAAGTTTTACCACTATAACTGAGAATAACATATTAAATGGTGTAACGGCTTTTTTGGCTTCTAACCTAACGGTAAATAGGAACTATTGGAGATTGTATTTAACAAAATATCCCAATGCCACCGAAATAGGTAATACTGGAATAGGCAACCAGCCGTTTGTGTTTTTGAGTACACCCATCTATCAAGACAACCATCCCTTAATGAAGTCTGTATCAATTCCATTGACAGGTTCAAGTATTGAATTTCCAACACCTGTGCCTACACCCAACGAAACTTATGAACCCATAGGGACGCCAATACCGCCCAGAACGCCCAGTCCCACACCTATACCTACAGTCACTTCCAGTCTCATAGAGACACCAAATCCAACACCTTATACACCAGAGTCTCAGCTTCTGCCATTAGGGGCAATCTTGGCGGTGATTATTCCATTGTCGGCATCTGCTGTGTTGATCGCAAGAAAAAGAAAGACATAGTGAAAATGAAGCAATACTTTTCCCACGCTTAAATGTACAACCTCTTTATAGTTCAAAAAAACTTTGACTAAGCACTAAGTGGAAGAAATTAGTTTCAATCAAAAATTTGTTGACTTAACACTGTAGGGAGCTTTTCATGTTTTGCTGTTATTATTTAGCAGTTTTTTATCAGTAGAATCTTTATGGGTAGTAGTATCGGGTTTTCGCTATGCATTTTGTCCAAGGCATCATTCACTGGCATAGTAAATAACACTAAAAATGTATTAAAAAATTCTGACCAAAAACTAAGCCCTTGACTACAAACTACAGATATAAGCGCTCAAACATGTGGTCTTTAACTTTTATCTAATAACTCCATAATCTTTACGTAACTCTCCAAGCTGCATCGCCAACCAGCAGAAACCATGTCCTTAACTGCAGCCTTAGCCTGATCTTTTGATAGGAACCCCTCAGAAACTGACCTAGCCAAAATATACGGCGTGCCTACGTAGTTGATTCTGTAAACTTTTGCGGTTTTTCTTGCCACTTCATCATCAATAACCGCCAGCGCCTCATGTTCTTTGGCAAGGGCTAAAACTTCAGCGTCCGCATTATGAAGCCCACCAGTCTTAGACAACCGTGTAAGAAACAACCTGTCTTGAGGGCTACAGAGTTTAAACACGCTGTTTTCAAAAAGCTTTTCCAGAGCAAACGCGTCTGGGCACCTTTTTGTTTACCTTTATCCACAACTTCAGCCTTGACTAGCGGAGACGTCAGCTTTTCTTCTTTTAGATTTTCAATTATTCTGCATAATCCAGCTTTGGATAGGTAGATTAGGGGGGTTGAGTTGAAGACTAACGGTTTCAACTGCTTTTCGCCGCAGATGCTGCTTTGAAGTCTTCTTCAAGGTCTTCAGGTTCAAATCTGACCCATTCAATGTTGTTTTGCTTTACTAAATCAGCGAATTCCCAAAGAGAAAGCTTTGCAATATCTGCAGCTTCAGCAAAAGTGGTTTTTCCTTTGCTTAAGAGGTCAAGGGCGGTTTGTTTTCTCCACTCGATAATGCCGGTTTCTAGAAGGTTACGTACAACTGTTGCTTTGTCAAGTTTTTCTTTTTTTATGATTTCAGAAATTTCTTTTTCTAATTCAGCTGGGACACGTACAGCTAACGGTTTAAGTGTCAACACCCTTCACCGTATACGATAGACATCATATGCATACAAAAACATTGTGACTAAAAATACGCGATTTTATCTTTCCTTTCTTGAACTCATACTTTTCAGGTTCACCTACCATCTTATCACCCTTCAAACGGCTATCACACATAGGAAGAAACTGCACATTTCCACTAAATCTTTAATCAACTCTTAAAATCCACAACAAGCACAGAGAAAAATCCCAAGTAAAGGGAATTGAAAGTTAGAAGTAGTAGTCTGCAAAATTTACTGGACTACTACTAAGTAAAGGAAAATCCCAAAAAAACCGCAATTGAAAGAGACTGCGCATAGAAAAACTAAAAACTTACTAGCCCAAGTTTCTTTAGGTTAGTGTTTTCAGTAGCAGTTTTAGATTACTGGGTGCTTAGCCGTGTTAACTAAAAAATGAAAGATCAGACTAACTACCTGATGTCTACATCTATGTTTTGCAATATTCACAGTCTTTAAACCTGCAACTCCTACACTTATTCACGTTCTCATGATGTGTAGGCTGCATCCTATCCAAAACCAGCAGTACAAAACGGCTGATTTTTTGGTTTAAGAAGTCTTCTGCTTGTTTTGTTTGGTATCCCTGAAAGATTTTGATGCTTTGCAGGGTAAATTTGTCTTTTATGTTTATTATCCAGGCTTTTCTGTTGCAGGATATCTCAAAGCACCTGGTCTGGTCAAAGCAGGTTACATCACTAAAAAGAGAGTTCAAATAGAGCAGTGTCTGTAATTTTTGGTCATTGTATGGCTCGTATTTGTCGAGGTATTTGTCTTTTGTTTGAGGGTATTTGGAGTCTTCAACTATTAATGTGCCTTGGCTTCTCATTACTTTGTCTGCGCGTCCATAAATCAGAAGTGACACAGATTCGCCGCCAAACGTTAATTCTTTAGTGTAGCGGGTGTAGAGGCCTTCACGGATGAATTCTATGTCTTTTTTTAGGTCTTTTAGTTCCTCAGATGTGACGGGTTCAAATTTGAAGTGCTCTTTTTCGTATGCTTCTTCTTTCTCGTGGGAGGCGATGCCTTCTATCATTATTTGTGTTTGAGGCGGTCTGATGCCGCGTAGGAAATGTTTGATGCGTAATTCGCAGTATCCCATGGCTGCGCAGAAATCTGAAACCGACGACTTAACTTGGATGGCGCCGGAGGATACTTTTTTGACCTCTATCATACCGTTAAAGTTATAGGTGAAGTTTAAAAACCTAAGCTGTGAAGCTATGTTTTTTGGTAGTTTTCAAATCTTGTTTTGTACTCGCTTTGTTTCCACAAAAAATCATATGACGCATGTTCGGGATCTAAGTTTTGGATGACTTCAACAAATGCGTCAGGCACTATTAGGATGATGCAGAAGAATTCGCCATAATGCCCTCGGAAAGCAGCGAGTTTAGTTGTGACTTCTTTTAGGTTTTCTTTGACTCCGTGGGGTTCAAGTATAACTTTTCTGGCTTTGTCGATGTATCTGGGTAATAAAAAGTCAGGCTTGTAGGTTAACTGTGGCTTCTCTTTTGACAGGCAGAACTCCATGAATTCATAGTAAAAAATGACTTGTCTGCTTCGCAGAAAATCAAAGATGTCTTGTTCAAAACCTGAGAATGCGCCTGGTTTGATGCGTTCTCCAATCCTGTTGTAGTGATAAACAACTGTTAGGTACCGCATAAGCGGCTGCAGTAGTTCTTGATGCTTCTTTATGAAGAACCGCATGGACTTCTCCAGTGAATTCTGAGTTAAATCTGAATATTCAAGCCAGGTGCCTAAAATGAAGAAGGGAAAATCAACTTTCGCTGGATCCTCTGGATAAAGCGTCCTAGCATAAGCTGTTAATTTTTCTGTGTCTGAATCAAATTCTTTAGTGTTTGCCCACCAACTTTCAGGCCGATACTTACTGTTTAACTTGAAAGGCAAATCCTCGTTTAGGCTCAGCCCTAATGCTACATAGACTCTGAATTTTGGAGTAGTTAACGGAACCAGCAAATCTTCTGAGTTAAACATAAAAAGCGCTAAGTCAGGTGAACCCCGCACCATCCAACGCATGTACAGCCAAGCTTTAGATTTACGGTGCCCATTCATCCGTTTGATTAAGTAAGATAGCTGCTGCACCATGTCTTTTGGCTTTAGCTTCTTCTTATGCATGTTTGCTGAATAAACAATTAAGTCACCAGCAGCTTTTTGGGCTACAAACCTGTTCACGGAACATAAAACGTCAGGTATTTCTTTTTTGTCTTCTCCTAAGCAGTCAAGCAGCTGAGTGTTCTGTTCAAACCTGGCTACTTCAACCCGGAACGCTTCAGGATCAGTTGAACTGTAGAGTGCTTTAGCCAGTTTTTCGTGTAGATGGTTTAGGAGTAGTCGTATGTTGCGGGGGTTTCCAGTTAACTTGTACTCGCTTAGTGATGCTGCAAGCAGAAAGTAGTGGGCTACTTCTTTTTTTGCTTCGTAACTCTTTAGGGGCATAAACCAAAATTTCGGCTCAAGCGTCTCGTCAAGCTCTAAGTCAACTATGCTGCTGTAAGTGTCTACGAACTGGATAAGTAAGTCTTTTAAGCTGTTGGCCACTTGCTGAGTCATAACCAAATATTGGCTGTTAATGTTTAATTGTCTTTGCAAAAAAGCCAGCTATTTTTAGGCAATCGAAAAGAGATTTGTCAAAATACTGCTTTTGACTTTGATAATTATCTCTTTAACTTTTTTGGTAAAACCAACGAAATCGGCGACAATAAAATTCGCTACAAAAAAGCGAAAAATATCTCTTTTAGAAAAAAATCACTTTTAGAGTAATAACAACGCGAAAAATTATATAGATACTTTGTACACTTAAATTTTTTTGAAGATACAGGTAACTTTATTTTTACTCTGCTATCTCCTACTCTAAATAGTTTAAAAGCAATTTTTAGTGCACTTACAAGCCATCAACTACAACCAAGCTCGATCAATACGGGTAATATTGCTGAATTATACAGGGTGGATTTAGAGGCAGAAATTATTCCACACGTCGGTTTTTCAACAGCAGGTTTTTGTTAAGCCCTAAAGTCTTATAGGCAGCTTGTATACATTACTAATTTGGTGTATACAGTGACTGAGGTTCTATCTGTAAGAGTTAAAAAAAGCCTAAAAGATGAAGCTGAAAAACTTGGAGTTGACCTAAAAGATGCAGTGGAGCAACTCCTTGAGGAACTTGTTGCAGATAAAAAAAGAAAAGCACAGACGGTAGCCAAAGAACTCAGCAGCCTTATGGATGTTAAAGAAGAGGAATGGGTAAATGACGTCAAAACAACTAGGCAAGAAATGTAAGTACCTCATAGACACATCTGCACTGTACCCTCTGCTGATTTCTGGTCAACCATTCAACACTGATGAATGCGCTGTGAGTTCTCTAACTCAATATGAGGTAGGAAACGTTCTGTGGCGGGAGAACAAACAAAAAAAGCTCAAAGACCCTGCAAGGGTAGCAACTATTTTTTCTGAAGCACTCAGCCCTCTTAGAGTGCTAAAGATTGATTCGTTAGCAAACGTTTTAGCACTAGCTATAGAGAGAAACCTTACTTTCTACGATGCATCCTACGCTTATTTGGCAGAGAAAGAAAACCTCAGCTTAGTCACCCAAGACATAGAACTGCTAAAGAAATGCAGGGATGCAATTACAATAAAAGAAATGAAGTAGAAAACTCAATAGGAACCAATAGCGTAAAAGCTCTGTTTTCTCGCGGTCTTGTAGTCGATATCCACAACCTTGTACTCTCTTTAAATAGTGTGTGCCTCCGCAAGGCAGCAACTTTTCCACTTCGCTTAATGCTTATATGATGAAACTGCTGTATTGTTAAAACAGAAACAAACTTTTCTTTAGTTGATTTGGCTTCATGTTTAAGTTTTTGGGCATATTCATTGTTATTTAAGTAAAAGTAATCGAAAAAGAATCTAGGTTCATAATGTTTTTCAGACAGCGTAGTCTTCTTCCCGCATCTCGTATAGCTCCATTTTTTAGATCTTCAACAGTGGCTTCACCCGCTCCGGTTCCAGCAAGATCGTAGAAGTTGAAACATTTCTTTGTAAATATAGTGCCATTTGCCTCTGTGATTTGGACTCTGGAGTGTTCGTCTATCTGAAACTTTCTGCGCAGTTTAAAAGGAACTGTTACTTGCCCTTTTCTTGCGACTGACACTTCACAGGTCACACCTACGCTGATGTACAATTTAATTGAAAGTAGTACTTAAAACTAAATTTCAACAAGTAGAAGGCACAAAAAAGAGTGAAGTTGACATTAACACCAGCAATTAAGAGTTTAATCTCTAACTTTTTTTAATTCTTGATTTTCAAAATATTCTTATCATACATCTTTGTAATACGATAATGGTAATACCAATGGGTATGGAAGAAACTGTATGCGCAAAAGTTCCAGCTGAACTCAAGAAAAAACTATCCAGCCTTGAAATAAATGTAAGCAAAGTAATTCGTGAAGCCCTACAATCAGAAGTAGAAAAAATAGAAAAAGAACACATAAACACACTTGCCAAAGAAGTTTCAGTGATTCTAAACAAAATCCCGCCAGGAGAATTCGCTGAATCTATCCGCGCCACAAGGGAGAACAGATGACAAAAAAGCAGTTTCTTTTTGATTCTAACTCAATTTATGAACTCATCAGAGAAACACCTCAGAAAGCACTGGATAAACTAATGGAGGGCACAACAATTTCTTTAGCTTATTATGAACTTGGAAACGCGTTGTGGCGGGAAAGCCTGTTACTAAAAAGGATAAGCTTTGAGGAAGCTGAAAAAGCATTAGATTTAATGTATTTGATACTCAAAAATATGCAGGTACCCAGACCTGAAAATGAAGCAGAAGGGCAGACGCTGCAAATAGCGCACAGGTTTAACTTAACTTTTTATGACTCAGCATATCTTGTTGAAGCTAAAAGAGCAGGAAAAGTTTTGGTTACTAACGATAATAAACTTGCTAAGACAGCAGGAAAATTGGGTGTAGAAACCTTACCAAGCAATGCTCTCATGTATCATTAGAAAAGTAACACTGCTTTATATGGTGTTAATTCTCGACTCAACTTGGGCCAGATTCTTGTAACTTTTATTTGTCCGTTTGCCAAAATTTTGTTTCAGCCTAGAACTACAGGTTCAAATACACTTTTACTATCAGTTTTATCTCCAGACAGGTAACTTGTGATTCCTGTGAACCTCTGAATTTTCTTGTTATGCATAGCCATCAATCACATGTCAACCTATAATTGTATGCTACTCATTTTATTGCTTACACAGAAAACAGTGCCTTTTCATCTAAGCCTTAAACTTCAAGAGAGTAACAATGGAAAGTGTCTTGTTTGTTAGCAAGCATTAAAAGTATATCAGACGTATTTGCAGCGACTGCGTATGTCTACAAAATTGACTTTCTTTGGCGGCGTCGGAGAAATCGGTGGAAACAAGATTCTGCTTGAACATAAGGATACCAGGATTTTTTTGGATTTCGGGATGAGTTTTAAGCAGTCTTCAAAGTTTTTTTCAGAGTTTCTGCAGCCAAGAAAATGCGCTGGATTAACTGACTTTTTTGAGCTTGGACTTTTACCTGACATTAAAGGTTTGTATAGGAATGATTACTTGACGCATATGGGCAGACCAGCTGAAAAACGAAGTGTTGATGCAGTGTTTCTGTCTCATGCACACGCTGACCATATTAATTATCTTCATTTTCTCAGATTTGACATCCCAATTTACTGCACCCAAACCTCAAAAACTATTTTGCAGGTTTTAGAGGAGACCGGCAGCTCAAACCTCTCAGATTACACTACTGCATGTGAAGCTTTTCAGTTCTATAAGAATGGTAAAGGCGGCTTATCACGAGTTACCCGCAAAAACGGGGATTTTGTTCATGAACGCAACTTTATAGTGATGACTGAAGGGCAGAGGGTGAAGGTTGGGGATTTGGAGGTTGAAATGGTTCCTGTTGACCACTCGCTACCGGGTTCAGCAGCATACATAGTCTACACTGATCAGGGTACACTTGTTTATACTGGTGATATCCGTTTTCACGGCTCAAAACAGGAGCAGAGCAGAAAGTTCGTGCAGAAAGCTAAAGCTGCCAAACCATCTTGGCTACTCTGTGAAGGCACACGAATCGATAAAACAGAAAAAGACAGCGAAGACGCAGTGAAACAGAAAATCACCAAGTTAATAGCAGAATCACAGGGCATGGTTTTTGTTGAGTATCCTGCTAGAGATTTGGATCGGGCATGCTCAGTTTTTGAAGCTGCAAAAGCTAATGGCAGAAAATTTGTTGTAAACATGAAATTAGCCTATTTGATTGCAAGCTTAGGTGATGAGGCACCGTTTTGTCTGGATGAGGTTAAGGTTTTTGTGGCTAAGAAAAGCTGGGGACTAATCGGGCGACCTGGCTTTGATTTTGATGTGGTTGAAAAGGATTATGATACTTGGGAAAGAAACTTTATTTTCGGAGCAAACGCGGTTACATGTGAGGATTTGTGTAGGTCTCCAGGTGAGTTTGTTGTTTCTATGAGTTTATGGGAGATCAATCAGCTTGTTGATATTAAACCAAAAGATGCGGTTTGGATTAAGTCTTCTTGTGATCCGTTCTGTGATGAGATGGAGCTTGATGAGGAAAGAAAGGATAATTGGCTAGCTCATTTTGGCATAAAAAAATACAGTACGCATGCTTCGGGTCACGCGTCTGGTGTAGAGCTGCGCGAGATGATTGCTGAGATTAAGCCGGGGCAACTGTTTCCGTTGCATACTGAGAAGCCGGAGATGTTTATAGGCTGCTGCGAGAGGGTTCACAGGGTTGAGAATGGAAAAGAATACAAACTAACCTGAACTGAGACTAAATCAGCTCACCTCATAAAAAATTGTTTCATATTTTTCTCTCAGTTGATTATTTCATTATTCACAGCAGCATTCGTGATTATCCAGTTTCTTTTTCACAAATAGCGCAAACTGGTTTTTTCAGACTCGATTCTTTGTTCTAATTTTTGTTGCTGTTTTTCTTTACGAGCACTTGCATTTTTGATTTATTGTGGCATCTGGGACATTTTAGGTAAGTCCAGCCGTCTCCTTCTCTGCTTACTCCGTGAGGGCTAAAGAAGTCAGTTAAGAAGAATATTTCAAATTCGTTGCCACACTTTGGGCAGTGATATGCTGTTGATATTTTATGCCACAATACAAGCAGCACTAATCCACCTGCTACCAAAGCCAACCATAAAATCCAATACGTTATTAGCAGAAGAAAAGCTGTGATTGAGATTACTGCAACATAGACTGCTATAATGAGTAGTGATTTTGCCCGGTCTCTTCTTTTTGGGTTACGGTAAAGCGTCATTTACGGTCCTAGCTTTATTGATTTCTCTATTTTTCCGCAGATTTTGTTTCGGTTGTTTGAGGAGAAAACAAACACTTTCCCATTTAATTCATAATTATGTCAACGGAAATCTCCGCCTCAAATAACCCTTTAGAAAATCTTGGTCATTTGCCAATTCAGTGCTTTTTACAATTTGGCCCTCAAGCCTATCTAATGCTATCTTAAATGTCTGTTCAACACCATAACCTTCAGCTGAACTGAAAAATGCTCCTCTCTTTGTTCTAAATTGGAGACGGATATGAATTAACTGTTCGCCCTTGAAGTTTGTGCCATGCGTCTTCATATAAACAAACAATGTACCCGCTTCTAAGGTTCCTCCATATCTTCGGGTAAAAGATTCGAAGTCATCCATAACTGCGCTGCGTTGGATTTCATCAATTTTCACGTCTTTAACTGAAAACTGAACAGTAAGTCTTTCTACTGGTTTTTCCATTTGAGCTAGGGGTTCAAGAAAGTCACGTTTAGTTATGATGCCTACAGGTCTTCCTTTGCTGACGATTACTAAAGAGGAAATATTGAACTTGTGCATTTGCTCTTCAGCATCTCGCAATTTAGATTCAGGTAGAACAGTGATTACAGGATCAACCATTATGCCCTTCGCAGGAATACTCAAAACAGAAACTTTCTCACCTACCCTTTCGCCAAACCTTTGCACATGTCTGGGCTGAAAAATATTTTCAATAATATCAGAAATACTCACAATCCCCACAAGTTTTCCATCTTTAACTATGGGAACGTGAGAGATTCCTTCGCTTCTTATAAGGCTCAGCACTGTTCCTAGTGATTCGTCTTCTTCGATTACGAATGGATCCTTTGTCATTATTTCTTCAACGCGAGTGTTACCCCACTGTTCCATTATGGCACCATGGATAACATCCTCATCTGTTACAAAACCTAAGAGCTGCTCGTCACTGTAAACTGGAAGTTGCCTGATTTCACTCTCGATCATTAACTTAGCTACCTTGCTAAGAGTATCCTGCAGGGTGACAATAGGTGCCGATTGCATTAGAATTTTAACTTTAGTTCCAGACGCATCTAAACTGGACCGTTTTATGGATTTATTGGAAATAACCCCTTAGTAATTGCCCTTACTGTCAAATACTGGTAAAGCAGGTGGCATCCCTTTTTTGAAATGTGATAAACAAGAAGAAAGAGTATCATTTTCCTGTACTTCTAAAAATCCCTTTGAAAAAACGTCTTCAACAATCTTAACCATAAAAAACACTTCGACTATGTTACTTATTCCCCTTGAATAATTTAAATCTTAAGATTTAACCTATGCAATCATTCAAATCATCGGTATTTTTCGTTTCTTAATAACTTGGTATGACTTGTTTGATGCTGATATCGCCCTGTTTCAAATAAATTCATTTATGGAAAACGTGTTTGAATTAATCGCTTACAGCAGAGTTTACTTTACCCCGGTAATTCAAGTTTTCGAGAAGCACAATTAAGACAAAAACGATTAATTACAAGTCTTATGTATGTCTGTTCTTTCTTTTACAGCTTTGTTCTTTCTTAACCCATAAAATTCAGTCACCATATCTAACTAATTTTGTTTACTCAATTAATTGCAATTGATAAACCTAAAGCATAAAATATTTTACAATTTCAGATATTTTCTCAACTGATTAATAAACTTAAATATGCCATAACACTAACAATTTAGTGGAGAGTCTATTATTGGACAGCTTTTTAGTGTCTTTACCCTCAAAATGGACCAGTTTTCTGAAAGGGGTAGCTGACGACCACGATGTCGACGTTAGTGAGGTAATTGGTGGATTATGTGATTGGGTTTTTTCTAGCCCTCAATACAAGAGACAATTTGAAGTTTGGTTAGATACTGTTTATCCATTGAAGGGGCAAGCCCAAGATAGAGCAAGAGCTAAAGGCGAAGAAGCAAGCTTGCGTGAACAAACACAGCAAAATGAAGATGAACAAGAAGCCCATGAGGACAGAGACTACAGTGAAGATCGCTAATCACCTTGATTAAGCCCAAAAAAGGGCCAAAATTCAAGGTGTTTCTAAAGAGGGTTTTTAATAAATCTTAAGCAAAGGAATAATATTTTAGATGCAAAAAAAAGTTAAAGAAAAACCTTTTCGCCAGTACATAACACCCGTTTTGCTAGGGCTAAGAGTTTACCGTGGGTTAATCTTGAACCTTTGCGGTGTAAAAACATCTTTTTTCTGTGGACATAAATTAACTTACAACTGTAATCTAAAATGCAAAATGTGTCCCTTCTGGAAACACCCAATTCCAGATTCCAGTTTAGAGCAGGAAAAAGCGATTCTAAGACAAATTTACAATTCTGGGGCCTGCGGAGTCGCCTTTGAAGGCGGTGAACCGTTGCTTAGGCAAGATTTAGAGGAGATACTTGCTTTTTCACGGTCTTTGCCGCTTCACACTAGCCTGATAACAAATGGTACTCTACTTAAATCCAGAATAAACGAGGTAGCACCCTACATTAACGGCGTCGTTTACGTTTCGTTGGATGGCTTAGAAAAAACACATGACACTATTCGGGGCGTCAGAGGCAGCTTTAAGAAGGCAGTAGAAGGCATTTGTGCAGCTAAACAAAAAGTTCCTGTAACCATCAACACCACAGTGATTGCTGAAAACGTTGACGAAATCGAGGGCTTAGTTGAGTTGGCTAAAGAGTTGGGAACAAAAATATCTGTGGCAGTAGCCTATGAATACTCCAATACCCAAATCTCTTCAATGGTCAACCGCGAAATATCGAAAATCGCTAATCGACTATTTGAAATGAAAAAGAGTGGCTACCCCCTTGCCAACTCAAGCGGTTACTTCAAAGTGATGGCTAAAGAGAAAAAATGGCAATGTAAACCCTGGACTATGATAAACATTGATCCCCATGGAAACCTGGTTTTACCCTGCTATGTCCACAACGACTACGCAAGTAGTTTATCCATTTTTGATAGGGGAATAAAAAGTGCACTTTCAGGGTTTGACTGGAAAAAAATAGAAAACTGTCATAAATGTAATCTACACTGTTACGTTGAACCTTCCCTGGTGCTTTCAAGAGACATTAGTGCATATATGCATTGGGCATTCCACATTAGTATCTAGAGATAACCGTTTAAGCTCTGATTTGTAAAGTTAAGTAGGAATCGGTCAGTTGTCTTTGTTTTGTAGTGAGGTTTAAGCCTTTGCATAACTGATTTAGAATTGCTCTGAATTCTTTAACATACGCTTTAGGTATTTCTAGGGATGATTCCTTTCTGTTTTGTGCATCTAAAATTATTGATAATTGATTAATACAGCTTCTGTTTGCAAGAATGTTTACTCGTTTTTGCCTAAAATTTTTCATCCATTCTGAAACATTCTGTCCTGTCAAACGATCAATACATGCATTTCCTACGCGTATTGTGTGACCATCACAGTTTTCGATGATTGAAATCTCCCATTGCAAATAGTCTCCACATATATCACATCGCATTATGGGTGTTGCAATGTAATTATCGATCAAACGATATTCCTTGTTCTGGTATTTAAACGGGGGAATACGCTTCAAATAAACAGCGACGCCTCTATTCAACTCCAACAGAAGATCATCACTTTTTGACATTTTATTAGTCCCCTCATTTTTTGGGTGCTATCAACAAAAAATTGTTTTTCCGTTTGTTCCTACCCAAATTGTTCAATTCATTATTAACATAAAGAGTGAATGTTATTAGTAAATATTGCTTATTTTTGTCATATTTTGGTACACATTATGAAAAATAACATAATCTAAGCATTTCTTTAGAATATATGTCTTCGATTCGTGATAACAAACCAAATACAGGTTTTCCTAAACCACTAACTGAACTTGGCGCTAGATAACCAGTAAAATAGTTAGCGCCAGAAGTAAAAGACTGCCCAAAAATCCAATAAAAACTTTGAGCTGCTTAGCCTGTAATAGATTTTATTTTTGCCAATTTAGTCGGCGGCACCATAAAATTTAGGTTTGGGCTCGTGGTAGGCTCAGTAATATTGGAAGGGCTTGCGAATTTTTTCAGTTAAACGCTTATTCTTCGCCCATACCGCTTGGCGGTCTACCTTTTGGGGATTTAGCTGTTATTATGTCATCTACGCGTAGTATCATGGCTGCTGATTCTGATGCGGATTTGAAGGCTTGTTCTTTGACAACCGCTGGTTCGATTACTCCGTTTTCAATGCTGTTTTGCAGTTTACCTGTAAATATGTTAATCCCAATGAATTTGCCGTCTTCTTTATCGTGTACTCGCCTTAACTCTATGAGTGTATTAATTGGGTCTAAGCCCCCGTTTTCTGCGAGAGTACGTGGAATAACTTCGACCGCGTCTGCGAAGGCTTTAACTGCAAGTTGTTGTCTTCCACCAACTTTGGTTGAGTAACTACGCAGTTCTTTGGCGATTTCTACTTCAATTGCTCCGCCGCCAGCAACGATTTTATTGTTTTCTGTAACGTCTGAAATCACTGACAACGCATCGGTTATAACCCTCTCAGCTTCATCCACCATTCTTTCAAGTCCTGCTCGAATAAGAATAGCTACGCTATGGGGGTCTTTGCATTTCTCTACAAAAATCATTTTATCGTCGCCGATCTTGCGCTCTTCCACAAGGCCTGCAAAGCCCAAGTCTGCAGCCTTTAAATCAGTCAAATTAGATGTTACTCGTCCACCGGTGGCTCTTGCTAGTTTTTCCATGTCTGAATCTTTGACTCTACGCACTGCCATTATGCCCTCTTTACTTAAGAAATGTTGGGCCATATCGTCGATGCCTTTTTGGCAGAAAACAATGTTAGCGCCTGAAGTTTTGATCTTATTTACCATTTCTTTGAGTATATTTTCTTCTTGGTCTAGAAAAGCTTTCATCTGATGTGGTTCATGGATGCGTATTTCAGCAGTTATTTCGGTTTTCTCGATTTCAAGAGCTGAATTTAGAAGCGCAATTTTTGCGTTTTCTTTTGTTTTAGGCATACCTGGGTTAGCGACTTCTTTGTCTATTATTATTCCTCTGATGAGTTGTGTCTCGATTAGACTTCTGCCTGTTTTCTTCACCAGTTGTACGTTATCTATGTCAGCTACTTTTTTGTCTTCGTGTTTCTGAGTTACCTGTTTTATAGCTTCTATGGCTATTTCTGCGAAGTGCTCTTTAGCACCGCCCACAGTCTTGCTTCCCATAGACGTTAAAGCAACCTTCATCATGATTTGTTGATCCTCAATGTCGATAGCTACAGCGTTTTTCGCTATGATTTCCATTGTTTTCTGTGCTGCCTTACGATACCCCGCAACCAGCATCATTGGGTGAACATTTTGATCAAGTAGACCTTCGGCCTTTTTGAGAAGTTCACTTGCCAACACAACTACTGTTGTGGTTCCGTCGCCGACCATATCATCTTGGGTTTTGGCGATTTCAATCATCATTTTGGCTGCTGGATGCTCTACGTCCATTTCCTTAAGAATTGTAGCCCCATCGTTTGTTATGGTAATATCTCCCAAGCTGTCAATCAACATTTTATCCATGCCCCTTGGACCAAGTGTAGTTTTTAGGACTTCACCGATTACTTGGGCTGCCATGATGTTGTTTCTCTGGGCTTCTTTACCTCTGCTTCGAGTAGTTCCTTCTTTCAGTATAAGGACAGGTTGACCGTTTTGGGTTTGTGTTAAATATGCCATGTTATTTTCTCCGATTATTTGATTAATCCTTTTTTTAGCACAGCCAACATTTTTAGGACCCGATGATGGCTCGTTCACATCTCAGAGTGGAACGATAAATATAGTGAATTTGATCAGTTAGCGACTGGGAACGTGGTACTACGCCAAAACTGCTGGCTTGTGTAGTTTATATATTGTCTATGCAGGAATTTAAACTTGTTAGAACTTTTTTTATGTTCATGACAAGTTGGTTATTGGTTGATAATTGAGGCTTGAATTTTTTATTACTATGAAAACTTTTTCCGTTATGAGGATGCAAAGATCAGAAAGATATTGTCACTTTAGATTTTTTTGAATAACAACCTGACTATGCTTTGGTTTTTGAAGAAGAAGCTTTTCTGAGCCTAATCGTTGATCTTCAACTTATCTGATTTTAATTTTTGGTTGTTGATTATTTGCCTCATGTTTCTATTGTCTTTTTCATGTAATAATAGAACTATCTTTGTTCTTTTTGCAGTCGTAGTCTTGTGGCGATTTCTTTTGAGATACTTTCAAGTCCTTTTGCTAACTCTACACTGTCAACTTCAGCTATGGGATGAAAGTCTCCATCTTTGTCTATGAATACAAGCTCTAATTTTTTATCAATCATGTTTCTCATTCCTTAAAAGGGTAATTTCATTTTGAGTTGCTGTTTAGTCTAAACCGGGGGGACCACAACTACTTGGTTCCTTACGCAATCTTAACCATGCGTTAAGGCTAGTCGGCTTCCCCTAATTCCTTCCTTCGTTAGAAAGGGCACTAAAATTTAGTTAGTGTGTGTTTCTGACGTTATTCTTCTTTGAGTATCCACGTTTTTATTGCGTCTTCGACGGCGCGGGATAGGTCGCCTTTTTTTCCGCCAAACTTTTGGACTGTTTTTATTCTGAGTTGTTTTTCGAGTTCGTCAGGTAAATCTACGTTTATTCTGCCCATGGTTCATCTTCGGCTTGTTTCTTATTCACTGTGCATTTGTACCCTTTGTTTTTGATGTATTCAAATTCACTTATGCACATATACTGTTATGTGTATAGTAGCTTATATACATATGCTTTTAACTACGGACGCGATATCTACAAACTGAACGTTAACATTCTGAAAACCACGCTTTAAAAATCCGTAAAAAGACCGCGAATAGTCATCTAACAGCCACATTTAGAAATAAAGATCATTAAACACATTTTCCCCTCAGACTCCCTAGAAAGAAAGCACAAAATAATACTTCAGTTTTTACTGTAAAGCAATTTTTTGGCAGATGACCTTTTCAAGCTTTAAAAAGCCTGAATGATTCTTACAGGCGCCTTAAACTCAATTTAACACGTTTTCAGTTGATTTAAGGGTTATTTTTATGCCTGAAAATGACCAAAAATATACTAACCTGCTATAGTAAAGATGTGCTGAAGGTGTAGTGATGAAACGTCTATCGAAAGCGTTGTTAGTCGTGTTGTTGCTTTGCGCATTGTTAAGTATCTCTGCAAAAATTGTTGACGCCACAGACATTACTGGCACAGTAAGTTCAAGTGTGACATGGACCAAAAATGGCAGCCCCTACAGGCTAACTGGTAACTTAACTGTAGCGTCTGGGGCGACTTTAACAGTTGAACCCGGCGTAACCATTCAGATCCCAAGCAACTGCATACTACAAGTAAACGGCACATTAGTTGCCAGAGGTACAAGTTCTGAAAAAATCAGGTTTAATGGCGGAGACGTTTCCCTCAGCGAAGGCAGCTCAAGCTGCATAATTGAAAACACAATTTTTGATTGCACTAACCTTATTGTCGCAAGCTCAGCTACAATTAAAGATAACACCCTTATTGGACGGGCTTCATCAGAAAGTTTTGAAGCAGTACTGATTACTGGCGGAGCACCCATCATTTCAAACAACCTTATTTATGGAGCTGACAGCCAACGTGGAATGAGAATAACCGGCGGATCCCCAACAATTACTAAAAACGGCATAATGGGCATGATCATCAGCGAAGGCAACAACATGGATGCAGTAGTGATTTCTCACAACACGATTGAAGGCGGAGTCTCATTGTCTAAGAGTGGAGCAACCATCACAAACAATTTGATAACTGGATTTAAGTATGTGAACTTTAACGGCGACGTCGAAGCTCTCTTTGACTTGATTTATGATAGCTGGCTTGGCAGTGGAATCGGCATAACAGCAGACTACACTGATATTCAGCGTGGCGTAGGCGGGGTGATAACTGACAATGTTATTACAGGCTGCATGGATGGGATCTCTGTTTTGCAGGGTGGAACCACAACCATAGAGAGGAACTTGATTGTTAATACTACTAGAGATGCTCTTCATGTTTCATCTGACGCAGTAATTAGAGATAACACGTTGAGGAATAATCAAAGAGGCATAGTTGTGGGTAACATGCCTACTGTGACAATAAATAACAATAATCTAGAAGACAACGGCAACTATAGTGTTTACCTCTACACTGGAGTTGATGTTGACGCTACGAGTAACTGGTGGGGAACAACCAACATGCAGACAATCGAAAACTACATTTGGGATAGCACTTTTGAACCTTACGCCGGCACATTAAATCTTGAACCGATCTTGACTGAGCCAAACCAAAATGCATACCCTAACTCCATGACTTTTCCAAGTATCAACATGCCAGGCAGCGATATCCCAGGAAGTAATCCCTTCCGCATCGGAACAAACAGCACAGTAACCGATGTAGTGTTTAACCCAGAAAATGCTTCGCTTAGTTTTTCAGTCAGCGGACCAGATGGAACAGAAGGCTCAGTCAACGTGACTGTAGCTAAGTCTGCTATGCCAAACGGTGAAGCACTGGAAGTGACTTTGGATGGTGAACAGATTAATTATTCACTTGTTGATGAAGGCAACTCTTGGAACATCGGCATTGCCTACATGCATAGTAGTCACAGAGTAACCATAACTGACCCTCTATATCAGCCGGCACAAACATCTTATCCTACTCCGAATCCAGTTGTTGATGAATCAAACACATTGCTGATTGCGGCAGTAGCAACAATTGTAGCAGTAGCCGCCGTAAGCTCATTCATTATTAAATCAAAAAGAAAAACCAAAACCTAATCTAACAAAAGAAAACTGCTTTGTCAACAAAATTTTTTTGCTTACAACTGTTTCTTTATTGAAAAAATTTAATCTTATCCAACCACAGAATCCTTGTACAGAATAATTTTTTTTAAGCAATGTTCAGGATTAAAAAATAAAAAACAGCAAACCAAAAACATAAACCCGACACCATTTTTGCCAGCTGACAAAACATCTTCTATGGAGTGCATCAGTGCCAGCAACAGACCTATTCGGTATTGAGCCGAAAAGAAGGCCTAACACGTTTTTCGTAACATGCATATTAACATTAATTTTTCAAGTAAATACAAAAACCAAGCGCCAAACAAAAATAGACATCTATGTAGATTTGTGTGGATTTGTTCACTTCAAAATTTTTAGGGCAAGATAACCTATCAGAACCAAAAATACAAGAAGTAGGCAACATAAGAATCCGGATATTGCTCCGTACCACCAGAGGTCTGAGTCTCCAGGTTTAAAATAAATGAATACTGCTGTGACTGAACCTAACAGGACTATTAGCGAGAAGCTTAAATGACGCTTTTTGTTTGAGGCATTTTTTGTTTTTATTAGCAGAAATGTTAAGGTGAGTGATGATAGGAATAGACATGTAAAAAAGCCTGCTGCTGATCCAGACCAGAATACGCCTGTAGCAGAATAGTTGCTGGTGGCGAAATAATAGAGTATGGCTACGGAAAGAACAAGTAGAAGTGATATTGCTGCGAGGGACACGTTTTTGTTCATGGTTAATTGTTGTGTGGTTTGTTTGATAAATTCGTTTTTTAATTAGTTTACTTTTAATATTTGGTTAATTTCGGTTAATGAGGAGTTTATTATGGAAGATCAAAGTGAACGGGCGAAGTTCTTTATGTCTGAGGGGAGAAGACAAATGCATGATCCAGACTTCGTTCTGAAAAACTCGGGTCTAGCTGAGGGTATGGTGGTGGCTGATTTGGGTTGTGGTCCAGGATTTTTTACTGTTCCAATAGCTCAGAAAATCGGCGCAAAAGGCTTTGTATACGCGGTTGACGGCAACCAACTTATGCTAGACAACCTGAAAGATAACATTGTCAAGTCAGGTGTGAACCCAAAAAACGTTGAGATAATACAGGCTGATGTGTCCAAAACGGAGATCCCGGAGACATCGGTTGATTTGGTGTTTTTTGCTAATGTTCTTCATGAAGTCTACGACAAGAAAGCTTTCTTTAAAGAAGTTAGGCGCATCGCTAAACCAAACGGGGTTGTTGTGAATGTTGACTGGAAGAGGATTCAAAGTGAACGTGGACCACCACTTGAGGAGCGACTATCAGAAGAGCAAGCCAGCAAACTTCTTTTTGAGAACGGCTTTTCAGTGCTAGAACAGATTGATGTGGGACCATACCATTACATGCTTGTTTGTGAGCAAAAAAGCAGCTTGTAGACAAGGTTTTGGTTAGATTAACTGTTTAATTTTTGTCTCTTTTTATTTTGTTTAATTAAAAGGTGAGATGGATCTAAAAAAAGAAAAGAAGGGATAGTTGGTTTTGTTGTTTTTTGCTTATTTCTTTCTAACCATCAGCATGATTAGTGCGCCGATGATTATTATGACGACGATTATGGCTATTACTGCTGGTAGGAAGTATTGTTCAACCATTGATGGTGGTGATTCTGTTGG
>JAAZBP010000054.1 GCA_012513715.1 Thermoproteota archaeon | reverse complement strand
GCTTCTTCAAGCTGAACGAAAATACTGATGATACCCATCTTTATATTCTGGCATCACGCGAAGGTAATTGCCTTTGGATAGCTTTTCTTTTATATATCAACGCAATAAGTAGCGCTGCGATTATGCCACTAAATAAGGCAAACAAGCTAATCTCTGTCCATGGTATGCCTGATTGTTGATTTGGGACTGAAGTTTCATTTGGGTTCACCTGTGATTGCTCTGGCTCTTCAAGACCATTAGCACTGATAGTTAGTGTTTGTGTGGTACTCCAACCACTTGTCTCACCAGAAAAACGCCAAGGATACATTCCAAACTGACTGGTTGCATCAGGGTCATAAACTCGAGACACCCCCCCGATCATGGATTCCACTTGAAAATCAACCTGACCGCCAAGAGGAATACTTAAAGCTACTGTTCCTGACTCCAAAGAAAGACCATTCTCCCCTAAAGTTCCTAACAACATCACGGTATATTCAGAATCTGATTGTGTCGGATATCCATCTGAAGCACGGTAAAGCTCAACCCACTCTTCAGAGAAATGACCCTTGACTCGGATATTATAAAAAAACGATATCCCCTCAACATCTTTACTGGCGGTGAAGGGTTGATTTTTAATCCTAACTTCTAAAGATGTACGTTCAACATGAGAGCCAGCATGTGTCAGTTTCTCTCCTGTATACGGGTCAATCGAATAAGTCGTGGGTTCATCATAAGAAGTGTCTACCAACTTAACAGTGAATTCTGGGACAGAGGGCTTAGGTATGGATGTTTCAGCATAAACTGTACAAAGATTTGCGATAACTCCAAGAATCAGTCCGATGACCATTATGCAGATCAGGAATGATCTGAATGGTTTTTTCATTGCTAATCTTCATTATATATACGGTACTTTAAATTTAAACATTTCTTACGGAGGCGCTCATTTTGCAAGGCTTAATTTGTTTTATAGGGTGTTTAAGAAACAACCCATCTTTCCTTAATATTTCAATGCATGTATGTGTTAAGGTGATAAATTGAACTTAAACAAAGATCTCTCAACTGAAAACAACAAAAATGAAGAAATCAGCGTTTTACAAAACGATAGGTCTATTATCACACAAACCGAAGTATTATCTGAGATTACACCTCAAACGCAAGCATCTGAAAGTTACGTTGTAACAATAAAAGGTATAAGGAGGTGAAAATATGAGCATATCAAACAGGGCACCCCAAGTAACAAATGCCGCACTTTGGGAATGGCTAAAGGTCGGTTATGAAGTCCCTCACGGTCCTTCTTACCCACAGTCACCGAATGACAAAGATTTTTTCTACAACGAAACACTAAGAATATACGCTCAATACGATCAAAGCGAATTCACTTGGGTTAATCTTGGACCCGGCGCAGGGTTCCACAAGGGCAATTTGCCAACAGGTACAAACACTATAGAGCTACATGACTCAAAATCAGATAACTTTGCCTATCTATTTGTTGTATATAACCCCGATGACCCTCCTGCACCGCTATTAATGACTGATCAAGGCTTTCTCGTTAAGAAAGACCTCGCAGTAGGAGGTTTCATAAACAGCATACAAGGCGCTCTTTGGCTGAACTATGGCTTAGTGGGCAGACCAATACTATCATCTCCACCATGCATTGAGGCGATGTCTTCAGGAATACAATACCCATCGGGAGCAAGTCTGCCGCCAGATCCTGAAAAAGGCCAACTCTTTAACCACAGCGGAACCAAGAAAATGTGGAACGGCAGTTCATGGATAACTAGAAACTTTTCAGGTTACTATGACACAATCTTTCTGTTTAAATCAGACGGAATTTCACCTGCACATCTAGATTTGGGTAATTTAACTGCCCAAGGAGCTATAAACTTCTATGACGACAACGTTAGATTTTACCGTGATGCAAATAATTTAAGAGTTCAAACACCCGGTGGTGCTGGCTTAATTGTTGAACAGAACCTATGGTGTAATGCTTTAGCTGTAAATACCAGTGCAGGAATTACAGGTGCTCTTTCTGCTAGCTCGATAAGCTCTTCAGGTGTTATTCATGGTGGAGGAGGCAGCGGAGACGCATTCAAAGTTGGCGATGACATCTATATAGTTGATGTTGATAACGCTAATAGGTTGTCATTGCAGGGTGCACAGAGTAGAACTCAAGCAGGTATACAATTTGGTTCTGGAGGCATGTGGCTCTACAGGGACAGCGCTTATCTTAGATGCTCGTCCGGATTTGTTGCAGACGGTACAGTAGCCGTGGGTACGTATGCTTCAGGCGGTACCGGTTCAGCTGTATACTTTAACTCAAGTCACCAACTCTGCCAAGGCACAAGCCTAATGGTATACAAGACCAATATTGAGACTCTGGATGACGCTTCATGGATTTATAGTCTGCGTCCAGTAACCTTTGATTGGAAAGATGACAAAGATGCACAATTATTCGGTCGACAAATAGGTTTAGTAGCTGAGGAGGTTCAGCCGATTGCGCCGTTACTAACCTTTAACGATGTTCAGACTGGTAAGCTTCAAGGTGTTATATACGAAAAACTGGCTGTGCCGATGCTGGTAGAATTACAGAAGCTAAGACATGAAGTAGATGAACTAAAGACCAAGTTAGCAGCATAACTCAAGAAGTAAAAACAAATTCCTGAGGAGATTAGGATTGGCAGAACAGACTAAAGCAGAAAACTCCCCCATCATGCAGCAAGTTGGCATGCTAAACTTACGTATCAACGATATGATGGTGCAGCTAAACACAGTCATCAAGATACTAATAGAGACGAACGCTGAACTCAAGAAGGAAAATGCTGAGTTGAAAGCTAAGCAAGTAAAAACAAATAAACCCTAAAAACCCCGAACAATTTTCCCTTTTTTTTTCATAAAAAATAATAACGAGAAGACTTTTTAACAACATTTAGAGCTTGCTCAATTTTAATAAAAAAGTAAAAATTTATCTCGAGATTAACGGTTAGGGGATTAATCTTTTACTGTGCGAACGGTGTGGTAGATGACTTAGAGAATTTTGATTGTGCGTATGCGCTCGTAGATGTGGTAATCTTTAGCGGCTTGACTTTTTTTTAGTACGCTTGGTGATGGTTCTGTTGCTGGACTTAGTATGGTATGTGGGATTAAGGTTGTGGTTGTTGTGGCGTGTGTTATGTTCTTTTTTTTGGCGTTAAAGTGAGGGCTAGTTTAGTCAAGAGGTTTTGTGGTATTGGGTAGTGTGGTATGTTTTAGTTTTTTTGTGAATTGGTTTTGTGTTGTTTTGTTTTTTGTGGTGGGTGTTGTAGGGGTTGAAGAACTAAATGAGGTTTTGACTGATTTGTTGAGAAATAAAAGATAGTTAGTTACTATTTTGGGTGAGGTTTAAGTGTTGACTATTTTTGTTTAAAAGTAATTATAGAAAAAGTGTGTTATATTATTTGTTTGTTAATTTGTTTCTGTTTTGATATAGAATATTGAAATAAGGATTATTTATTGTCTGTGTTGTGGAGTAGTTTTAGTGCTTGTAGTAGAATGCCTGTTTTTGGGTTTTCTTTGTTTAGGCTAATAATTCTCATTCGAGCGATGTGTTTGTCGGTAATAATTTTTTCTTTTTGAAGAATTTGTAGTTCAGAATTAACTTGTGGGTATTTACCGTTTATTCCGACTGTTAGTCGCATGATGTTGCATGAACCGTTCTTAATTAAGAACTTTATTATTTTTCGTCTGCAAGAGGAAGACAATATTGTTTCTAAATCCAAGTCAGTTCACCAATTAGGAACTTGTCTTGTCCTTCTGTTTTACCTTATAAGATATGGGGTACGAAGGTTCTCTTGGGTAGGGGCGGGGTAAGTGAAAGTGAAGCGCTTTCAACGATTTTACCATTAAATCGTTCACTTTTAGTTATCTCCCATTTACGGTAACTGGGTTACCCAGTTACTATAACCGTTCTACTTGTCTTAAATGTTTAAAGGTCTAATGTAGTTGTGCCAGACAAATGAGGTAAATAGTCAAACCTTGTTTGTTGCCGCCGAAGAGTGGCCTTAGAGGTAATTTTAATGCATAAACGAAGCCCAAACAAACTACAACAGCGAAAAATCCAAACCATCATACTAAACGGAAGCTACCACGACAAACAACACGGCGAAACCATATCCAAACTTACCCGTGAAGACGTCATGGGGCAGCTAAAGGAACCTGTCGAGGTACATCTTATACCAGACATTGGAAAGGGCGAAGTCCTAATTGATCCACGGGGCAGGGGAAGTTTGCAGGCGATGGATAAAATGGAAAGTCGCCGAAAATCCTGATTTTACCCTCACCTTTTGGGCTTATTCCTGATTTAATTTAGCATTAACTCGAAAAATGAGGTGACACACTTTGGGTTGCTTAAAAAGAGCATACATTCTTGTCAAACGGCATGTTGAAGAAATAGCGCTTGAACGTCCACCTGAACAGACACAAAGGTCGAATAATGGCTTTTTAGCCAAATTTAGGAAGAAAGTCTCGTAATACTTCCTTTTGCCGAGTAGTCAGTTCCCCCTTTCCTTTTCCAAAAATCCCAGTCACTAGGTGACACCCACATGAAAGAAAAACAAAAAATCAATCAAAAAAGACGACAGAATATGCCTTCATTTTTTGACCGGAGAGCAACTTCTGTCTTAGAAACTAAAGTATTCGGAGTGAAATCTCGAATTATAGGAGGTGTATGTTAATGCCGATTGCAAGAGTTCAAGGTCCTAAACGTGGACTCGCAGGCAATAGCAATTCACTTGCTCTTACGCTGGATAATACTCCTACCAGTGGAAATGTTCTCGTCGCGGTAATCGGTACATTCGGAAGCTATCCACCGCTAGTACAGTCCATATCACAACAGACTGGAAGCGTTACCTGGACACAACGAGCATTCCGCAGTACATCTACCCTATATGGAAGGCGTGTTGAAATCTGGACCGGCATCGTATCTGGCACTGTATCGCCAAACCTAACTATTACATTAGCACCTTCGGACGGTAGCGGCTCCGCATACGCCGACCCCGTAATCGCTGACGTTTGTGAATACAGCGGACTCAATACAGGCAGTTTGTACGATACAAGTAACGGAGCAGATAGTGTTGGCTCAAATGGCACAAGATCATTATCAACCGGAACTATCACGACTACAAACCAAGCTAACGAGTTATGGATAGGCGGAATATTCAACGTATGCGACTTAGGCAATGGCGACATCGACACATCACCAACAAACAGTTTCACTATGTTTGATGGCGTTGGAGCAGTATATAGTCAAACAAAGTCATTGGCATACCTAGAAAAAATAGTCACATCAACCGGAAGCGCATCCTGCAACGTCACAGGCGGCAGATACAGTACCTATTCGGGATTCGTCGGTTGCATCGTTGCCCTTAAAGGCTCAACTGGTTCTACAATTGTTGTACCCCGTAATGGACGGTATTCAGGCGATGGAAGCAAACAAAACACAGTGACATATACAGGCGCTAGCACAATTATGCGCGTAGAAGCTAATATACCGAGTTATCCTGGTGAAAGCGCAGTAATTGAGAACTTAGTGATCGACGGCTCAGGAGGGCCAACCGGAACAACAGGCATTCTTCTTGAAAACGTATACAATTGCCATATCAGAAACCTCACTATCAAAAACTGTGATATTGGCATAAAGGTGAGCATAACAGGCAGCAACTGGGCACATGCTAACCGTTTCGAACACATTAGAATGATAAACGTTAAGACTGGAATATTATTTGCAGGTACTAGCACCAATCGTGACTTCTCTTATACTACAATAGATGATGTAGGTATCAGTTTGAGAGATAGTGATTCAACGGCTATCGGTATAAAAATCGGTGAACCTTATGCGAACCTATACTGCGGATTTATCAAGGCAACAGTTTGGCTTGGCAGTTCTAGTGGAAAAGGCATGGTAATCAATGGACAACTAAAGCTTAGCTTAGTTAATCTTGAAGTGGAAGAAGACCCGGCCTACAATGGATATGGCGTATACATTAGCGCAGGAGCAACCGTTTGGGATAACCAAAGTTTTATGCTGACGGCACTAGGGATCAACCAAACCCCCACGGATTATAGATTGGTAAACAACGGTACCTATGACTATGGTATTGTAGTTCGCTCATAAGGAGGAAATAATATGACTCTTATAGAGTGGATTACTAATCCAGGCACCACAAGTACACCCACTACAGTACCTAAGGATGGCCTTCTTAGAGGAGTCGGAAGTAAACAAATTACGTTGAATTACACTGGAAGCGATAGTGCAATAACAGTGACTCCAAACGTACGTTGGCTACGTAACGAACAAACGGGAGAAAACATTTTTACAGATTGGACAAAGACTGCCGTAATCGAAAACTTGATTATTGATGGCCAAGGATCAACAAACGCTATAGGTATTAAACTAGAAGATGTCTATAATTGCATTGTAAGAAACGTTACAATCAAGAACTTTGAAGTGGGTATTAAGCTGTCTGCAACAGACAAGTATGATGTTGTTGGTGGAAATCCGGTCTCAACTGGTGGAGCAGTAAGGAACTTTTCAGAGATGAACACGATAAAGCATGTAAGATTGGAAAACGTTAAAACAGGTATTCTGTTTGACACTGGAACAGGCGATGGAAGCTTTGCTTTTACAAAAATCGATGATGTAGGAATTCAACTAAAGAATGATAGCTCAGCAGTTGGCATACAAGTCGGTAACACTACTGATACATCTGTGGCGATAGCCCATCCATATAGCTCTTTTATGCGAGCGCACGTTTGGATTCAGTCAGCTGGAGGAACCGGATTAAGACTGAGACGTGGGGAAATCAAATATGGATTAACCAGTTTAACGGTGAATGGGCCATCAAATGGATACGGAGCAGACCTCAGTGCGGGCAATGCTAATGATTGTATAACTGGAAACCAGATTTCTGGGTTTTACCTTACATGCGCTGGCATAGCCGCTGCGAACCGAGTTATTGGTTCAGTAAGCCACGATATTGATTTTGATCAATCGTACTAAACCCCAACTTCCTTTTTCTTTTTTCAATTAACTTAATTAAATACCCTGGAATTATCGATAAATCATGAATAAGGCTAAGTGTATACTAACAATAGTTATCTGTCTACTTTTACTATTGGCTATTGAGCCAT
This sequence comes from Thermoproteota archaeon, assembly GCA_012513715.1. Lineage (GTDB taxonomy): Archaea > Thermoproteota > Bathyarchaeia > Bathyarchaeales > Bathycorpusculaceae > Bathycorpusculum. Next base: position 2,303 of record JAAZBP010000054.1, on the reverse strand, counting down.
TCTCTATTTTACGAGCTGAAGCTAGTACTCAAGATGCGCCAGCTCTAGTTTGGTCCAAAACATATGGACCATACCTCGGATATTCAGTCATCCAGACTACTGATGGCTACTTTGCTGTTGCGGGTCAAAATGCAACATACCGACCATTCGAACCTCACATGCCCCCTGAATGGGAAAACTACACAGCATTACTAATAAAAATTGATAAAGAAGGGAGTCTTCTTTGGGACAAGACCTATGAAAATATTGGAGACGGTGGTTTTTTAGATCGCGCTAATTCTATTGTTGAAACTACAGATTTAGGTTATGCCTTGAGTGGAGGCAATTGGCTCTTGAAAGTAAACTCGGAAGGAAATGTCGAATGGAAAAAAACATACCCTGAATTAGAAAACTGTAGAGCCATTCAGACAAGCGATGGAGACTACGCGATAATAGGAAATACAATAATTGATGACAATGCCTATAGTGTTGATTCTATTTTATTGAAGATCGACTCAAACGGTAATACGTTATGGACTAAGACTTTTAGTTCAAATTTACCACAGCGGAATGATGTTTATGCGGAATACATAGGGCAAACATCTAGTGGTGACTATGTAATAACGGGTTCATGGCATGCCACTTTTTGGTTCGCCAAACTTGGTTCTAACGGTAACTTGATTTTCAATCAAACTTACGATGAAATTGCAAACGTTGGAGCGCATTTTACCTCGGTATCTCAGACAATAGATGGAGGTTTTGTCCTATCTGGGTACAATATAGATAGTAAAGAAGTTCCTTGGAGTGGATGGATTGTTAAGACTGATAGTCAAGGCGCTGTTCAATGGATTTTCCACCGTGAGGAACCCGCGAACGAGTTATTGCGAGGAATTGAATTTATGTCTGTCATTCAAACGATTGATGGAGGGTATATTGCAGTTGGACGTCCCTCCATTGTTAAGTTGAACGATAGTGGCGCACTTGAATGGAATATGACTGGTTACAATGCTTTTTCAGTTGCTTTAGCTGGCAACGATGGCTTTATAGTTGCAGGAGGTCAAGGGGACACAACCGGGCCGAATCAGGAATTATGGGTTGCCAAGTTCGATTTAAAATCAACCTTTCCGAGCGATGAAACGATTTCTTTGCCTTGGGTTATACTAATTGTAATTGCGATAGTAATCGCTGTCGGTGTTATCGGTCTATTGGTTTACTTAAGGAAACACAAGCAGTAGTTATCCATTAAGATTGGCCTTTTCTGGCGGTAATTCGTTAAATTATTGGTGAGAGACATTTGGTTAAGGCATTGGCTAAGAGTGATTGTCTAAGGAAGAAAGGAGTTACTCCGACCTTGACAACCAAAGGTTTTATTATTTACTGCTCAAACGCACTGACTAGTGCTACTGCGAGTAGGTTTGATTGGAGTAATGCGCTTATTGACGCTGTAATCATTAGTGGACTAACTTTTTTTAGTACTTTGGGCGGTGGCTCAGTGGCGGGGTTGGATGGTTTGTCTGCTTTGAAGGCTGCCTCTATTGCAGCGTGTGCTCAGTTCTTTATCTTTTTAGCATTAAAGAGAGGAATAGTTCAGCCAAGAGAAACCGTAACATAGCGCAGTAAAATATGCTTTATTGTAAATTACTTATGTGCTGTTTTATTTTTGGTTTGAGTTTAAATGATGAGGTAGTTGTGCATGGGCTAAATTTGTTACTGGAATGGCGGGCCCGACGGGAATTGAACCCGCGACCTAAGGATTAAGAGTCCTCCGCTCTAGCCTGACTGAGCCACGGGCCCACAAATCTGTGCTTTTGAAAAAGTTCCAATTGAATAATATAGAGATTACGGTTTTTACTCTTAGCTTTATGCAGTAAAAAACAAATAATAATATCTGGGGAATGAGGCCATAATCTACTTTAGAAGTGTTAGTTAGCCTTGCCTGTTACGCCCTTTCATTATCCAATTGCAAAACTCATCCACATCTTCAGTAAAACACACCTGAGTCTGCCAGCTTTAATTGTTGGGTCAATGACGCCTGACCTTGAAGTTCCATTTATGCTGTTACTTACTGGAACGCAGGATAGGCTTATTCTCCATAGCCTGCTTGGCGGGTTAACTTTTGGGACACTACTTGCAGTGGCTTTAACTGTCTTAGTCTACCCGTGGCTGGTAAGCAATATTTTTTTAATTAAAAAAGAAGAACTCAAAAAGAAATGTGCCTTCTCATCTGTAGTTGTCTTTTCCTGTTTAATCGGCGTTTTATCCCATGTATTATTGGATGTTGCCAATCATGAGTATAATCCTCTGTTTTGGCCATTTATCCCTCT
>JAAZBP010000053.1 GCA_012513715.1 Thermoproteota archaeon | reverse complement strand
CAGGTGGATTATCGCCTGCCGGGATATCTCGCCAAAAATTCATAGATTCAATCAACCTTTTTCAAAGTAGATGTAACTTTACGATTTAAAAGCTTTCAGTTATTTTCCAAATTGTCATAGAAATTTAAGGGTGTGCACAATTCGCTTTTTATAGTTTTTACTGCTAAGTTATTCTTTGAGCGGTCTGGGCTGGCACCCGAGTTACACCATTGGTTTGGCATCTAACGAGGGCTCCATAACCATTTGTTGTTGGGTCAAGCCCAGTACTTGCTCACTGACTTGAGGCTTTCCTCGCCAAGTATCAGCGCTTTAATCGCTTCCACATTATAACTTATCAATCCAGCCACAACCATAGATGACTTCTTCACCAAACCTTTCGGCCTAACCCAGCATTTCCTCAAAACATTAGCTTTAAGATGCCCATTAAACTGCTCCACCAAATAACGCTTAGCCACCAACAATTCACTATGCCCAACCTTGCAGCTTTTGCCTTTTCTGCGTGGAATATTCAGCAATAACTGGTTTTGCAGCTATATCCAAGACGGCTTTAGTGTTTTGCTTTGAGTCATATCCTGCATCAGCCAACACAAAATCAGCCTCCAAATCCCAAATTAACTTTGGAAGATAGGGGCCATCATAACGGTTACCGGCAGTAACCAATGCTCGCAGTGGCAAGCCAAGCTGGTTAACGACGGCATGAAGCTTAAAGCCTCTAAACTTTCCCCTGCTTGTGTGGCCCCAAGCTGCCTCCATATCGTAGAGATCAACAAGGGGTGTTGAATCTACAACTGCAATCTTTGTTGGAATAGCGAGCTGAAGTAGGTTTGCTATCTTTACGAAAACCTCTTCTAGAAGGTTTAGGTAGCGTCTCCACCATCTGCCAACGGTAGTTCTGTCTGGTACAGTGCTTAATCCAAGTGTTTTAGCTATGTATGGATGCTTTTTTAGATGTATAATTATGCGTGTGTCATTGTCTAAGCCTTTTAGTCTAGCGTAGATTAAGACTCTGAGCGCTTTGACTGGTCCGTAACCTGGGTTTCCGGGTCTTTTTGGTTTTGCTGGAACGATTGCTTTGTTGACGAAAAGCCTGACTAATTCACAGGCTTCCATAAAAATAAAGAGACACTAACTAGATATAAAATTATGCACACCCCTATATAAATAAGAAAAAGATGCATCCTGAGATTGGTTTTAGGGATGCTTTCTTTGTTCTATTATTGCACGGCATTTATCAGCATATTGACAGTATTCTAAGCATGCTGAGGACGGGTCTGGCCGTTTCCATTCAGCGCCGCATGAAGGGCAGGTTGTTTTGTCTTCGTCGCTCCAAATTTCTAATTCTCCTCCGCAAACATGACAGTTAACATATGCAGGTTTTGGTTGAAGGAAATCACGGAGCCCTGGACATGTTTCAGGGTTTTTTACTATAGGTTTATCTTTAGAGCTCAATTATTTCACCTCCAACTTTTACCTCGTATTCTTTTACTGGGATTTTCTTATCTAATCCTTCAAGTGCCTTATTAACTGCCCATTTCAAGCCTGTGCAGCAGGGCACTTCCATGTGAAGAATACCTATACTGGCTATGTTGTTTAGTTTGAATATGTCTCTTAGTTTTTCAGCATATTCGCGTGCATCATTAAATTTGGGGCACCCAATTATTACACGTTTGCCAGCAACTACTTCTTGAAAGTCTTTTATAACAACCGGTGCACAGTCTGCTACCAGCATTATGTCTGCTTTTTCGAAGAATGGTGCTTTAGGCGGAACTAGGTTTATTTTTACTGGCCACTGAGGTTTCTGTTTTTCTGGAGTTACTGAAGCTTTTGGAGGAGCGATTTCTTTAGTTTTTAGGTATTCATGTACCTCTTCTTGGTTGAATGGGTCAGCTTCACGTTCAGTGATGGTTATAGCTCCTTTAGGGCAATGTCCAAGACATGCTCCTAAACCATCGCAGTATGTGTCCTTAACAATTTTTGCTTTACCATTAACTATCTGTAAGGCGCCTTCAACACAGTTTGGGATACATTGACCGCATCCATCACAAAGTTCCTCGTTTATATTTACAATTTTTCTTTTCATGATTTATCTCCTCTTAGACATTTTCCACCTCTGGGACAGAATTTTTCAGCATGATTTTTTATTGCATTAAATATGGGGTTTAATGTTTCTTGGTTGACTGTGTAAATGTGTTTTCTGCCTTGTTTTTCAATGCTTATTATGTTGCATTGTAGAAGTGGTTTTAGGTTGTGGGATATCATGCTTTGTTCTTGTTTTAATGCTGTAGCTAACTCGTTAACGCTCATGGGTTTTTCCATCAAGTGTTCTATTGCAGCGAGCCGCGTTGGGTTTGCTAGGTTAGTGAAGAATTTGTAGCATGTTTCTGTTTGGCCTTGCTTCGTTTTCCATCCCACCAGTTACATGAACAAATATTCATATGAATAATTACTCATATAAACCTGTTGGTAAAAAAACAATACAAAATCACAAACGATACCTATCTAAGTCAGTACCAGAAACAGCATCTGGAGTAACAAAAAAGAAAACCAAACCACAACTGCAACAGCGAACCTCCTGATTCCTCTGCCGCTCAACTTTTAATGAACCACACTTAGGACAACGCATATTTCACACCACATGAATTGGGGTCTGTCACTTTTCAAATTCTTCATCTTTCCCGATCAGACTGGGACGGCGACATCATCCCCCATCGAATGAATCACCGTTCCAGACTAAAAGGGCTTTGGTGAAAAGGAAAGATGAAGGATGAACGAGAAGCTCGTCAAGCAACTATTAGAACAGCTCCAAAAGGAAAGCCAAGACCCTCAAGACATTGGAAAACTAAACATTCCAAACGTCATGCTTTGGATGAAAACTAACGCCTATGAATCGACGACCATAAAAAGAGTAGCCAAAGAGCTAAGGCACTTAGAACGCAACTGCAACACAAGCAGTCCTAAAGATGTTAAACAGTTCATAGCAAACAAAACTTGCTCCAACGCAAGAAAGGAAAACCTCATAGAATCCTACAACATAGCCATAAAATCCTTGGGGCTATCTTGGAATAAGCCATTTTATGAAAGACGAGATAAAAAACGCAGAGCACCCAAAGAGGAATCAGTACAGTTTATCATAAATCACGTCAAATTCCCTCTAAACTTGAAACTAAAGATGAGTCGAGATTTAGGGTCAAGACCCATAGAGTTAACATGGCTAAAAGTCCAAGACATAGACCTAACCACTGGAAAAACAGACCTTACAGGCGCAAAGCACACAATAGGAAGAGAAGGCAAACTCAACCAACGCACTTGAACTCCTAAAAGTATACATACAAAAAAAGAACCTAACCGACAACAGCCACATTTACAATGGCAAATCCGACAGCTTGTCAGAAAATTACAGGAAAACAAGAAACAGAATAGCTAAAAAATACAATAAACCTGAACTAAAACAAATCCAGCTATACGATTTTAGACGTTTTAAAGCAACCAAAGCCTATAGATTATCAGGTAACAGCTTAATCCACGTCAAAGAATTACTTGGACATAAAGACATCAGACAAACCGAACACTACATAAGCGTACTGGGTGAGGCTGAACTCACATGGACACCAATAAAAGCAGTAACCGATGAAGAAAAAGCCAAATGCATAGCAGAAGACTGCATTTTAGTAGCAAATGACAACGGAAACTTTTGGTTTAAAAAACCAATGTAACCATGCAGCAATAAAAATAGGTGGATATAAAGTAAACAATTAATCAATCTTTACAAAAAAAGTTTTTTAATTTTTGATTTATAATAAATGCAAAAATTACATTTAGACCAACTTGAGCAAAAGTTAAAAAGGTTTAATATTAAAAAAACAATCAATGGCGAGGTTTAATGGTTAAATGTAAATGTGGGAAAGAAATCATTTTCATTGGATATGAAACAATAGAAGTAAATGAAAATGGCGACATAAATAATGACTATGGAGTGTATGATATACCACTCCCATCAGAGCGAAATATGAAGAGAACCAAAATTTTTGCTTGTGAAAATTACCCATCATGCATTTATTCTGAGAAAATGACATATTCACAGATGCGTAAATTCGAAGATGAACAAAACGAAAATGAAGAAATAGAAGAATTATTAAAAAATAGAAAGAAAAAAGTGAACTACTCGCCCCTTCCGGGGCGAGCATCTCCAATTAGAAGCGGTTGATATATTCCTCGATTTTTGCGCTAGTCACAACACCAGCAGTACGCACAGCATAACCCTCAGACCACAAATGCCCACCCCAAAGGCGCAGCCTAATCTGCGGAAACTCCAAAAACAGCAATCTAGCCGAATTAGACTAAAAAACGCTAACAACATCAGAGATAGATACCTTCGGCTTAGCAGAAACAAAGACATGCACATGATCACCATGATGCACTCTAGAAGCCAACAACTGATAGCCATGGTTCTCAGCAATCATTTTAAGTACTTCCTCAAGCCTAACCTCAACTGAGCCATCCAAAACCTTGCGTCGGTATTTAGTGGCCCAGATAAAGTGGTAGTTAGCTTGGAAAGCACAAGTCCTAGCCTTTTCCAAGTCGATCACCTCCTTATCTAACGGTGACAAAACTATCGACTAGATGGCTTAATTAGAACTACTTACATGGAACGCATTCATCCTGCCGCTACCGCGGCAGGTATTCTGCTAGGCTTTTTATAAAAATCGAGAATAGAAATATAATCATGAAAACCTATAACCCGAAAGTGGTTTAAGATATATCAGCTAATCAAACTTTTTCAAACTGCCCTATTTTAAGATAAAAAAATATTTTTAACATAGTTTAATGTTAGACATTATTTACAATTGATATTTCAATGCATTATAAAACGCCTATTCAACTTGCGGGGGTAAATGCACATGCGTCGGTGAATATGCTTATTCCTAATGGAGAAGAGTTGATTAACTATTCAATACTTAATTTTTGCTTAACATTTGTAACTGACTCTAGTGAGTACTTGAATATTGGCTTCTAAACAATTTATTATCGCTAATGAAAAGTTGCATCACCCCATACTTAGATAGAAAAGCTGGATGCGAGCAACCACAAGGGTTGCCACCGACTATTTTCTGAGCTATTGCAGATTTTGCTCTTATTAATCATTTTGGATTTAAATGAGTTATATACTGCTCATGCCAACGTAGCAACCTAAACCAAATAGGATAGTTCATAACATCCAAATTAGATCTAACTCGATATTTCAATTGGGGGTGTTGAGTAAATAATCTTGCTTCATAGCCACCAAACTCGAGTCCAATTCGAGGATTTATTCGACCAACATCAACTGCATAATAGAACCTATCATTCAACTTTCTTAGTTGCTCAACCCAAGAGTTTAAACCGTCAATGTCAGCAAGCATATCGCCATCCCACTTAAACACCCAGCGAAATTGACAATATTGCAAACCAAAATTTGAGCTATCAGCCAGATTTTGCCAGCCAGAACCACCGACCCCATATTTGAAGTATTTTATCTTGTCATTCGCTAATCTTTGAATAAGATGCTGCATATTATTGTCTGAAGACCCATCGACAATAATGATCTCACTAGATACGGGTAAAATGCTCAATAAGCACCTCAATGTATTCTTTGTAATATTTGTGTACAACCAAAAAGCTAATTCCAAAAGGTAAAGCAGGTTTAGCTGCACGGTATGACATTAAATTATGTAGTTGTATTACCACTTTATCTCTTATAGTAAATTCGTCAAACATGATTTTGTTTACCTTGTTATCATTTGATTTTTATAGCAGCTGTATATTTATTATCCTTTAGTTTCTTTTTAATGCCTGCTATTTATTAGTTTTAGTAAACATATACTTCAAATGTACAGGCGTCAAAGTTGCAACCGCGCTTTATAAGAGTAAAAATGAGTCATAATAAGAATGTTAATAACTACCTTGTATGACACTAATTATAGGTAAATATACACAAAAATTACTTTGCCCTAAGGCTGGGACGGCGACATCATACCCCAATGATTCTGCACCATCCAAGTCTAAAAAGCCTTGGGGTTAAAAGGAGAAAATAGAAAGGAAAAAAACGGAACTGTTCCTTAAAACTGCTCTTGAGAAATGACTTTGTTTTATTTTTGTTAAGATTAAATGTTTGAAGATAGAAGTTAAGTGAGTAAGCCTAATAACAAAACCCTAAACTGTGTGAGCTATTACCAAGCGCCTTCTGTTCCAAAGATATTAAAATATCCTATTCCTGAAAAGAAGGGTACATAATCAAAAGTCATATGCAAACAATTATGAGTGCCATTATTAATCAAAGTGTAACTTTCAGGATCT
>JAAZBP010000052.1 GCA_012513715.1 Thermoproteota archaeon | reverse complement strand
GTGCTTGAAACTCTTAAGTAAAGGGGGATAAACCTTGAAACAATTTCTTTGCAACAGCTAATCCCAGAGACCTTGAACGAATTTGGTTGTGATTTGTCGTTGATGTCTGGAGCAGAATGTGTGATATTAAGGGATGGACAGCCACCGAACACCTGAAAGTAATTGAGAAGAGACAAAAAGAATAACTAAGCTAATCCAGCAATCCATTAACACTTAATCCAAATATGAAAAGCCCCTTTATTTGAGCATCTTGAGCGGCCTTAGCCATTATAAACTTTTACACTCAACCTCTCATGTAACCTTACTGGAGAAACTTCATCATACTCAGATGAGGGAAAATAAATAAACGTCCCTGATGTTCTCTAAACAGAAAGCCTATGACCATTTGGTTCTGTGTGAAAACTATGCAAATGCCCAGCGAAGTAGCTCATGTAGTCTGTGCCTTTAACACTTTTGACGAAGAAACTCCTGAAGGTAAAATTACTTGGTACGTCGAGAAGGGAGAGGGCATTGAAGAATACTGGAAAATCCAATCTAGAACTGAAAAACAAAAAGAGGCAAGCTGTGTTGCACTTGTTTATCGGGAAGGTGACACGGTGGTTTTAGGTGAAGTTGCAGATGAGGTTTTACCAAATTTTATGGCTCCGTTGCTGGCGAAATACGGGTTTGACTATGTAAAATGGATAGTTGCTAACCCTAAAAGATAGTTGCCTTCTTACTTGAAAAATTCACAGACGATTTTAAAGCGATACAGGGTCCTTTTTTGTTAAGAGTATTATCCAGTTTTGATTAGATGTTAGTACTTTGAATCGAAGTTGTTCAAAAGCTTTGGATTACGCTCCTTCAGGGTAAACACACAATTTCGTCTCGCTGGTGTTCGCGCATAATATCATCGATGCACTGTTGGGTAGAAGTTGTGTCTGTGCAGAGTACCCAGTCTGGTTCAAGCCAATCTTCAACGTCATAGTGGCATGTGACAGCGATGAACTGCTTGTTTGATCGCCTAATCGATTTACTGAAGGTAAAGGATGCAATTTTTGCTTTTTCTGGTAGGGGCTCTAAGAGTTCAAAACTCTTATTGAACCATTGAACCGCTCTTTTTGAACTGGGTTCAATGACAAGCTTAACCTTAACCAAAAAAATCACCTAAATGCTGAAAGGACAATCTGCTTGCTTTTTCGTTTAAAGTCTTCTATGTTATCATCGAATTTTGCCAATGTTGCTCTAAAAAAACCTCGAGTCCCCACAGTATCTAATCTTTTAGCATATAACACAGCGTAGTTAAAATTCTCAAAAAAGAAGCTAAAAAAGAAAAAAGCTAGTTTTTTTCATGCATGTGAAAGCGGGTCCGATGGGATTTGAACCCATGACGTTCAGCTTAGAAGGCTGACGCGCTATCCGTGCTGCGCCACGGACCCAGTTGCTGGTGTATGGATGTATGCACTCAAATATAATTTTGCCTGTTTAATGCATTAAAACTGCATCAGCCATAACCGCACAAAAAAAAGGATCAAACCGAACTAGAAGAACCCCGACCCACAGCACTCAATAGTTCCTCAGCAACAGTTTTTCGACCAACACTACGCACAAAATCAGAAGCCCCAATAATGCCAACTAAACGGTTACCATCTAAAACTGGCAAACGACGAACACGATTAGACGCCATAACTCTTGCAGCTTCACGAAGAGACACATTAGGACCTATTGTAACTAAAGTTTTAGACATGACTTCGCGCACTCGAACATCAAATGATCCGCGAACAGCAACTATACGTCTAACCAAATCGCGTTCAGTCACTATGCCAACAGGAAACCCTTTCACAACAACAACCAAGCAGCCCAAGTCTTTCTCAGCCATAACTGAAGCAGCTTCAACCACAGTTTTACCTGACTCAACAGTCACAACATCTTTAGTCATTACGTCCTTAACTGAAACCATAAAACCACATAAAAAACTAGACAGCCAACCCATAAAAGCCTTACCATCTGCGCATTTAACGAAACATATTTCCCATATCAAACAATACTTTACCCGCCAAGGTGACATATACATGGAACGAAAAGACTACCTTAAAACTCCAGTAGAACACATCAAAATCGACGACACCCTAACAGTTAACCAGTTAATTACAAAATTTAAAAATTCAGGCTCATTCGGAGCAGGCAGACTAGCCAAAGCATGCGACGTATACGAAAACATGCTCAGAGACCAAGATTGCACAGTTTTTCTTGCACTCTCAGGAGCAGTTATACCCGCAGGCATGCGTACAATAATTGTTGATTTAATACGGAAACATTTAGTAGATGTCATAGTCTCAACAGGCGCCAGCATGGTCCATGACGCCATAGAAGCAGTAGGTGGAGCACATTACCGTGGAACCCCAAACATAGACGACAAAGAACTCTACAAATACCATATTTTCAGAATCTATGATATTTTTGTTACAGAAGAAGACTACATGAAACTAGACTATGAACTCTCAGAATTATTCACAAGAATTGCATCAGAGTATAAAGAGGAAAGCTTATCCTCCAACGAGTTCACATGGGAAATCGGAAAACACCTAAAAGATAAAAACTCAATTTTAAGAGCTGCATACGAAGAAAACATACCGATTTTTGTACCAGCAGTTCGTGACTCAGAATTCGGATTCATCCACTGGCTACACTCTTCCCAAAAAAACCAGAAAAACACACTAAAAGTTGACGCCTTCAAAGATGTTCCAACCATATGCGGTATCTGTTCAAAATCACCTAAAAACGGAATGATAGTCATCGGCGGAGGCGTTCCACGAAACACTGTCCAATCTGCAGCACTAGCATCAAAAAAAGGTTTAGACTATGCAGTTGTAATAACTATGGATAGACCTGAAACAGGCGGCTTATCAGGTTCAACACTAAGTGAATCGATAAGTTGGGGAAAACTCAAAGGCCAAGGAGACGGAGTGATGGTTATAGCTGATGCTTTAATGGTTTTCCCAATAATTGTTGCCTCAGCAATAGAACGCTTAGGCAAAAACGTTAAGCGCACATCATTTTTTCAAAGCAAAATTGCACAGGAGATTAAAAGAAAATGACAACTAAAACAAAAAATAAGTACTGTGGCAACTGCGACGCACACAACTGCTACATTTATCCTTCAAAAATTTTCTGTTCAACCCGATATGAACAAAACCTTGACCCCATAGTTGACACATTGTGGTGCTGTATACACTGGAACGAAGTAACCCAAGAATGCTACTGCGTAAAGGAAGCATTGAAAAATAAAAAACAAAACAAGGAAGCGCAACATTAAAGTTAATAATCTTCAAGATGTTTCTCTGTGTTTGCAGCCCGTTGGTGTAGTGGTCAAGCATAGGGGCCTCTGGAGCCCTTGACGAGAGTTCGAATCTCTCACGGGCTACTTCTGCACAAAACAATCAAAATATTCTTTAAAAAATAAAGATAACCAAAAAAGAAAATCGGTAAGAACAAAATTCAATGTTTTTATCGTACAGTTGCTATCTGAGCTTTACCAGTCTGATTGCCCTTTAAAACAGAAAGCGCCCCGTTCTTTCCAAGCCGCAGCTGTTTTTCACCTCTGAAAACACAGACTTGGCCTTTTTTGACTTCTATGTGGTTT
>JAAZBP010000051.1 GCA_012513715.1 Thermoproteota archaeon | reverse complement strand
GCTGTCCTACTTCTCGTAACTATAAAGGCTCCCTATAACTAGCAATTTAGGATAAGCAAATTTGACTGTTAAACCATAGACATTATATGTGAGCTTTTGCTAAAAATAACGTAATAAACGCTTTGAGGTTTGTTTAGTATGAAATCACTTGTCACTATCGGTCGCGGAGGAACCGGGAAATCAAGTTTTACTGCCTTGATGGCTAAATGCTTAATTGAGAAAGGTCATTCTCCAATGCTTTTAGTAGATGCTGACCCAGACCAAAACTTGGGTGAAATGTTAGGTGTTGACCTTAAAGAAGCCGGTAAATCAACTATAGCTGAACTTCTTGTTAGTACTTTCATAGAGAAAGGCGGAACAACAGTGGGTGTTCCACCGAGTGAACGTATTGAGAGTCGAATCTGGGAACAGGGACTTTATGAAAGTAACAGTTTTGATTTTATGGCTGTTGGCACCAAATGGGTTGACGGTTGCTACTGCATGCCCAATACTGCACTTAAAGCGGCATTGGAGTCGTTAACAAAAACTTACAAGTATATACTAGTGGATTCTCCTGCTGGCTTAGAAAATCTCAACAGGAGAATAACCTCAAAAGTAGATGATATATTTGATATTTTAGATCATTCAAAGAAATCTCAGGATCATGTTAGGCGTGCCTACAAAATCGCTAAAGAAGTTGATATGGAATTCAAAAACTTTTATCTCGTCGGTGGCTACCGTTTTCCAGAAGAATTAGGCCCTCAAGCTGAAGCTGACTTAAAATTCAAGTACCTAGGTAAAATTGAGGCTGACGCACAGTTAGATGACTATGTTTTGAATGGAAAATCCCTGCTTGATTTGCCAAAAGACAACAAAGCATACCTTTCAGTTAAAAAAATCCTAGATTCTCTAGGGTATTTATAACAAAATATTTTTTCTTTATTTATAACAGCTTCATTAATTGTTTACTTGTTACCTGAGTTTTTTAGAAAGACCCCGGAAAGGTTTAAAAACATAGTTTAGTAGCCTAGATGTAAAACCTTTACAGAGGTTTCTGATTTGACTGCTAAAAACGTCCGTGTAAAAGTAGATGAAATGAAGACCAATGTTGGTCTCATTAAAAATGTTGAATTATCCGTTGGTAAAGTTGTAACCGATAACTGGGATGAACCAATGGGTCCAACTCCGATGCCTCACATTACTACACTGCGAAACTGGGACATGATGCTGCTGAACAAATACAAACCTTTTTACATGCCTGACTGTGACCTTTGCTGTCTTTGCACATACGGAAAATGTGATTTGACTGCAGGAAAACGTGGTGCATGTGGTTTAAACATAGCTGACCAATCCTCTCGTATTGTACTAATTGCTTGTTGTATTGGAGCTGCAACTCATAACGGTCATGCAAGACATGTTGTTGACCATTTGATTGAAAAGTATGGTCGACGATATCCTCTTGATGTTGGAGGTTTTAACGTAAAAGTTGAAGCCCCAGTTACTAGGCTTGTAACAGGAATAAAACCTGAAACCCTCGGAGATTTAGATGATATTTTATCCTATACTGAGTCACAGATTACTCACTTGGTGTCTGCTGCACATACCGGTCAAGAATCCAACAATTTAGATTTTGAATCAAAAGCGTTTCATGCAGGCAGAATGGACCAGGTAGGCATGGAAATTGCAGATCTCGCTCAAATCTCTGTTTTTGACTTCCCAAAAGCTGACCCTGAAGCTCCACTCATCAAAATGGGAATAGGAACAGTTGACTATAAAAAACCTGTTATAATGTGCATCGGCCACAACGTTGTTCCATCAGTTGGAATTATAGATTATATGAAAGACCATAAACTTGATGACAAGATGGAAGTAGTAGGTTTATGCTGTACAGCAATTGACAACACACGTTACTTTGACCGTGCAAAGATTGTTGGCCCAATCTCTTGGGAGCTAAGATACATCCGAGGCGGTTTCGCTGATGTAGTTGTTTTAGACGAGCAATGTGTCCGAACTGACTGCTCACTAGAGGCTGAACGTGTCAAAGCACCAGTTATTGCTGCATCAGAAAAGAACTGTATAGGCTACAAAGACCGCACAAACGATCCAGTAGACGAGATTGTTTCAGATTTAGTCAGCGGTAAAGTGCCTGGTGTAATGATTCTTGATCCTGAAAAAGTCGGCGAAGTAGCTGTTAGAGTAGCACAACAAGTTGCACCTATTCGCAAGAAAATGAAGTCTCTTCCAGAGTTAGACCAAATTAAAGAACTCGCAAAGAAATGTCGACACTGCAATTTATGCCAAAGAAGCTGTCCACAAGACTTGGCTATTGAACCTGCAATTACAGCAGCTGCTGAAGGTGATTTCTCAAAACTTGCAGATCTATATGAAGCATGCATTGGTTGTGGAAGATGTGAAGAAGCTTGCCCAGTGAAACTGGAAATTCACAGCTACATCCTGAAAGTCGGCGAGAAGAAAATGCTTCAAGAAACAAACTATTGTCGTTCAGGCAGAGGCGCTGTCCAAGACGTTGAAATTAGAAGTGTCGGCGGTCCATTAGTTTTAGGTGAAATTCCAGGTATTGTCGCTTTAGTAGGCTGTGCAAACTACCCCAACGGCGGCAAGGATGTCTATGATATTGCCCGAGAATTTGCTCTGCGACGTTATATCGTTGTAACTTCTGGTTGCTCAGCTATGTCTGCTGGCTCATACAAGAACGAAG
>JAAZBP010000050.1 GCA_012513715.1 Thermoproteota archaeon | reverse complement strand
TGGAAAAATTGATGAAAAAGATGAAGCTTGCCACGAGGGGGGAACATTGAGTGGTAATTATGTCCCAACCAACGACTCAGAAGAAATTGCACCAGCTAAACCAAACATTTGTCTTAGCTTAGAGCCACTAGAATTTACTGACGAAGAAAAAGCTAAGCTAGATGATCTTTTACGTCGTTTTTATTTAATTGCACCACTATTAAAAGACGATTCCGATATTAAAATTGCCTATAATGAATTAGATCGCTTACAAAACTTAAAAGACGAGATTTCTTCTCTAACAAACGCTTGTTATGAACAAACAAAAGAGTTAAGAAACACTGGTTATGGTAAATACATAGTCCAACATGGAAATCCTTGGTTTAACTATTCAGACAGAGGAAGTTATCTCGAAGTGGTGGACAGAGAAACAGAGAAAAAAATAGAAAACCTTATGCCTTCTTGTACTTACAGTGAGTCGCAAGAAGGGGCAAGAGCCCTTACTGAAGGAGGAGATGGTAAATTCGTTTCCTTCTGGAAAAATTTACTTGGTATTGAAGGTCCCAGCATAAATGAAAAGGAGAATCTTTGTCAAAATCTAGGTCTAGCTAAATCAAGAATGATTTGTGAATTATATAACGGAACAGACGAAGCAGAAGGTGACGATTTAAAAGCCCAGATAGCTATACTAGCAGCAGGAGGCGTTGTTGAGCCCGTCTCTATTTTTACCACAATTGGATTAGGAAAAATTGTTAACTGGTTTAAGGGGGAACGATATTACTACACTGGTTGTAAGTGGATAACAGATAATAAAACCGATTTGAGAGAATACGAGATCCTTTTAAATGTTTGGTAAATTGTTTTTAATTAAAAGATAAATGAAAAAAATACTTCCTTACATTTTCATACTGACGATTATTGTGCAATTTTTCGCGCCATTTTCGGTGGGGATAGGTAAAAAAGGAGCCGGAGTAACTTTTGAGAAAAATACAGCATCAGCTGTCTATGAATTTCAAATAGATAAAGGGCAAGCTGTGTCTGATCATAATTCAATTACTTTTAATTTTACTGTTAGTGGAAACATCACAGATACATCGATAGTTTCAGAGCGTTTAAATTATACAGCGGAAGCAAAATTTAAATTGAGAGTTTTACTTTATGAAGGAGACACAGATACTAAGAAAAAACAAAAAGATGTTGAACTTAGAAATTGGGGTGCTTTTAGTTATACAAATTTTGAAGGGGAAGTTTTTCAAGAAAAATTTACAGGGTTAAAAAAAGATACCACTTATTATGTAAAAATAGAATTAATAAGGTCTACAAGAGAAAGAATGAGGACCCTTGTGGACGACTCCTATGCCTCTGGGTGGACGGAATATGAGGATAAGAATCCTTTATATTCTACTGATTTTTTTGAAGTAAAAACTACAGCCCAAAAAGGAGATGATGAAATAATCCAAGATATCAACACAGATAACCTTGGGGCTTCTGGAAATATCTCTGATGAAGAAATGTATAAATCTCAGACATATTATGACGACGATGCTTTTAATTGTAATGTGGGAAACTTAAGGGGTTGTTTTGCTGAGTTTGCTTACACAATAATATTCAAACCAGTTGCTTTTCTTTTTGGGCTTACCGGAAAAGCCCTTGATTTTACTTTAATGTATTCACTTGATGATAAGTCATATCGCTCTGTCTTTGTGGTTGAGGGTTGGGGAATCGTTCGAGATATTTGTAATTTATTCTTTATTTTTATCCTCCTCTATATTGCTTTTAAAGTTGTGCTTGGTCTCGGTAGTGGTAAGAGCGATCCAAAAAGTTTAATTATTAATGTTATTATAATCGGGCTTTTAATAAACTTCAGTCTTTTCGCCACTCGTCTAATTATTGATGCGTCTAATATTTTATCTCGAGTCTTTTATAACTCTGAAACAATTAGTTTTAAATCCAGCAGTGGGGCCGACGCAACTCTAGGTTCGGCTGGAGAGATTAAATTTTCTGAGGTTTTAGTTCAGAAAGTAAACCCCGTCAGTCTTTTAACCCAAAGTGGAAACATAGGGTATTTGGGAGAAAAAAGCGAAAACATAACAGAAGCCTTAACTGAAGCCGAAAGAGATCAAAACATTGGCTCAACTGTTTCTAGGGCGGAACAGGTGAGCAATGATATCCCCGTGGGGTTAGGAACTTTTGTTATAATTTGTTTTTTAACCGCAGCTATTTGTATTATTGGAATTGTCGTCTTCTTTAATCTAACTTTTGTTTTTATCGCCCGTGTGGTTATGTTGTGGCTAGCAATGATTTTATCTCCAATTGCTTTCTTTAGTCACACCACTCCAGAATTAGAGAATCTAAAATTCATAGGTTTTAAAAACTGGTTAAAAGAAACTGCCTCAATGGCTTTCGTGGCCCCTATCTTTTGTTTCTTTTTATATATAATTATCACCTTCCTGGATTCAGGTTTGGGTATAACTGATGCCTACCGAAGCCCAACTGGATTTGAGTTTGTCTTAAGAATTCTAATTCCGTTCTTGTTCTTGTCTGTGCTCTTAATGAAAACTAAAGATATCGCTATTTCAATGTCTGGGCAAGCCGGTAAGTTTGTATCAGATATGGGAAATAAAATTGCCGGAACAACGATAGGGCTGGCCACAGGAGGTGCCGCTATGGCCATGAGAGGAACAGTTGGTGCAATGGGGGCTAGAATGGCAAGGTCAGAGACCTTAACCAATATGGAAAAGAAGGGTGGTTTTAGGGGTCTTGTTGGAGGAACCCTTAGAAACGCAGGATTAAAAGTTGGACAGAAAAGTTTTGATTTCAGAAACACAACAATAGGAGAAAAAGCGGCAAGCGGACTGGGAATTTCAGGTTCTGTTAAAAAAACAATGGCTTCGG